>NZ_CP196809.1:3613392-3916741 GCF_051912545.1 Nocardioides sp. N13(2025) | reverse complement strand
GTCCTGCATCTCTGCTTGAGTGCAGTAGCCTCGTTGGGTGAGTCTCGAGCACCCGGTTGGTGGCACGGACTACCCGCGGACCTTCCAGGAGATGCGGGAGTGGTTTCCCGATGACCAGGCATGTCGCGACTATCTGGCTGGGCTGCGTTGGCCGGAGGGTTTCTCGTGCCCTGCCTGTGGCAGCGGATCGCACTGGCGCACGGCCAAGGATCTGCGGATGTGTGCCGAGTGCGGCCTGAAGACCTCGGTGACGGCCGGCACGATCTTCCACCGTTCCCACACCCCGCTGTCGACCTGGTTCGCCGCGGTGTGGCTGGTGACTTCGCAGAAGAACGGGGTGTCAGCCCAAGGGCTGCAAGACGTCCTCGGGTTCGGGTCGTACGAGACCGCGTGGGCCTGGCTGCACAAGCTCCGTCGCGCGATGGTGCGCCCTGAGCGAGACCTGATTGGCGGTCAGGACGGCGCACCCGTCGTGGAACTGGACCAGAGCTTCCTCGGCGGCAAAACCGCAGGTCAGGCCGGCGGAGGCAGCGACAAGGTCCCGATCACTATCGCCGTTGAGCGCACCGCGGCCGGCCGCCTGGGCCGGGTCCGGCTCGAGGTCGCCGACAAGGTCGGCGGGCTCGACATGATCGAATTCGCCACTCAGGTCATCGCCCCCGGCACCACGATCCACACCGACGGCGCCCGCATGTTCCAGCGCTTCCCGGGCCTCGGCTACCCGCACGAGGCCACGCCGAGCACCAAGAACAGCTACGCAGTGGAGGATCGTGACGCTGTCATGCCCGGACCCCACCTGGTGTCCTCACTGTTGAAGCGATGGACCGCCGGCACGCTGCACTATCGACTGAGCCAGGCGCACCTGCCCTACTACCTCGACGAGTTCACCTTCCGGTTCAACCGGCGCAACTCACGAGCCCGAGGGATGCTCTTTTACCGCCTGCTCCAGCAGGCAGTCGACACCGATCCCCATCCGTTGAAGGACTTGATCGGCGGCTGAGCGCCAACTGCACTCAAGCAGAGATGCAGGACGTATGTTCGATTATCACTCAGGCATCGAGAGGTGTCAAGAGTCAGTTGATGATCTCGCCGCGCTCGTCGCCGAGGATCGCCGCGATCCGGTCGCGCCAGGCCTGCAGCGCCTCGGGGGTCAGCCGTGGCCAGTCGTCCACCTCGCCCACGATCCTGAGCGGCTCGCGGCTGCGGTAGGACCGCGTGGGGTTGCCGGGGAACTTCTTGTCGGTCACGTTCGGGTCGTCCTCGAAGTCGCCGGTCGGCTCGACGGCGTACACGCGTGGAGTGCCGTCGCCGGCCGCGAGCTCGGCGGCGAGGCCGGCACCGTCGCGCAGCGCGGTGAAGTAGACGTGGTTCATCACGACCTCGCTGCGGTAGTTCGACCTGAAGCCGGCCGTGAGCAGGTCTCCGACCCGGAGGTCGGCCTTCGTGCCGTGGAAGAACGGCCCCTCGTCCAGCGCGTCTGTCACGTCCCGCAGCGTACGTCGCCCGCTGCGGGGTCCTACCAAGGGAGGACCGGGGTCCTCCGCAGGTGCCACCACGGAGGCGAGCTTCTGACGACGCGCGGACACGCCCTCGTCCCTAACGTCGAGAACGTCCCCCACACGTCCCCCGTCCCGCAGATCTGGAGACCACCACCATGTCCCTCACCACCCGCGACGCCTCCGTCGCACCACCCACCGAGCCGCGGTCGGATCAGCACGACGCGACCGGGCTCCCGCAGTACTCCGTCCGACGCACCGTCGCGACCTGGGCAGCGGCCGCCCTCCCGATGGGCGTGCTCGCCTGGGTGGTCGCCCCGGTGCTCGCCCGTGCCTTCGACGGACCGAGCGCCTGGCCCCGCGCCATCGTGCTCAGCCTGACCGTCGGGCTCGTCTGGCAGTTCGTCCTCGTGATGGTCCTCGTGCACCGCGAGCAGGGGAGCCTGCGCTGGAGCGTCGTCAAGCGTGCACTGTGGCTGAGCAAGCCGCAGAGCCCGCGCACCGGCCGCCGAGGTGGCCGGCTCTGGCTGGTCACGATCCCGTTGATCGCCGTCGTCGCGCTCAAGGAGGAGCTGGTCAAGCTCCCCGCGCCCGTGAACCGGGACCAGGCGCTGTTCCTGCAGTCCGCGGCGGGCCAGGAGTTCTTCTCGGGCAACTGGCCGTGGTTCGCGGTGATCGTCACGATGATGGTCTTCAACACCGTGCTGGGTGAGGAGCTGCTGTTCCGAGGCCTGCTGCTGCCCCGCATGAACGGCTCCTTCGGGCGCTGGGACTGGGTCGCCAACGGCGTCCTGTGGGCCGGCTACCACCTGCACGTCCCGTGGGCCATCCCCGGGACGCTGATCGAGTCCCTCGTGGTCGCCTATCCCTCGAAGAGGTACGGCAGCGCGTGGATCGGGATCATCGTCCACAGCGCCCAGACCGTGGTGTTCACCGTCGTCATCCTCATGATCGTCCTGACGTGACCTCGGCCAGCTCGACCGTGTTGATCCCCGGGGCCTGGTCGGCCCGGGTGAACTCGACGAACACCGCGTCGCGGTCGATGTGGGCGTTGTGGCCGGGCCGGATGTAGTAGGCGTCGCCGGCGGAGATGACGTCGGACTCGCCGTCGGTGTAGCGCATGGTCACCGCACCCTCCAGGCAGTAGCCCCAGTGGGGTTCCTGGCAGGCGCCGTCGGGCAGGTCGGCGAACCACTCGGCCGTGTCGAGGCCGGCGTTCCACCGCTCCAGTGCGATGGTCATGCCGCCCGCCTCGGCGCGGTGCTGCTGGCCGGCGCCCGGGACGTCGACGGCGAGCTCGGTGTTGTCGCGGGTGAAGGTGCGGTACTACGAGCGGGTGGGCCTGCTCGCCCAGCCGGATCGGACCGCCTCGGGCTACCGCGACTACGCGGAGGACGCGGCCGCGCGACTGCTCTTCATCGCGCGGGCCCGGCGGATGGGCCTGAGCTGTGAGCAGGTCACGACGCTGCTCCCGGTCTGGAGCAGCACGAGCTGCGGCGCCACGCAGGAGCGCGTGATCCGGCTCGTCGAGGACAAGCAGGCGGAGGTCGCCGACCGCATCGCCGAGCTGCAGCAGCTCGCCGCCCAGCTGGACGACGTACGCGCCCGGCTGGAGGCGGAGTCACCGCCGTCCGCCTGTCGTGCCGATCTGAGCTGCTGCGTCCCCGAGTCGACGGGAGGACCGGTCGCCATCGAGCTCAGCCGACGGCCAACCGGTAGCCCCGCTTGACGATGGTCAGGACCGCCTTGGTCCCGATCGCGGCCCGCAACCGGGCGACCGCCATCTCGACCGCGTGCTCCGACCCGGCCTGACCCGAAGGCAGTGCGGCAAGGAGGGCGCGCCGGGAGACCACGAACCCGGGGTTCACCAGCAGCGCGTTGAGCACCGACAGGGGCGCGGGCGAGAGCTCGACCGGCACGCCGTCGAGCAGGATCGAGTCGGTGTGCACGATGAGCGTCCGCCCGTCGGAGAGGCGTACGTCGACACCGTCGCGGCGCGTCGGCAGCTCGGTCTCCAGCTGCTTGACCATCCCGGCCAGGCGCGAGCGGTCGGGCACGATCGTGGGGACGCCCCACATCTCGAAGGCGGCCGCGGTGACCGGGCCGACGCAGGCTGCGACGACGTCGGACTGGAACGCGGAGATCACGTCGTCGCGCCGGCCGACGGAGAAGGCCGCCTCCATCAGCGCGGCCACCGCGGGCGCGGAGGTGAAGGTGACGGCGTCGAGCTGCCGGTCGGCGACGAGGTCGATCATGTGGAACATCGGCGACGGGTCGTCGGCCGACGCCACGCGGTAGATCGGGACGGTCACCACGGTGGCGCCCTGGCGGCGCAGCGCGTGGGCGGCCATCGACAGCGACTGGCCGTGCTCCTGCACGACGATCCGCTTGCCCGTGAGGTCGCGACCGCGCAGGTGGGCGAGCACGTCCTCGAAGCACTCCGACTCCGGCGCCCAGAGCTCGCGCAAGCCGTGCCGGCGCAGCACGCCGACGCTCTTGGGGCCCCGGGCGAGGATCTCGGCCCGGCCGAGGACGGCCAGCAGGTCGTCGTACCACCCGGCGTCCGACGCCGCCTCCAGCCAGGTCTTCATCCCGATGCCGGTGGTGGCGAGGAAGAGGTCGACCGGCTCGACCAGCACCTCCTTGGTCGCGGCCAGCAGCTCGGCGAGGTCGACGTGGTTGGGCTCCATCGACAGGGCAGCGGCCCACTCGACCTCGGCACCTCGTCGGCGCAGCAGGGCGACCTGCTCATCGGCCTTGCGGGCCGCCGTGACGCCGATCCGGAAGCCCTCCAGGGGCAGGCCACTCACGTCACGTCCCCGACGTGGACGACGCCGTCGACCACCGAGGCGTCGTACGACGCCACGCGCACGCCGGGGTCGTCGAGGCAGCGACCCGTGCGCAGGTCGAAGGCCTGCTTGTACATCGGCGAGCTCACCACCGGCGCGTCACCGCGGCTGCCGACGATCCCCCGCGAGAGCACCGACGCACCGCTGAACGGATCGACGTTCGAGAGTGCGAAGACCTCGCCGGAATGCGTCCGGAACACCGCCACCGCGCAGCCGTCGACGAGGGCGGCGACGCCCGCCTCCAGAGGGATGGAGTCGGCGGCGCACACGGCGGTCCACGTCAGCTGGGTCGTCGTCATGACGGCGCTCCCACCGGGATGAGGGCGGGGAGGAGGGGCTGGATCTGCTCGCGCTCGGTGGTGAAGGCGATCGACGGGTCGGGCGTTCCCGGCGCGTTGACGAAGGAGACGAACCGCGACAGCTTGGCCGGGTCCTCCAGCGTCGCGCGCCACTCGTCCTCGTAGCCGCCGACGTGCCGCGCCATCTCGGCCTCGAGGTCCGCGCCGAGCCCGAGCGAGTCGTCGACGACCACGGCGCGCACCCGGTCGAGACCCCCCTCGAGGTGCTCGATCCAGGTCGACGTGCGCTGGAGCCGGTCGGCGGTGCGCACGTAGTACATGAGGAAGCGGTCGAGGTACGACACCAGCGTGGCCGTGTCGAGGTCGCCGGCGAGCAGACGAGCGTGGGCCGGGTTCGCGCCGCCGTTGCCGCCGACGTAGAGGTTCCAGCCCTTCTCCGTCGCGATCACGCCGAAGTCCTTGCCGCGCGCCTCGGCGCACTCGCGGGCGCAGCCGCTGACGCCGCCCTTGAGCTTGTGGGGACTGCGGAGGCCGCGGTAGCGCAGCTCCAGCGCGATCGCGAGCCCGACGCTGTCCTGCACGCCGAAGCGGCACCAGGTCGACCCGACGCACGACTTCACCGTGCGCAGCGACTTGCCGTAGGCGTGCCCGGACTCGAAGCCGGCGTCGACGAGCCGCCGCCAGATCGCGGGCAGCTGCTCCAGCCGGGCGCCGAAGAGGTCGATCCGCTGGCCGCCGGTGATCTTGGTGTAGAGCCCGTAGTCCTTCGCGACCTCCCCGATCACGATCAGCTTGTCGGGCGTGATCTCGCCGCCGGGGATCCGCGGGACGACCGAGTAGGTGCCGTTGCGCTGGATGTTGGCGAGGTAGGCGTCGTTGGTGTCCTGGAGCGCCACGGTGTCGCGCTCGAGGATGTGGGAGCTCGTCTGGCTGGCGAGGATGCTGGCGATCGCGGGCTTGCAGACGTCGCAGCCGCGGCCGGTGCCGTGGGCTTCGACGATGTCGTCGAAGCTGCGGTAGCCGTGCACCGCGACCACGTCGAAGAGCTCCTGCCGGGTGAGCCGGAAGTGCTCGCACAGTCCCTTGTCCACGACCTTGCCGACGCTCGCGAAGTGGTCCTCGATGATGTTCTTCACCGTCGGCACGCACGAGCCGCAGGTGCTGCCCGCACGGGTGCACTGCTTGACCGCGGCCACGTCCTCGCAGCCCTGCTCGGTGACCGCGTGCAGGATGTCGGCCTTGGTGACGTCGTTGCACGAGCAGACCTGCGCCTCGTCGGGCATGCCGAGCTGGACGCCCGAGCTGGCCGGGAGGATGAGCTGCTCGGGGTTGTCGGGCAGCGCGAGGCCGCTGCTGACCATCGGCCGCAGCACGCCGTACGCCGACGCGTCGCCGACGAGGATGCCACCGAGCAGCCGCGTCCCGTCCTCGCTCACGACGAGCTTCTTGTAGACGCCGCTCACCGCGTCGGCGTACGTCAGCTCGAGCGCGCCGTCGGTCGTCGCGAACGCGTCGCCAAAGCTCGCCACGTCGACGCCGAGGAGCTTGAGCTTGGTGGACATGTCGGCGCCGGTGAAGGTGCCGGGGCCCTCCAGCAGGGCGTCGACGACGACCTCGGCCATCGCGTAGCCGGGGGCGACCAGGCCGTACATCGTGCCGCCCGGCGCCGCGCACTCACCGATCGCGAAGATGGCCGGGTCGGCCGTGCGGCACTGCTCGTCGACGAGCACGCCGCCGCGCGGGGCGACCTCGAGGTCGCACTCGCGGGCCAGGGCGTCGCGCGGGCGGATGCCGGCGGAGAAGACCACGACCTGCGCGTCGACCACCTCCGTGGGTGCGCCCTCGTCGGTTCCGGCTTGTCGCAGCCGGAGGCCGCTCACCGAATCGCCGCCCTCGCTGTGCTCTCCGAGGATGGCTTCCGTCACCACCCCCGTGTGCACGGTGACCCCGAGCTTCTCGACGTGCCGCACGAGCGTGGTGCCGGCCGCATCGTCGAGCTGGACCGGCATCAGCCGGGGTGCCATCTCGACGACGTGGGTCTCGAGGCCGAGCTGGACGAGGGCGTTGGCCGCCTCGAGCCCGAGCAGCCCGCCGCCGATCACGACGCCGCTGGTCGCGCGTTCGCTGGCGGACCGGATCGCCTCGAGGTCCTCGATCGTGCGGTAGACGAAGCAGCCGTCCTTGCCGCGACCCTCGACGGGCGGGACGAACGGCGCGGCGCCGGTGGCCAGCACCAGCACGTCGTAGTCGTGGACGGTGACGGCACCGACCTCCTCCCGCTGGTCGAGGAGGGCGCTCTGCCGCCCGTCACGAGACCCCGCGGCCGACGGCGGGGACACCACGGTCACCGTCCGCGCGGCGCGGTCGATCTCCGTGACGACGCTGTCGAGCACGAGCCGCACGCGCGGGTCGTCGTACTCCCCTCCGGGCAGGAGCGACAGCGCTGCGGAGCCCCGGGCGCCGTCGGCGTGGGCGAACCAGCTCGTGAGCGCGACCCGGTCGTAGGCCGCGCGCGGCTCCTCGCCGAACAACACGACGTCGTGGGTCTCGGTGAGGCCGCGCTCGACCGCGGCCTGGGCGAACCGGTGGCCCACCATGCCGTGGCCGACGACGACGATCCTCTTGCGTTGGCTCATGCCGAGGACGGTAGGAAGCGGATGTTGTCAGCGACGTCGCAGAATGTTTCGGGCAGGAAAACTGGCCGGCACGACCTCACACGAGCGGCGCGAGCTCCGGATCCAGCTCGGCCAGCATCCGCAGCTGCTCCGGAGTGACGTACGACGGGTTGCTGCCCGCCGGCATGCGCAGCACCTCCATGGAGGACAGGTCGCGATGACCGACGAGCTCCGAGCGCAGCAGCGGCTGCGACAGGGGAGTCAGCTCCACCGGCATGACGCGGTTGCGGGCGACGCCCGTCGTGCGCCCGTGCGCGTAGATCCCCGCCGGCTGCTGAGGGGAGTTGCCGCTCACCCACAGCAGGACCCGCTGCCCGGGAGCGACGAGATCGGTCCGGTAGGTCGCTCGGACGCACCACGACTCCACCTCGGCGAAGCGGGTCCGCACGTGGTGCGTCGTCGAGGGCAACGATCCGCTGGCCTTCACGAGCCACGCGCCGAGCGTGTCGAGCGAGAGCGACCGGGCGACCACTGCCCGAGCATCGCACGGTGACTGAAACCGCGAGTGCTGGGAACCTGAAGCAGTGAGCGAGTGGTTCCTGCCCGAGTCGGAGCGTCCGTGGACGTCCGGCAACCTGGTCGTGCCGCGGGTGCACGGCGCGGACTACTTCGCGCGCGTGGTCGAGCTGGTCGGCGCGACCGAGGCCGGCGACCGGATCTTCTTCACCGACTGGCGCGGGGACGCCGACGAACGGCTGACCGAGGGCGGCCCGACCGTCGCCGAGCTCCTGAGGGCCGCCGCCGCGCGCGACGTCGAGGTGCGGGCGCTGATGTGGCGCTCGCACCCCGGGCCGCTCAACAGCGAGGAGAACGGCCACCTCGGTCGCATCATCAACGAGTGCGGCGGTGAGGCGCTGCTCGACGAGCGGGTGCGCCGCGGCGGGTCGCACCACCAGAAGCTGCTGGTCGTGCGCCGCAAGGGCCGGCCCGAGGACGACGTGGCCTTCGTCGGCGGGATCGATCTCTCCCACGGCCGGCGCGACGACGCGTCGCACGCCGGCGACCCGCAGGCGCCACCGCTCGACGACAGGTACGGCGACACCCCGCCGTGGCACGACGCGATGGCGGAGATCCGCGGTCCGGCGGTCGCGCACGTGCTCGACACCTTCACCGAGCGCTGGGACGACGGCACGCCGCTGGACCACCGCAACCCCTACCGCGTGGTCCACCACCGCATCGCCCGGATGCCGCGCCGTCCCGAGCAGCTGCCCGAGCGCTGGGACCCGCCGCCCGAGGCCGGTCGGCACCAGGTGCAGATCCTGCGGACCTATCCGGCGAAGAAACCGGAGTACCCGTTCGCGCCGGGCGGCGAGCGGTCGATCGCTCGTGCCTACTCCCGGGCCTTCAGCCGCGCGCGGCGGCTGGTCTACGTCGAGGACCAGTACTTCTGGTCGGACGTGGTCGCCACCACGCTGGCCGACGCGCTGCGGCGCGAACCCGCCCTGCACGTCATCGCCGTCGTGCCCCGGCACCCCGAGGAGGCCAACCGGGTCGCCGGTCCCCCGATGCTCCACGGGCAGCGGCAGGCGTGGGAGAGCCTGCGCGCGGCGGGCGGCGACCGCTTCGCGATGTTCGACCTCGAGAACGACGCCGGCACGCCGATCTACGTCCACGCCAAGGTCTGCATCGTCGACGACGCATGGATGACGATCGGATCGGACAACCTCAACATGCGCTCGTGGACGCACGACTCGGAGCTGACCTGCGCCGTGGTCGACCCCGACGACGCCCTGCCGCGCGACCTCCGTACGACGCTGTGGGCCGAGCACCTCGGTCTGCCGCGCGACGACCAGCGGCTGGGCGACCTCGATGACCCGATGTCGCTGTGGCGCTCGAGGCTCGGCGCACCCGGCAGCCGCATCGGGCTGCACGAGCCGCCAGAGCTCCCGCGCGCCACGCGCGCTTGGGCGCGGAGGGCGTACCGCCTCTTCTACGACCCCGACGGCCGCCCGCGCAGGCTGCGCGGGACGACGGACTTCTAGTCAGCCCGCCCCGGGTCAGTTCTGCGTCACCGGCAGGTGCAGCACCACGTCCCTCATCCGCATCGCCCCGACCACGCGGCTGCCGAAGCCGGCGGCCATGTCCGAGATCGGCGAGACCGTGAGGAAGAGCGTCTGGCCGGCAGGCACGTCGACGGCGACCGACGGCAGCTCCACACCCGTGCGGGGCTTGTCGATCACCAGGCCGTTCTCGCGGATCGGCAGCATGTTGTTCTGCACGATCTTCGCGTCGAGCGGGCTGGTGCCCACCGACAGCGCCAGGAAGGCGCGGTTGTCGAGGCCGAGTGTGGTGAGGGTGGCGTCGAGGGAGGGCGTGCCGGCGATGGTGAGCGGCCCCTGCGCGACCGGGTAGGCGATCGGCGCGCCCGCACCCACGGTGCTGACGACCTCACCGAGCGGGACGTCCTTGCTCGGCGTCACCGACGGCACCGTCACGCACCGGCCACCGGCGGTGGTCAGGTGGTAGGCGCCGAATCCCGTGAGCCCGCTCTTCCTGCCCTGCAGGTTCTGCTGCAGGAACCGCAGCCCGAGGTCGGCGAAGTTCGGGCTGCCGAGCACCGGCGAGCAGGCGTCGCTGGTCGCCAGCGGGATGTCGAAGTTCGACCCTGCCGGCGCCAGCGCCGGCAGCGTGTGGCCGCCGTTGTAGCCGACGAAGATGCTGCGCGCCCGCGCCTTGTCGGTCAGCGCACCGGCGAAGTTCTCCAGGCCCTGGTGGAGCGGGAACAGGTTGTCGGTCTCGCCCTGACTGAAGAGCACCGGGATGTCGAGCTTCCTCCCCTGCCGCACGTGCCACTCCGGCCCGTTCTTGTCGAGGAAGTCATAGAGGTACGACGGGACGTTGCCGGTCGCGGCCGCCTCGGCGAAGCCCTGCAGCACGATCGGCGGGAGCGCGTCGGTCGGCAGCGCGGCCGCCGTCAGGGCAGAAGCCCACTCGGTTCGCGGCACGCCCTGCGGGAACAGGCTGTCGGTCAGGCTGTTCCAGGTGATCTCCGGGACGAGCGCGTCGAACCGCGTCGCACCGGTGTCGCGGAGCTCGCTGAACGCGCCGACGAACTGGTAGCCGCCGCCGTAGGAGCCACCGATCGCGCCGAGCACCGGGTCGCCGGGCTTCTGCTTCTTCACCCAGTCCTGCGCGGCGACGAGGTCGACGATCTCCTGGACGTCCTTGCCCTCGACGTCGGGGTTCTCGATGTAGGCGTGGCCGCCGCTCTCGCCGAAGCCTCGCTGGTCGAAGCTGAGCACCCCGAACCCGGCGTCGGTCAGGTACGCGAACGCGGACGGGTCCGTCGTACGACTGCCGCCCCAGCCGTGGCTGTGCAGCACCATCGGGACGGGCTGGTCCTTGGTGGCTCCGGCGGGGCGGAACAGCGTGAAGCAGATGTCGACCGGTGCTGTGGTGCCGGGGTCCGGCACGCTCTGGAGGCAGCCGTCGGTCGTCGTGACGGCATCGGCCGCGACTGCGGTGGTGGAGCCGAGAAGTGGGACCGAGGCAGCCGTGAGGACGGTGGCGACAGCGGCGGTGACGAGTCGGTGCATGAAGACTCAACGAGCCTGCAGGCGGTGTGGCTACGGCCACGCGGCGACGGTCGGCGTCCTCTCCCCCACGGGGGACACGACCGCCGCCGCGCGGTGGCTCAGCAGTCGTAGGCGGCAGCAGCCTCGAGCCAGGTCTCGAGCATCTCGTCGGCGAGCGTCGAGCCGGCCCCGAAGTACTCCAGGCCCTTGCCGTCGGCGCCGTTGGGGTTGGGGACGCGGTGAGTGGCCTTCGGGTCCCCGATCGTCATCTTCTCGAAGATCATGATGCCGACCGGGAGGCCGTCGGCGCGCAGCGCGTCGTAGCCCGCCTCCGCAGCCGCGTCGCAGGGCGCCTCGAAGCCGGCCATCATCTGCGCACCTGCCTCGGCCGAGATCACGAACCAGTTGGCCGACACCGGTGCGCTGAGGGTGTACATCGGCACGTAGCAGTGGTGGGCGCTGGCGCTGGTGGCGCTCACGACGACCGCCGCCGCGGCAGCTGCTGACACGACGCCCAGGCGACGCATGGTGGTTCTCATCTGGTGGTTCCCTCCGTGGCGGACCCCCCTCGGGTCTCGGTGGAACCAGTGCACCCCGCCGCCCGCACTGCGGCCACGGCTGCGACCCGCACAGTTCTCGTACAGTTCAGCCCGGCGGGCCATGCCTCACGACAGGGCGGGCTCGGGCGCGCGCTCGCCCACCAAGCGGCGTACGA
Source organism: Nocardioides sp. N13(2025) (assembly GCF_051912545.1). Taxonomy (GTDB): domain Bacteria; phylum Actinomycetota; class Actinomycetes; order Propionibacteriales; family Nocardioidaceae; genus Nocardioides. Next base: position 3,905,192 of record NZ_CP196809.1, on the reverse strand, counting down.
CGTCGGCGCAGCCGCCGCAGCCCGTGGTCGCGCGCGTGCGGTCGGCGCACTCGGTGAGCGACCTGCACGACCGGACCTCCCCGGCCGTGACCCCGGCGCACGCGCAGACCTCGGCCTCGTCGGGGAGCGGCACCGGTGCCACGGCGGCCTCGGGCAGCAGGAGCTGGCCGGGCTCGTCGGGCCCCAGCAGCGTGCCCCGGTCGTAGAGCTGGGTGATCAGGCCGACGCGGGAGAGGTCGCCGACGAGCGCGGCGCCGACGATCCGCCCGCCGTGCACCACCAGCCTGCGGTGCGACCCGGAGATCGGGTTGCTCACCTCGACGACCTCCCCGTCGGCGCGTCCGGCCGGGCACCGCGGGTCGCCGAGGATCGCCACGTCCAGACCGGTGGCCCGGAGCCGCGCGACGCTGCGGCGACCGTCGTACGACGCCTGCTCCCCGCGGATGACGCGCGCCAGCACCTCCGCCTGCTCCCAGGCGGGTGCGACGAAGCCGGTCGTACGCCGGCGGTGCTCGGCGCAGTCGCCGATGGCGTGGACGCGGTCGTCGGTGACGCTGGTCAGGGTGCCGTCGACGACCACCCCACGTCCCACCATCAGCCCGGCCCGGCGGGCGAGCGCCGTGCTCGGGCGCCCGCCCGCCGTGAGCACGACGAGGTCGGTCGGCAGCAACGCGCCGTTGTCGAGCTGCAGTCCGTCGTCGGTCAGCCGGACCGCCCGGGCGCCGGTGTAGACGTCGGTGCCCAGCCGGCGCAGGTCGCGAGCCAGGATGGCGCCGGCGGCCGGGTCGACCTGGCTGGCGAGCAGGTGGTCGGCGCCCTCGACGACCTCGGTGAGCATGCGGCGGGCCGACAGCGCGCGGGCCACCTGGAGACCGAGGAGGCCGCCACCGACGACGACGGCCCGGGGTCTCGTGACAGGGCTTCGCCCATCCTCGACCAGCGACAGCAGGGCGGCGTCCAGCCTGCGGCAGTCCTCGAGGCTGCGGAACGGGTGGACCTTCGGGTGCAGCGTGCCGTCGCGGCGCACCAGGCCCCTGATCGGCGGCAGCGTGGGGATCGAGCCGCAGGCCAGGACGAGCCGGTCGAAGGCGACTCGTTCCCCGTCGACGAGCACGACCTCGCGGGCCGAGCGGTCGATCTCGAGCACGCGGGTGCCCAGGCGCAGGTCGATCCCGCGCTCCTCGAACCACTCCGGCGAGCGGAGGATCAGGGCGTCGGCCGCGTGGGTGCCCTCGAGCACCGCCGAGAGCAGGATGCGGTTGTAAGGGGCGTGCTGCTCGTCGGCGAGGACCGTGAGCTCGACGTCCGCGCCGGCCAGCTGCTCGGCGAGGCGGACGGCCGCCATGCCGCCTCCGACCACCACCACGCGCTGGGTCCTGGGCGGGCTCATGCCGGTGCCACCGAGGCCGCGCACACCTTGAACTCCGGCATCCGTGAGGCCGGGTCGAGGACGTCGTGGGTGAGCCGGTTGGCGCCGACCCAGTGGAAGGGGACGAACACCGTGTCGGGCCGGATCGTCGTCACCACCCGGGCAGGAGCAGTCATCGTCCCCCGTCGCGTCGAGACCCGCACCGGCTCGCCGGCGGCGAGGCCGAGCCGCCCCGCGAGCAGGGGGTGCACCTCGACGAACGGTCCGTCGTCGGGCAGGGCGCGCACGCGCCGGGTCTGCGCGCCGGACTGGTACTGCGCGAGCACCCGCCCGGTCGTGAGGTGGACGGGGTAGTCGGCGCTGGGCAGCTCGGCCGCGCCGCGGTGCTCCACGGCGTGCATCCGGGCCCGGCCGTCGGGGTGGGTGAAGGAGTCGGCGAAGAGCCGCTCACCGCCCCAGAAGACGCCGTGCTCCTCGCGGATCCGGTCGTAGGTGATCGCCGAGTAGTCGGCCGGGCCGCCCGCCGACGCGCGCCCGAGCTCGGCGAAGACCTCCTCCGGGTCGGTCGAGAACGGCACGTCGGAGAGCCGGGAGGCCAGGCCGGCGATCACGTCGAGGTCGGACCTCACGCCCGCCGGCGGCGTGATCGCTCGCTGGCGCAGCACGACCCGTCCCTCGAGGTTGGTCATCGTGCCGGTCTCCTCGGCCCACTGCGTCACCGGCAGCACGACGTCGGCGATCGCGGCCGTCTCCGACATCACCACGTCGCAGACGACGAGCAGGTCGAGCGACTCGAGCCGCTCGGTGACGCGGCCGGCGTTCGGGGCGCTGACCACGATGTTGGACCCCATCACCAGCAGCGCGGAGGGGCCGTCGTCGGTGCCGAGTGCGTCGAGGAGCTCGTACGCCGAGCGCCCGGGGCCGGGCAGCGAGTCGGGGTCGACTCCCCAGACCTCCGCGACGTGGGCGCGGGCGGACGGGTCGTCGATGCGGCGGTAGCCGGGCAGCTGGTCGGCCTTCTGGCCGTGCTCGCGCCCGCCCTGGCCGTTGCCCTGGCCCGTCAGGCAGCCGTAGCCCGCCCCGCGCCGGCCGACCATGCCGAGGGCGAGGGCGACGTTGATCCACGCCAGCACGGTGTCGGTGCCCGTGGAGTGCTGCTCGGCGCCGCGCGCGGTGAGCACCATGACCCGCGGGGACGCTCCGAGCATGGCCGCGAGGGCGCGCAGCTCGTGCGCCTCGATCCCGGTGACGCGCTCGACCCGCTCGGGCCACCACGCGGCCACCGACTCCCGGACCTGCGACCAGCCGGTCGTGCGGGCTGCCAGGTAGTCCTCGTCCACCGCACCGGCCGCGACGAGCAGGTGCAGCACCCCGAGCGCCAGGGCCAGGTCGGTGCCCGGCACGGGCTGGAGGGCGAGGTCGGCGCGGTCCGCCGTCGGCGTACGACGTGGGTCGATGACCACCACCTTGCCGCCACGCTCGCGCAGCCGGTCGAGGTGGCGGGCCGCGGGCGGCATCGTCTCGGCGAGGTTGGAGCCGACCAGCACCAGGACGTCGGCCTCCTCGACGTCGGCGAGCGGGAAGGGCAGACCGCGGTCGAGCCCGAAGGCGCGGATCCCGGCGGAGGCGGCCGACGACATGCACCAGCGGCCGTTGTAGTCGATCTGCGAGGTGCGGAGCGCGGCCCGGGCGAGCTTGCCGAGGCTGTACGCCTTCTCGTTGGTGAGGCCGCCGCCGCCGAAGAGCGCCACGCCGTCGGGGCCCTTCGCGGCCTGGGCCGCCCGGATGCCGTCGGCGACCCGGTCGAGCGCGTCGTCCCAGGACACCGCCGACCACTCGCCGGTCTCGCGGTCGCGCACCAACGGCGACGTCAGCCGCTCGCGGCCACCGTAGAGCCCGGCCGCGGACCAGCCCTTGCGGCACAGCGCCCCCCGGTTGACCGGGAACTCCTCCCAGGGCTCGACCTCCGGCACCCGCCGACCGGCCAGCCGCATCCCACACTGGAGGGAGCAGTACGGGCAGTGGGTCTGCGTGGTCGTCGTGGTCATCAGATCTCCGCGGCTGCCAGCCCGTGCGCGCGGACCGGTCGGCGGAGGTAGAGCGCCCACGTCATCAGCGCGCAGAAGAGGTAGTAGCCGGTGAAGACGGTGAAGGCGCCCCGGGTCGCGGACAGCGGGTCGGCGACCCACGGCGCGGAGAACGCCAGCGGCACCAGGAAGCCGCCCACGGCACCGACGGCTCCGATGACACCGAGCGCGGAGGACGACTGCCGGGTGGCGGTGGTCAGCGCGGCCGTGCGCTCCGGCGTGCCGGGGACGGTCGAGCGCTCGGCCTTCGCCCTCCAGAGCGCGGGGATCATCTTGTAGACCGAGCCGTTGCCGATGCCGGTCGCGGCGAAGATGCAGAGGAAGAAGCCCAGGAACAGCGGGAACCACGCAGCGTTGCCGCTCGCGATCGCCGGGTCAGCCGTCGGGTTGGCCGTGAGCTGGCTGACCGTCCACAGCACGCCGAGCGTGAAGACGGTCATCGCCGCGAAGGCGCCCAGGGTCACCCGGGCCCCGCCCCACCGGTCGGCCAGCCAGCCGCCGAACGGACGGGTCAGCGAGCCGACCCCGGCGCCGAGGAAGGCATAGAAGGCGAAGTAGATGCCGGTGCCGAGCGGCGCCGGCTCCGGCACCCAGAAGTTGAGCTTGATCAGCAGCGGCATCGCGGCGGAGTAGCCGATGAACGAGCCGAACGTGCCGATGTAGAGCACCGACAGCAGCCACGTCTGCCGCTGCTTCACGACCTGCATCTGCTCGCGCGGCGAGGACGTGACGGTGCTGAGGTTGTCCATCCGCAGCCACGCGGCGGCGGTGGCGAGCAGCGCCAGACCGGCGTAGACGTACGCCGCCCGCTCGAGGTGGATGCCGCTGCCCGAGGCCTGCACGAGCCCGAAGATCCCCGCTCCGCCGACCATCACGGGCAGCAGCAGCTGGATGAGCGAGACGCCGAGGTTGCCACCGGCTGCGTTGAGGCCGAGCGCGGTGCCCTTGCGCTCGGCGGGGTAGAAGAAGTTGATGTTGGCCATCGACGAGGCGAAGTTGCCGCCGCCCACGCCCGCGGTCGCGGCGATGAGGCAGAACACCCAGTAGGGCGTCGACGGCTCCTGCACGGCATACGCGAAGAGCAGCGTCGGGACCAGCAGCATCGCGCCGCTGACGATCGTCCAGTTGCGGCCGCCGAACTTCGGCACCGCGAAGGTGTAGGGCAGGCGCAGCAGCGAGCCGACCAGGTTGGGCAGCGCGACCAGCAGGAACAGCTGCTGCGGGGTGAACTCGAAGCCCTGCGCCAGCAGGAACGCCGACGACACGCTCCAGATCAGCCAGACCGAGAAGCCGACGTGCTCGGCGAAGATCGACCAGACGAGGTTGCGGCGGGCGATGCTGCGGCCAGTGGTCTCCCAGAACTCGGCGTCCTCGGGACGCCAGTCCTCGATCCAGCGGCGCGTGCGGCGGGTGGGGGTCGGGATGCTCATGCCGAGGAGCCTGCGCCGGCTGTGTGTCCCCTGCCCTGCACCTGCGGTGGCAGGGTCGTCACATTCTCCTCACGACCTCACTGTCCTCGGTGGTCGAGTGCGGCCGCGAGGAACGAGCGGCCGTGTATCGAGACCCCGGACGCACGTAGGGCCCCGACCGCCGAGGCGGTCGGGGCCCTACGAGGGTCAGATCAGGAGACGCGAACGTTCTCGGCCTGGGGACCCTTGGGGCCCTGGGCCAGGTCGAACTCGACCTTCTGGTTCTCGTCGAGCGACTTGTAGCCGCCGGTCTGGATCGCGGAGAAGTGGACGAACACGTCCTCGCCGCCACCGTCCTGGGCGATGAAGCCGAAGCCCTTGTCAGCGTTGAACCACTTGACAGTTCCAGTAGCCATGATTTTTTCCTTTGTTCTCGTTCGGGGGCATCTGCCCCGAGCCGCTGAAGACATCCATCCGTACTGATGTCCAGCGAACCGAAAACCAGGAGAAACAAGATACGGGCCGCACTCTGTGCGCGACCTGGGCGGAGTGAACCGTCCCTTCAACAACACCTACGTTACGGCATCCGCCCCGATCGGCTGATTCGGCGAGCATCCTCCTCGCCGGGAGCTGGTCTCGACCACCTGTCCGGACGGTCCGGGCGCCGGTAGCGTCCGGCTGGTCACGACACGACGGTCGGACCGGGGAGGTGTCGATGGCGAAGCCCGCCATCCTCGCGGTGGACGACGACGCCGCGGTGGTCGCTGCCGTCGTCCGGGACCTGCGCACGAGGTACGGCGAGGACTACCGCGTCCTGCGCGCCACCTCCGGCGCGGAGGCCCTCGAGATCCTCGCGGACCTGGTGCTCAAGGACCGGCCGGTCGCCGCGGTGGTGAGCGACCAGCGGATGCCCGGGATGACCGGGATCGAGGTGCTGAAGGAGGTCCGCCAACAGGCGCCGGACGCCAAGCTCCTGCTGCTGACGGCGTACGCCGACACGGACGTGGCGATCCGGGCGATCAACGACATCGCGCTCGACTACTACCTGATGAAGCCGTGGGACCCGCCCGAGGACCGGCTCTACCCGGTGCTCGACGAGCTGCTGCGCGACTGGGTCCACGACCACCCCGACCGCGACGCGGAGGTGCGCGTCGTGGGCCACCGCTGGTCGGAGCGCACCCACGAGGTCAAGACGTTCCTCGCCCACAACCACGTGCCCTACCGCTGGCTCGAGGTCGACCAGTCCGAGGAGGCGACCCGGCTGCTCGAGCTCGCCGGCGCCTCCCTCGAGGACCTCCCGGTCGTCGCGCTCCCGGACGGCGCCGCGCTGCGCTCCCCCACCACCGTCGAGCTCGCCGACGCACTCGGGCTGCGCACCCGCGCGGAGAAGCCGCTCTACGACCTCTGCATCGTCGGCGCGGGACCGGCCGGCCTCGCTGCCGCGGTGTACGCCGCGTCCGAGGGGCTCGCGACCGTCGTCGTCGAGCGCGACGCCCCGGGCGGCCAGGCCGGGCAGAGCGCGTCGATCGAGAACTACCTCGGCTTCCCCAAGGGCCTCTCCGGCGCCGACCTCACCCACCGGGCCGTGGCGCAGGCGGCGCGCTTCGGGGCCGAGATGGTGCTCGCGCGCGACGTCGTCGGCTTCGAGACCCGCGGCCCCGTGCGCGCCGTGCTGCTGGACGGCTCGGCCGACATCGAGGCCCGCGCGGTCCTGGTCGCCAGCGGGGTGTCGTACCGCAAGCTCGAGGCGCCCGGCCTCGACGACCTCGTCGGACGCGGCGTCTACTACGGCGCCAGCGCCAGCGAGGCGGCCCAGACGAAGGGCGAGGTGGTCTACGTCGTGGGCGCGGCCAACTCGGCGGGCCAGGCCGCGCTCAACTTCGCCCGTCACGCGGCGCGGGTGGTGCTCGTGGCGCGCGGGGCCGACCTGGAGGCGTCGATGTCGCACTACCTCGTCAGCCGGATCCAGGAGACACCCGGGATCGAGGTCCGCCTGCAGACCGAGATCGTCGGCGCCCGAGGCGACGGGCACCTGGAGGGCATCACGCTGTGCCACCCGAACGGCGTCGAGGAGGTCGACGCCTCCTGGGTGTTCATCTTCATCGGCGCCGCGCCGCGCACCGACTGGCTCGGCTCGAGCGTCGTACGTGACGAGCGCGGCTTCGTGCTCACCGGACCCGACCTGCCGGCCGGGATCGCATGGCCACTCGAACGGGGGCCGTTCGCCCTGGAGACGAGCGTGCCCGGGGTCTTCGCCGCCGGCGACGTGCGCCGCGACAGCATGAAGCGCGTCGCCTCGGCCGTCGGCGAGGGCGCGATGTCGGTCTACCTCGTCCACCGCTACCTGGCGACGACGTGAGGCAGATGTCATGACGGTGGGCGACGAGCTCCGCGCGATGGCCATCCTGGAGGGCTTCACCGACGAGCAGGTGGCCGAGCTGGCCGCTGCCGGCGAGGAGGTGGCGTACGCCCCGGGCGACCGCGTCTTCGACGAGGGACGTCCGGCAGAGCACTGGTGGGTGATGCTCGAGGGCCGGATCGAGGTCGTCCGACGGGTCGGGCACGAGGAAGTGGTCATGGTGACCATCGAGGACCCCGGCCAGTGGGCCGGCGGCTTCCGGGCCTGGGACGACAACGGCGTCTACCTGGGGTCGGCGCGCGTCATGGAGCCGACGCGTGTCTTCCGGCTCCCGGCCACCGAGCTCGCCCGCTTCGGCCGGCAGTGGTTCCCCTTCGCCGTCCACCTGCTCTGCGGGCTGATCGCCACCGCGCGGCGCATCGAGCAGAACGCGCGCGAGCGGGAGGCCCTCGTCGCGCTCGGCACGCTGGCGGCCGGGCTCGCCCACGAGATCAACAACCCCGCCTCCGCCGCCGTACGCTCCGTCGGCGCGCTGCAGCAGAGCAGCGACGACGTCTTCGCCGCGCTGCAGCGCCTGGCCGGCGAGGGCATCTCGGCCGAGCAGTTCGTCGCCCTCGACGGCCTGCGGCGCTCGATCGACGTGACGTCCGCCCCCACCGGGGTCGCGCTGGCCGAGCTCGAGGACTCCCTCACCGACTGGCTCACCGACCACGACATCGAGCGCGACTGGGTGATCGCCCCCGCGCTGGCGGGCGCCGGCGTGGACACCGCTTGGCTCGACCGCGCGGCGGCAGCCCTCTCCGGCTCGGCCCTCCAGGCCGGCCTGGAGTGGGTGGCGAGCGCGATGACCACGACGACCCTGATCGCCGAGGCGCAGAACGCCACCCGCCGGATCTCCGACCTCGTCTCGGCGGTGAAGTCCTACTCCCAGCTCGACCGCGCGGCCGTCCAGGACGTACGCCTCGTCGACGGCCTCGAGAGCACGCTGATCATGCTCGGCCACAAGCTCCGCGACGCGGGCGTCACCGTCGTGCGGGACTACGACGAGTCCGTCCCGACCGTCACCGCCAACCCCGGCGAGCTCAACCAGGTGTGGACCAACCTCATCGACAACGCCGTGGACGCGATGGACGGCGGCGGCACCCTGACCATCCGCACCTCGGCCGACGACCACCACGTCGTCGTCGAGATCCGAGACACCGGCCACGGGCTCAGCGACGAGGTGGCGGCCCACGCCTTCGAGCCGTTCTTCACGACGAAGGAGGTCGGCAAGGGGACCGGGCTCGGCCTCGACATCTCCCGCCGGATCGTCGTCGAGCGCCACGGTGGCGAGATCGGCGTGGAGTCGCAGCCGGGCGACACCGTCGTACGCGTCAGCCTGCCGCGCGGAATCGGCCCCTAGGCTGGACCGGCCATCCCCGAGCACGAACCGAGGTCCCTGTGCCCGCCAGCCGCTCCGCCCGACAGAGGAAGGCCAGCGCCGAGGCAGGAGTGCTGGCCGTGGTCCGCATCGAGGTCAGCCCCGACAACTCCTTCGCCTACACGATCTCGTGCACGCAGTGCGAGGTGCCGCGCCCCGGCACCGGCACCCGCGCCTGGAGCACACGCCGGCCGGGCGAGGACAACGGCTACATGGCCGCGATGGATCGTTGGATCCTCCACCTCACGTCGAAGCACCCTGACGCCGAGGCCCCGTGCCTGAGCTACCTGGCCGAGGCCCGCGCACGACTCCAGGAGCGACGCGACGCCCGGGGCTGAGCAACCCGGGCCGTCGGCGCCGTCAGCCGACGCGGGACGGCGTACGCGTGTGGAGCCGCACGTGGGTGCCGGTGGGGTCGCTGCCGACATCGACGGCCGCGCAGAGCTGACGCGCCAGCCACAGCCCGTAGCCGTGGTCCGACGGCTCGCCGGGCGGGAGCAGGCCCGCACAGGGGTCGACGAGTCCACGTCCGCCATCGGTCACGTGGCACACCCAGGTGGCGCCCTCCTCGTAGACGTGGAGGAGCGCCGGCGGCTCGCCGTGGCGCAGCGCGTTGGTCAACACCTCGCTGACAGCCAGCACCATGTCGTCGACCACCCAGGGCTCGATCCCGGCTTCGCCGCCCACGGAGCGCACCAGCCGGCGCGCACTGGCGACGTCGGCCCCGGACGAGCAGTCGATGGTGATCGCATCGACAGGCGGTGGCACGACCGTGGCCAGCCCGGCCAGCATGTCGAACGGGTCGTCGAAGCGCTCGTTCACGGACATGCCGCCGTCCGCGAGCACCGCGCCGTGGGTGTGCACACCGATCTCGAGCAGGTGCGCCGGGAGCGAGCCCGCGTCGTAGGGGCAGAGCAGGTCGACGTCGGCCCCGGCGAAGACGACGTTGATGGCGGCCTCGAGCCTCCGGTAGTCGACGAGCTCGGCGGGCGTCCGGAGCGTCAGGTCCTGTTCGGCGATGACGCGGGAACGGTCGTGGGGCGACTGGGCGGCGAAGTCCAGGAGGACCCGGTAGGCGTTCCACTGCGGCGCGTAGGCGACCGAGTCCTCGACGAAGGTCACCTCGTCCGCGTCGCGGCCCAGCGCGGAGCGCAGCTGGTCGACACGTCGGGGTGGTGCCATGACCAAGCCGCGGTGTCCGCGCTCGAGCCCGTCGCGGAGGAAGCCTCCGGCCTCGGTGGCGTACTGCCGGTCGCCGTCGTAGAACAGGCTGCTGTGCGTGGCGGTCGTCATGGAGCGACCCTCAGCTTCTCGTGACCGAGTCCGCAGATGTCCAGCGTGCGCTGCACGAAGGCGGGCACGCCCTCCAGCGCCAGCCACCCCGTCTCGGGCAGCCCGGCCGCCACCGAGCGCAACCGGGACAGCGTCCCGACGTCAGCGAAGGTCAGTCCCTCGAGGTCGAGGTGGAGCCGTGGCGCCACGGACGCACGCGAGAGCAGCAGCCGCTGGAGCAGCTCGCCGTTGGAGATGTCGATCTCGCCGTTGACCCTCAATCCCCACGGCTCGTCGACCGCGAGGAAGCTGGCCAGCGGGGTCTCGGCCATCTCCGGGGCGAGGGCCGCGTGCTCTTCTGCGAGGAGGGCGGCCTGCTCGTCGTCGAGCCGGCCGCGGTCGTAGAGGCACACCGAGCTGACCCCGAGCTCGCGCTGCAGCGCGGTCGACAACCGCTCCCACCGGAGCACCTGCTCGGCCGACCCGAGCAGGGGCGCGAGCTCGTCCATGCGCGCCGCGACCCGCAGGCCGGGGAACCCCAGGGCGCGGGAGCGCTCCGCCGCCGCCCGGAACCCCTCGCCGATGACGTCGAGGTCGGTCGGGCGCTCCGCGCCGTACGCCTCCGCGAAGGAGGTGACCAGGAGCTGTCCGGTGGCCAGGGCCTCGTGCCCGCGCACGTGGGCCGGGAGCATCGCGATGAGCGCGTCGGCCTGCTCCTCGCTCGCGACGTAGAGCAGCTGGTCGCCGGCGGAGAGCCCCTGGTCGACGAACGTCGCCGCGATCCGCGTGGCTTGGCGCTCGTCCCGGGGGAAGGCGCACAGGTGCGTGCCCGGCTCGAGCCAGCCGAGGTCCGCCGAGGCGAGCAACCCGTCGATCATGCGGTCACTCTAGGTCCGCCCCGCTGGTCGGACCAGCGGTTCGCAGTGGACAGCGCCCCGGCTGACCGAGGATCCTGATCACCTCGGATCCCGCGCGATCGGAGGTGGAGCATGGGCTCGCTGCCCCTCCCGGACCTGCCGCCCGGGGCCCACCGTGACCTCGTCCTCGCACTCCATGACCTCCACCACCGCGCGGGCTGGCCGTCGCTGCGCACCCTGTCGAGCAGGACGGGGGTCTCGCACACCACCGTCTCCAAGGCCTTCTCCAACCCCAGGCCCCCGTCGTGGGGCACGGTCGAGGTGCTCGTCGAGGCGATGGCAGGTGATCCCGATCGCTTCCACGACCTCTGGCTGGCTGCCACCGCTCCGACCCGCTCGACGGTCTCGTCGACCGCGCCCCGCCTCGCCGGGCGTCGGGCGGAGGTCGCCGCTCTGCGGCGACATCTCGACACCGGCGCCGGGCTGCTGCTCGTCACCGGTGAGGCGGGCATCGGCAAGACGACCCTCGTCAGCGCTGCTGCCGACGGGGCGGACTCCCTCGTGGCCCGCGGGCGCTGCCTCCCCCTGTCGACCGAGGTCCCCCTGCTGCCCGTCACCGACGTCCTGGGCGCGATCCTCGCCGTCGAGGACGGCCTGTGGCTCAAGGAGGCGCTGGCCGACTGCCCCCGGCACGTCCGGAGCACCCTCGCCCTGGTCCTGCCCGAGCTGGAGGACGGCCCCCCGCAGCCGACCGACGAGTTCGCGAGACAGCGGTTGCTGAGCGCGATCACGGCCGTCCTGGGGACCGCCACCAGGCTGCGGCCCGCGGCGATCCTGCTCGAGGACCTGCACTGGGCCGACCCGACCACCCTCGACGTGCTCGAGCACCTGCTCACGCATGCGCCCGGGGTGCGGGTCGTGGCGACCCTGCGGGACGTCGGTCCTGACGTGCCCGACGCCACGGCCGACCGGCTGGCCCGGTTGCGACGGCTCGCCGCACCTCCGGGCATCGCCCTGGCCCCCCTCGACCTGACGGAGACGCGCGAGCAGCTGGACCGCGTGCTCGGGCGCGCGGCCACCGACGAGCTGGTCACGCGCATCCACTCCCGGACGGGCGGGAACCCCCTCTTCACCGAGCAGCTGGCGACAGCCCGACCGGACGAGCTGCCTCTCGAGCTGGCGGCGGTCTTCGAGGGACGGCTGGCGCAGCTCGACACGGACGCCTGGGCGGTGGTCCGGACCCTGGGAGTCGCCGACCGCCCCCTTCCCCCCGACGTGCTGGGCGCCGCAGCCGGCACCGCCGCCGAGCAGCTGGTGACCGCCCTGCGGGACCTCTCCGCCCTGGGACTGCTGGCGGACGCGCGGGACCCGGACCAGGTGGAGCTCAGGCACCCCGTGCTCGCCGAGGTCGTCCGGGGGCGACTGGTCCCGGGCGAGGCGGTCCTCCAGCACGTACGCCTCGCCGAGGCCCTCGGCTCGACACCCGACGCCGAGGCGGGGGAGGTGGCCCGGCACTGGGAGGCGGCCGGGGACGAGCGGCACGAGGTGGAGTGGCGCGTCGCCGCGGCGTGGCAGGCCCACACCAGGTATGCCGCGCACGTCGAGCTCCGCCACTGGCTCCGCGCCGTGGAGCTGTGGGCAACCGGCGACGACGAGCGCCTGGGGATCCCGCTGGCCCACGTCCTGCGCAACGCGATGGACGCCGCCCGGACCGTCGGCGACTTCGCCGTCGCGAGCACCCTCGCAGAGCGTGCTGAGACCGTCGAGGCGGACCCGGCCGATCGGGCGGCGCTGCTGGGCCGGTCGGGCCTCACCCACTGCGAGCTCGGCGACAGGACTCGGGGACTGACCACGATCGCGGAGGCGCTCGAGCTGCACCGCGACCTCCCGCCCTCCGCCGAGCTCGTCAAGTGCCTCGTGACGCGGGCCGCCTCCGTGTCCCACCACGGTCGCTTCGCGGACGCGCGGGAGGACCTCGCCCGCGCGCTGCAGGTCGCCGACGCCCTCGATGACGCCACCGAGCGCAGACGGGTGCTCAACTGGGCATCGTGGTTCGCGCTGGCGGGTGGTGAGAAGGAGAAGGCGCGCTCGCTGTCCCTGGAGGCGCTCGCGCTGTCCGAGCAGTCGGGTGACCCCTTCGTCGAGGTCGCTGTCGCGGTGAACGCGACGGACATCCTGCTGCACCTGTGCGCCCCGGTCGAGACCGTCCTCTCCACTGCCTCACGGGCCCTCGCTGCCCTCGACGGCCGGCAGCTCACCGAGCGCTCGGTGGCGTTCCTGCGCGTCAACGTGGGCGAGGCGCACCTCCGGGCGGGCGACTGCGAGGCCGCGGCCGCCATGGTGGAGGGCTCGACGCACGGCGAACCGGTCGTGGCGACGTACGAGGTGCACGCCGCGCGCGCGGAGATCGACGCGGTCCGGGGCCGGCTCGACGAGGCTCTCTCGCGGGTGGAGGCGCTGGACCGCGTCTCCCGACCGCAGGACAGCAACTGGGCGGAGTCCCAGGTGGCGCTGGCCGTCGCGGAGTACTGGTCCGGCCACCCACGACGCGCCGCGGCGCGGCTGGACGAGGCGCTCACGTTCTTCCTGCCGACTGACCGTGCGGGCCTGGCCGCACCCGCGGCCGCCTGGGCGGCGCGCGCCGCCGCCGAAGCGTGGCACCACTCCAGCCCGGAGGAGCGTCACGAATCCACCCGACGCCTGCGGGCGCGTCGGGCGGGAGCCGCCGTGGACCCCTTCGGGCCTGACGCGATCGGGGTCGCCGCTGCGGTCTGGCACCTCGTGTGGCGGGCCGAGCTCGCCCGGCTCGAGGGCAGCGAGGAGGTGGACCTCTGGACGGCTGCGGCCACCGGGTGGGACCGGCTGGCCCGCCCGCACGAGGCGGGCTACTGCCGGTGGCGGGCCGCCCAGGTCGCCCTGCACGAGGGGAGCGGCACCGTCGGCTCGCGCCTCCTCGCTCGTGCCGCTCGCGACGCCCGGCAGCACGTTCCCCTCACGGACGCCATCGCCCGGACCGCGACCTCCGTCGGTGCAAGCGACCAGCCTTAGGTGTGCTCGAAGGACCTCTGCAGCGCCTCGAGCACCGTGGTGCGCTCCCGCACCGCGATCATCCGCAGGACGGGGGTCGCGAGGCGGTAGGCGCCGTTGGTGTGCAGCCTGGCGTCGTGGCGCACGAGGGTCTCGTCGTCCCCCGTCGCCTCGAGGGTGTAGCCCGGCCAGCCCTCCACCTTGATCCGACCCGACGACGTGCTGTCCCACCAGTGGTGGAGCAGCCGGCGGGGCGGGTCGAACTCGACGATCTCCCCCGGCGTGGTGCCGAGGGTGGTCGAGTCCTCGTAGGTCGTCCCGAGCCCCGGGGGCCCGGTGGAGGTCAGCCGGGTCCGGCGCAGGATGCTGCCCTTGCGCGGCATCCACTGGTTGTGGCCCTCGACGTCGGCGAGGCGTTCGAAGACGTCATCGATGGGGGCCTGCACCGTGCGCACGATCTCGAACTCGACGTCACCCATGTCGTCATGGTCCGCCTTGCGGTGACCTGGCTGTCAAGCACTGGGAGGATCACCCCGTGACCGGAGACGACTACGAGATCCGCACCGAGCTGTCCGACATGGACTTCGACCGCATCCACCCGTGGCTCAGCGCCGACGCCTACTGGGCGCTGGGCCGCACGCGCGACAACGTCGAGACGGCCGCGCGGAACTCGCTCAACTTCGGCGTCTTCACCGGCAGTGGCGAGCAGGTGGCCTACGCGCGGGTCCTCACCGACCGCGCCAGCTTCGCCTGGCTCTGCGACGTGTACGTCGACCGCGACCACCGCGGCCGCGGGGTCGGCCACCGGTTGCTCGAGGCCGTGGTGGAGCAGCTCGAGCCGATGGGCCTCAGCCGGGTGCTGCTGGCGACCCGGGACGCGCACGAGGTCTATGCCCGCTTCGGTTTCGAGCCGCTGCCCGAGCCCGACAGGTTCATGATCAGGAGCTGAACAGCGTCAGCTGCATCCCGTCCGGTGCGGCGACCCGCGCGTTGCGGTCGCCCCAGGGCGTGTCGACCGGGGGCGCGACGGCCGTCGCGCCGGCAGCGGTCAGCGTCGCGGCGGTCGCGTCGGTGTCGGCGACGTGCAGCGCGAACCGCACCTTGCCCGAGACCCGCTCCCCCACCTCGAGGTCGTCGACCATCGCGGCCTGGGCCTCGTCGAAGAGCTCGAGGGTGACGCGACCGGCGTCGAGCAGCAGCACGCGGCCCTGGTCGCTGCTCCAGTCCTCGAGCTGCGGCAGCCCGAGCGCGTCGCGGTAGAGCCGCACCGCGGCATCGAAGTCGTCGACGGTCAGGGTGATCCTGAACTCGGACACGTCGGTCATGGGTGTCTCCTCCTCAGCTCCGCAGGCCCGCCTGCAGCTCGGCCAGTGCGTCCTCGAGCGACACCCGCGGCGTCCAGCCCCAGCGGCGGGCCCGGTCGGCGCGGATCTGACCGGTCCACGCCGGCTTGTCGTCCCACGTGGGCTCGACCCCGAGCGCCTCGGTCACGGCGCCGACGTAGTCGCGCTGCGTCGCCGGGCCGCTGGCGACGTTGACGGGGGTGCAGCCGCCCTCGACCGGACCGGCCTCCGGGTCGTGGCTCGGGGCGATGGCACCAGTCGCGAGGTCGGCGGCGATGGCGGCGAGGTCGTCGACGTGCACCCAGGCGAAGGTCTGGTCGGCGATCGCGTGCCGGCGCGCCTCGTCGGCGGCGAGGGCGGCAGGCTGGACGGTGTTCCAGACCGAGGACTCGCCCGGGCCGAGGATCGCCGGCGGCCGCAGCAACACCCGCGTCGTACCCGCCAGGCGGCCCAGCGCCGCGTCGACGTCGCGCTTCACGACGGCGTAGTCGCCTGCGTCGTCGTCCACGAGGGCGGCGTCCTCGCCGACGTCACCCGTGCCCGGGCTCCGGTCGTAGACGGCGGCGGTCGAGACGTGGACGAGCAGGGGCACGCCGGCGTCCACGGCCGCCTCCGCGATGACGAGGGTCCCGTCGAGCCCGATCCGGCGCTGGTCGTCGCGACCCGAGCCGAGAGGGTGCACGGTCGTCACCAGGGCGTCGGCCCCGGCCACCACGGTCGCGGCGAAGTCCGGGTCGGCGAAGTCGCCGACGTGCTCCTCGACGCCGGACGCCCGCGGCGCGGTGCCGACCCGGCGTACAACGGCGCGCACCGCCGCTCCGCGCTCGGCGAGGGCGGCCACCACGTGGCTGCCCACGAGTCCGTTGGCACCGGTCACGACCACGACGGGAGGAGTCATGCCTCCACCTTGTCAGGCTCCGGGTGGGCCACCCGTCCCGGCAGCAGCGTGCGGGCCACGACCGCGACCCAGATCGGCGCGAAGACCAGACTGGTGAGCACGTCGGTCGGGTGGTGCGCGCCCTGGTAGAGCCTCGACGGCGCCACGACGAGCGGCACCAGGAACAGCAGCCAGGTCCAGCGACGCCAGCGCGGGACGTACGCGTTGAGCAGCAAGGCCGTGGCGCAGTAGACGACGATCGAGGTGAACACGTGGCCCGACGGGAAGCTGTGGTCGGGCACCAGGCCCGGGTCGAGGATCTTCACCGGCGGCCGGTCGCGCGGGATGAGCGCGGTGACGACCAGGTAGAGCGCCAGCGTCGGCCCGACCAGGACGGCGTAGTAGACCGCCGGACGCCACGACCGCTCGCGCCGCGAGACCACCACGGCAAGGACCAGCGCGAGCGCCAGCCCCACGATCGTGTCGGCGACCTTGCTGCCGATGTCGGCGGCGAGGTCGAGGCCCGACGTGCGCCGGTCGGCGAACCACAGCACCACGTCGTCGTCCCAGGGGTCCACCGTCGACTCGAGGGGATGGGTCAGCAGCCACCCCACGGCGAGCACCCCGACGAGGATGAGCAGCCAGGCGGTGCCGAGGGTGCGGGCCGCCGCTCGGCGGTCGATGTCTTCTGCCACGGTGCGAAGAGTGCCACGACCGCTCGTCGTGCGGCACCCACCGTTGGGCGCGGAGCGGCGCCCACCGACCGACCAGCCCGCTCGCACCCCTCCCGACCTGCCTGTGACGGGTGTCACGGTGACGGCGGTCACACCTCCGTGACCCTCGCCCGGAAAGGTCCCTGACGTGACTTCAGATGCTCACGACCAGGCCGCGCGCCACGACCCCGTCTACGACGAGCTGTCGGCCCGGCCCGAGTTCGCGGAGCTGCGTTCTCGTTATCGCCGCTTCGTCATCCCGGCCACCGTGGCCTTCCTGGCCTGGTACGCCCTCTACGTCCTGATGTCGATGTATGCCCACGACTTCATGAGCACCAAGGTCGTCGGCAACATCAACGTCGCGCTGGTCTTCGGGCTGCTGCAGTTCCTGACGACGTTCCTCCTCGCCTGGGTCTACAGCCGCTACTCCAACCGCAACCTCGATCCGCTGGCCAGGCAGCTGTCGGACGAGTACTACTCCAACCGGGAGCGCTGACATGGAAGGCCACCAGATCCTCACCACGGCGCTGTTCCTCAGCGTCGTCGCCCTCACGGTCGGCATCACCATCTGGGCCAGCCGGAACTCCTCCGGCGCGGCCGACCACTATGCCGGCGGACGCGGTTTCTCCGGCTTCCAGAACGGCCTGGCCATCGGCGGCGACTACATGTCGGCGGCGTCGTTCCTCGGCATCTCGGGAGCCATTGCGCTGTCCGGCTACGACGGCTTCCTCTACTCGATCGGCTTCCTCGTCGCCTGGCTCGTCGCGCTCCTGCTCGTCGCCGAGGTGCTGCGCAACTCCGGCCGATACACGATGGCCGACCAGCTGGCCTACCGGATGAGGCAGAAGCCGGTCCGCACCGCGGCCGCGACCTCCACCGTCGTCGTCTCGATCTTCTACCTGCTGGCCCAGATGGTCGGTGCGGGCGCGCTCGTCGCGCTGCTGCTCGGCGTCACCAGCGAGGGCATCAAGAACCTGACGATCTTCTTCGTGGGCGCACTGATGATCTTCTACGTCACCGTCGGCGGCATGAAGGGCACCACCTGGGTGCAGATCGTGAAGGCGGTCCTGCTGATGGTGGGCTCCGCGCTGATCGTCGTGCTGGTGCTCGCCAAGTTCGACTTCAACCTGTCCGACCTGCTCGGCACCGCCGCCACCAACAGCGGCAAGGGCGGGGCGTTCCTCGAGCCCGGACTGAAGTACGGCGTCAGCCCCACCTCGAAGATCGACTTCATCTCCCTCGGCATCGCCCTCGTGCTCGGCACGGCCGGCCTGCCGCACATCCTGATCCGCTTCTACACGACGCCGACGTCGCGTGACGCGCGCAAGTCGGTGCTGTGGGCGATCGGCCTCATCGGCGCGTTCTACCTGTTCACGCTGGTCCTCGGCTTCGGTGCCGCGGCCCTGCTCGACAAGGACTCGTACGCCGAGGTGGCCGCGTCGGGCGGCAACCTGGCCTCGCCGCTGCTGGCCGAGGCCGTCGGTGGCGGACCCGGCTCCACCGGGGGCGCCGTCCTGCTGGCCCTCATCGCGGCCGTCGCCTTCGCGACGATCCTCGCGGTGGTCGCCGGCCTGACGCTGACCTCGTCGGTGTCGGTGGCGCACGACCTCTACAACTCGGTCTTCAAGGACGGCAAGGCGTCCGAGGCCGAGGAGATCCGGGTCTCGCGCATCGCGGCGGGCGTCATCGGTCTCATCGCGATCCTCCTGGCCATCCCGGCGCAGAAGCTCAACATCGCGTTCCTGGTGGCCCTGGCCTTCGCGGTCGCGGCCTCGGCCAACCTGCCGGCGATCATCTACAACATGTTCTGGCGGCGCTTCAACACCCGCGGCGCGCTCTGGAGCATCTACGGCGGCCTCATCTCCGCCGTCGGCCTGGTGATCTTCAGCCCGGTCGTGAGCGGCAAGGGCACCGACCCGGTGTCAGGGAAGAACCTGTCCCTGCTGCCCACGGACATCGACATCTCGTGGTTCCCGCTGGAGAACCCCGGCATCGTGTCGATCCCGCTCGGCTTCCTCCTCGGCTACCTCGGCACGATCACGTCGAAGGAGCCAGAGGCCGAGGAGCGCTACACCGAGCTCGAGGTACGCGCCCTCACCGGCGCCGGCGCCGAGCAGGCCGTCAAGCACTGACCCGCACCACCGTGACCCCCTCGCCGGGCCGGAGTAGGTTCGGCGAGGGGGTCCACCCACCCCCAGCTTCCCCAGCCCCGCCCGAGGAGAGAGCCTTGCCCGAGCCGACCCAGACCAACCAGACTCTGTCCAACCTGATGACCGAGGACCGGCGCTTCGAGCCCCCGGCCGACCTCGCGGCCCACGCCAACGTCACGGAGGAGGCCTACGCCCGTGCCGACTCCGACCGCGAGGCCTTCTGGGCCGAGGCGGCCGGCCGGCTGGACTGGGGCCAGAAGTGGGACCAGGTCCTCGACTGGACCAACCCGCCCTTCGCCAAGTGGTTCGTCGGCGGCACGCTCAACGCGTCGGTCAACTGCGTCGATCGCCACGTCGCCGCCGGCAACGGCGACAAGGTGGCGATCCACTGGGTGGGCGAGCCCGAGGACGACACCCGCGACATCACCTACTCCCAGCTCAAGGACGAGGTGTCGAGGGCTGCCAACGCGCTCATCGAGCTCGGCGTCAAGAAGGGCGACCGGGTCGCCATCTACATGCCGATGATCCCCGAGGTCGTCGTCGCCATGCTCGCGTGCGCGCGCCTCGGCGCCCCGCACACCGTGGTCTTCGGCGGCTTCTCCGCCGACGCCCTCGCCTCGCGCATCACCGACTGCGAGGCCCACGTCGTGATCACCTCCGACGGCGGCTACCGCCGTGGTGCGGCCAGCGCGCTCAAGCCCGCGGTCGACGAGGCCGTCGGGAAGACCGGCGACCTGGTGCGCCACGTCCTCGTCGTACGACGTACGGGCCAGGACGTCGACTGGGACGAGTCGCGCGACGTGTGGTGGCACGACGCCGTCGACGGCGCCTCGCCCGACCACGAGCCCGAGATGCACGACTCCGAGCACCCGCTCTACGTCATGTACACCTCCGGCACGACCGGCAAGC
Organism: Nocardioides sp. N13(2025); assembly: GCF_051912545.1. Taxonomy (GTDB): domain Bacteria; phylum Actinomycetota; class Actinomycetes; order Propionibacteriales; family Nocardioidaceae; genus Nocardioides. The sequence continues at coordinate 3,885,400 of NZ_CP196809.1, read as the reverse complement.
CCAAGGGCATCCTGCACACCACCGGCGGCTACCTCACCGGGACGTCGTACACCCACTGGGCGGTCTTCGACCTCAAGCCCGACACCGACGTCTACTGGTGCACCGCCGACGTCGGCTGGGTGACCGGACACTCCTACATGGTCTACGGGCCGCTCGCCAACGGCGCGACGCAGGTGATGTACGAGGGCACGCCCGAGAAGGGCCGCTGGTGGCAGATCGTGCAGGACTACAAGGTCTCCATCTTCTACACCGCCCCCACCGCGATCCGGACCTTCATGAAGCAGGGTCGCGAGATCCCCGACGGCTACGACATGTCGTCGCTGCGGCTGCTCGGCTCGGTCGGTGAGCCGATCAACCCCGAGGCCTACATGTGGTACCGCGAGGTCATCGGCGGCGAGCGCTGCCCGATCGTCGACACCTGGTGGCAGACCGAGACCGGCCAGATCATGATCAGCCCGCTGCCCGGTGTCACCGCCGGCAAGCCCGGCTCGGCGATGAAGGCCCTTCCCGGCATCTCCGCGGACGTGGTGGACGACGAGGCCAAGTCGGTCGGCAACGGCAACGGCGGCTACCTCGTGCTCAAGGAGCCGTGGCCCGCGATGCTCCGCACGCTGTGGGGCGACGACGAGCGCTTCAAGGAGACCTACTGGTCGCGCTGGCCCGGCCTCTACTTCGCCGGCGACGGCGCCAAGCTCGACGACGACGGCGACGTGTGGCTGCTCGGCCGCGTCGACGACGTGATGAACGTGTCGGGCCACCGCCTCTCCACCACCGAGATCGAGTCGGCACTCGTGTCGCACCCCAAGGTCGCCGAGGCGGCGGTCGTCGGAGCGGCCGACGAGACCACCGGCCAGGCGGTGTGCGCGTTCGTCATCCTGCGCGAGGCGGCGGGCGACGGCGGGCCCGACATCGTCGAGGAGCTCCGCAAGCACGTCGCCCACGAGATCGGCGCGATCGCCAAGCCCCGCCAGATCATGGTCGTGCCCGAGCTGCCCAAGACCCGCTCCGGCAAGATCATGCGCCGCCTGCTCAAGGACGTCGCCGAGCACCGCGAGGTCGGCGACGTGACCACCCTCGCCGACTCGACGGTCATGGACCTGATCAAGGGCAAGGAGGGCTCGGCCGCCTCCGACGAGTGACCCCCAGCCCGCGCTCCGCGCGATCCGTCATACGAACCCGTGCCTCTTGGTGCGGGTTCGTATGACGTACTGCGTCAGGCGCCCGGGCCCTCACCTGGTCCGTCATACGAAGGCACACGCATGGCGTCGGGTTCGGATGACGGATCGGGCGTACGCCGGCGGGTGGCGGCGAGCAGCAGCACGACGCCGACGACGGCCGCGAACAGCGAGGCCAGCAGGATCGCGATCTTGGCCTCCTCGGTCAGCAGGTCGGCGCCCGGGAACGACAGCCCGGCGATGAAGATCGACACCGTGAAGCCGATGCCGCCCACAGCGCCGAGGCCGAGCACCATCGGCCAGGTGGTGGACTCGGGCAGCTTCCCGAGCCCGAGGCGTACGGCGGCGAACGACGCCAGGAAGATCCCGACGGGCTTGCCGAGCACCAGGCCGAGCACGATGCCCAGCCCCACCGGCTCGGTGAAGACCTTGCCGATCGCCCCGAGCTCGACACCGGCGTTGGCGAGCGCGAAGACGGGGAGCACGACGTACGCCGACACCGGGTGGAGCGCGGTCTGCAGCCGTTCGACGACGGACACCGACTCCTTGAGCAGGAACCGCATGCGGGCGAGCTCGTCGGCGTCGAGGTGGCGGTCCTGCAGCGCCCGGGTGGCGTAGCCGCGGGCCACGTCCTCCTTGAGCAGGGGCGTCGCGGGGGCGAGCAGGCCGATCGCGACGCCGGCGAGCGTGGCGTGCACGCCCGACTCGAGCAGCGCGAACCAGACGCCGACGCCCAGCACGGCGTAGAGGGTGACGGCCCAGATCCGCAGCCTCGTGGCCACCACCATCGCCAGCAGCAGGCCGACGGCCAGCGCCAGCCAGCCGAGCGAGAGGTCGGACGTGTAGAAGACCGCGATCACCAGGATCGCGCCGATGTCGTCCACGATCGCCAGCGTCAGCAGGAACAGCCGCGCCGCCGACGGGATCCGCCGCCCGAGCACGCCGAGCACGCCGACCGCGAAGGCGATGTCGGTGGCCATCGGGATCCCCCAGCCGGCACTGCCGTCGCTGCCGGGCGGGTTGAGCGCCAGGTAGAGCCCGGCCGGCACGAGCATGCCGCCGATCGCGGCGATGATCGGCAGGGCGGCCGTCTTCGGGTCACGGAGGTCGCCGTTGACCAGCTCGTACTTGATCTCGAGGCCGACGACGAAGAAGAAGATCACCATGAGGGCGTCGTTGACCCAGTGCTGCAGCGACTCGTCGAGGTGCAGCGGCCCGACGTCGAGCGTCAGGTGGGCGTGCCAGAGCGCGTCGTACGACGACGCCCAGGGGCTGTTGGCCCACACGAGGGCGACGGCCGCGGCGAGCAGCAGCAGCAGCGAGCCCGCCGCCTCGACGCGGAGGAACTCGCGCACCGGTCGCGCGACGAGGCGGGCCAGTGGCCGGTTGCTGGCGCTGTAGACCGGGCCCGCCTCCCAGAGCTCGTCGTCGACGCTGGGGTGGCCGTGGGGGTCGTGGGGACGTGAAGCCATGCGCTGGCGCATCCTTCCGGGGTGGTCGGGGTAATGATCACCGCGGCGACACGCCACGGGCCGACCAGACTTCCCGGCTCACCTGAGGCCCCAGTCTAGACGGTCGCGTTGGTAGGGTCGCAGCCGTCAGCCCCCGGCGTACACCGAAGGACAGCACCCCCATGGCACACGAACCGGTCAAGGACACGGATCCGACGCTCGGCAAGCTCGTCATGGACGCGCAGCGCGACATCTCGAGCCTGGTCTCCAAGGAGATCCAGCTCGCCAAGTCCGAGCTCAAGGTCAGTGTCAAGCACGGCGGGGTCGGCATCGGCCTCTTCGCTGGCGCGGCGTTCCTCGGGCTGCTGGCGATCATCATGCTGTCGGTCTCGATCGCCTACTTCATCCACTGGAACGGCTCCGGCCTCGACCTGCACTGGGCGTTCCTGATCGTGTTCGCGCTCTACCTCCTGATCGCCGGCCTCCTCGCCTTCATCGGCCTCAAGCAGGTCAAGCAGGTCAAGGCGCCCGAGCGCGCGATCGAGCAGGGCAAGCAGATCCCGCAGGCCCTCAAGGGCAAGGGCTGAATCTCGAGACTGCGCTCAGCGCACGCAGGTGCCGGTGTCGACGGGCGACTGGCTGGTCACGCCGAGCGCAGCTGACTCGGCGACCTGGCTGGCGGTCAGCGCGTAGCCGGTGTCCTGGTCGCTGACCGACGCCGCGAACACCAGGCCTGCCACGTCGCCGGCGGAGGTGAGGATCGGGCCGCCGGAGTTGCCGGGACGGATGATCGCGCGCAGGGAGTAGACCTGACGGATCACAGTCCCGTCGCCGTAGATGTCGGGCGAGCGCAGCCGCTGCTGGGAGCGGATGCGGCCGGACCTCACGTCGTAGGGGCCGTCCTCGGGGTAGCCGAGCACGGCGATGTTGTCGCCCGGCTCGGCCCGGGTGTCGAAGGCGAGGTGCGGGGTCCCGGTGTCGGGCAGCGACAGGACGGCGACGTCGAGGTCGGCGTCGTAGAGCACGACGGAGGCGACGACCGAGGAGCCGCCCACCTCCACCTCGGGGCGGGTGACACCGGCCACGACGTGGGCGTTGGTCATCAGCCGGCCGGGGGCGAAGAAGAAGCCCGTGCCCTCCACGCCGCTGCCGCACCCGTTGGTGCCGCGCACCTTGACCACGCTGGCCTGGGCGTCGATCACGTCGGGGTCGGTGAGCATCCGCGGGTCGCCGGGCTTGACCGCGACGATCCGCTCGGGCGCGAAGGGCTCGAGGTAGCGCGGGAAGAACGTGGTGCCGACCACGTTGTTGAAGGTCCCGAGGACCTTGCTCGAGTCAGCCGGCAGCGTCTGGTCGACCTTGGCCAGGATCGCGGACTCGCGCACCATCGGCGTGATCCCACCGATCCGCGTGCCGGAGACGGCGACACCCAGGGCCCACGCCACGAGCAGCACGGCGACGGCACTCAGCACCGAGCCGCCGATGGCGTCGACGGCTCGGATCGGCTGCCAGGTGATCCGGTCACGGATCCTGGAGCCGACGAACTGCAGCAGCGCCTGGCCGAGGGAGGCGGAGATGATGACGATGAAGAGCGCGCCGAGCGAGACCCACAGCGACGGCGCCGCGTCACCCAGCGCCAGGGGCGCGGCCCAGATGCCCAGCAGTCCGCCGAGGAGCAGGCCGGCCGTGGCGAAGGCGCCGGTGATGAAGCCCTGCCAGTAGCCCGAGAGGGCATAGATCCCCACGAGTGCGACGAGGCACCAGTCGAGGATGTTCATCGGCGCTACTCCTCGAGCTTGGTGTTCTGCACGCGGTTGGGCGCCAGGTCGGTCTGTCGGGGTTCACCTTGCAGCATGTGGTCGGGCAGGTCACGCACCCGCGCCCTGTCCCAGTCCTCGGCCCAGCCGAGGTAGCTGAACAGGCGGGCGATGATGCCGGCCGTGAAGCCCCACAGGATGACGTCCTTGTCCGGGCCGATGAGGAAGCCGGGGCCCATCCAGCCGCTGGGGTGTCGGACGTTGATCCGGAAGTCGGGGTCGAGCAGCTCGGCGATGGCGACGTGGTGGATGGCGTGCACCTCGTCGGGGCTCTCGATGCGCACCTCGCCCTTGTCGCGCCAGTAGCCCAGGACGGGGGTCACCGCGAAGTTGCTCGGCGGCAGCCACAGCTCGGGCAGCTCGCCGAAGACCTCGATCTCCTCGGGGACGAGCCCGATCTCCTCGTAGGCCTCGCGCAGCGCGGCCTGACGGGCGGTCTCGCCCTCGTCGAGCGACCCGCCCGGGAACGACACCTGCCCCGGGTGGGAGCGCATGTGGTGGGCGCGCTCGGTCAGCAGGAGCTCGCCGCGGTGGGCGAGGTCGTCGGGGCCGGCCGGGTCGTCGTGGCGGTCGGCGAAGACCATCAGCACGGCGCCGCGCCGGGCGTCGCTGTCCTCGGGCGGCATGAACCGGGTGAGCTCGTGGACGGTGATGCTCGAGGCCGCGTCGACGACCGGGCCGAGCCAACCCGGGAGCACCGGGTCGTTCACAGCTCGATCCCTAAGTGCTCGGCGACGAGGTCCTTGACCTCGGCAACGGAGTCCACGCCGCCGGAGGCCTGGCCGACGACCTCTCCGTCGGCGTCGACGAGGACGAAGGCCGGCAGGCCGCGCCGGGCGACCGCGAACGCCTCCTCGACCATCAGCTCGCCACCGGGGTCGGCGATTGACGGGTAGGTGGCCCCGGTGTCCTCCGCCAGCTCGAGCGCACCGGCGGGGTGGACGTCGTTGAAGTCGATGCCGAGCACGGCCACCTGGTCGCCGTACTTCTGGTGGAAGCTCTCCAGCGCCGGCATCTCCTTGCGGCACGGCACGCAGAAGGCCTGCCAGAGGTTGATCAGCATCGGGCCCCGCAGCGAGGACAGGTCGACGTCCTGGCCGCCGCCGAGGCACGGCAGGGTCAGCTCGGGGAGCCCGCCCTCGACCGGCTCGCCGTCACCGGGCACGCAGTCCTCCATGCCGATGCGCTGCTTGGCCTCGCGCAGCGCCGGGGTGTCCACCTGCACGTCGGGAGGGCGTACGTCGATGCCGCCGCCGGACGTGCACGAGGTGAGGAGCACGACCAGCAGGACGGCCAGGAAGGACTTCCTCATGCGGGCCCCTGGGTGGTGACCAGCTTCTCCGCCTCGATCGGGTCCGTCGGGCCGGCACCGTAGGAGGGGCACAGCTTGGCGACCGGGCACGCGCCACACGCCGGCTTCTTGGCGTGGCAGCGGCGGCGACCGTGCCAGATGAGGTGGTGCGACAGCATCGTCCAGTCGCGCTTGGGGAAGAGCGCACCCACGGCGTGCTCGACCTTCACCGGGTCGGTCTCCTCGGTCCAGCCGAAGCGGCGCGCGAGGCGACCGAAGTGGGTGTCGACGGTGATGCCCGGCTTGCCGAAGGCGTTGCCCAGCACGACGTTGGCCGTCTTGCGGCCCACCCCGGGCAGGGTGACGAGGTCCTCGAGGCGACCCGGCACCTCGCCGCCGAAGGTGTCGACCAGCGCCTGGCTGAGCTTGAGCAGCGAGTCGGTCTTCTGGCGGAAGAAGCCGAGCGGGCCGAGCAGCTGCTCCAGGTGCTCGCGCGGGGCCGCCGCCATCGCCTCGGGCGTGGGGTAGGCCGCGAAGAGCGCCGGGCTGGCGGCGTTGACCCGGCGGTCGGTGGTCTGCGCCGAGATCACGGTGACGACGAGGCACTCGAACGGGTTGGTGAAGTCGAGCTCGGCCTTGGCCTCGGGATAGGTCTCGGCCAGGATCCGGTCGATCCGGCGCGCCCTGCGCACCAGCGACGTGTCGGGCTTGACGGGCACGTCCGCGACGCGCTGAGGGGCAGGCACGCGCTCAGCCTACGGTCCTCCACCGACACCCCTCGAACGGGCACAAAGCGTCCCACACCGGGGCGGAATGGCCCTTGTGACCCACACCACGGCTAGGATCGTGCCGATCCCGAGGGCATCTCAACGGGACGCACTCACTTGGAGGATAGACGTGGACAACGACGTGCTCCGTCAGGCACCGCTGTTCAGCTCGCTCGACGACGAGGCCGCGACCGCTCTGGGCGGCTCGATGGCCGAGACCACGCTGCGCCGTGGCGACGTCCTCTTCCACGAGGGAGACTCCGGCGACAAGCTCTACGTCGTCACCGAGGGCAAGGTGAAGCTCGGCCGGTCCTCCTCCGACGGCCGCGAGAACCTCCTCGCCATCATGGGCCCCGGCCAGATGTTCGGCGAGCTCTCGCTCTTCGACCCCGGCCCGCGCTCAGCGACGGTCACGGCGGTCACCGACGCCACCTTCGCGTCGCTCTCGCACGACGACCTGCTCAAGTGGCTCGAGGGTCGCCCCCAGGTCGCGCGCGGCCTGCTCTCCCAGCTCGCCGGTCGCCTGCGCAAGTCCAACGACGTCGTCGCCGACCTCGTCTTCTCCGACGTCCCGGGCCGTGTCGCCAAGGCGCTGCTCGACCTCGCCGACCGCTTCGGCCGCACCGCCGACGACGGCGTCCACGTCCACCACGACCTCACCCAGGAGGAGCTCGCCCAGCTGGTCGGCGCCTCCCGCGAGACGGTCAACAAGGCGCTCGCCGACTTCGCCTCGCGCGGCTGGCTGCGCCTGGAGCCCCGCTCCGTGGTGATCATGGACCTCGAGCGGCTCTCGCGCCGCGCCCGCTGACGATTTCTCGCACCACCTGACCCCCGTCGAGGCGCCTGCGTGCGTCGTGCGTCGTGAGGGGGGGCAGATGACCGACAGATCCGGGTTCGACGAGTTCGTCCACGCACGGGGTGCTGCCCTGGCGCGCACGGCGTACCTGCTCACCGGTGACCACCACCTCGCCGAGGACCTGGTGCAGGCCGCCCTCGTGCAGGCGGCGAAGCACTGGGAGCGCATCGAGACCTCGCCCGAGGCCTACGTGCGGCGCACGATGTACCACCAGAACATCTCCTGGTGGCGTCGCCGCAGGCTCGCGGAGTCACCCCTGGAGTCGTACGACGCCCCGGTGCCGGCAACCGACCCGACGGTGCGGCTCACCCTGGAGCAGGCCCTGCGCCGGCTGACGCCGCGCCAGCGCACCGTGCTGGTGCTGCGCTACTTCGAGGACCTCACCGAGGTCCAGACGGCCGCCGCGCTGGGCATCTCCAGCGGCGCGGTCAAGTCCATGTCGCGCCAAGCCCTGCAGCGGCTGCGCGTGCGGGCCCCCGAGCTCGCCGACCTGGTGGGAGCAGAAGCATGACCACGGACCTCCGCGAGGAGCTCACGGCCCTCGCCGACACCCAGACCTTCTCCCCCGACCCGGCCGCCTGGGACCGCGGCCGGCGGGCCCGTCGCCGCGACCGGGTCGTCCGCGGCGCCGCAGTCGTCGCTGTCGTCGGCGTCATCGCCGGCTCGGCGGTCCTCGTCGCGCGACCGGACCCGGTGGGACCTGCCGACGACCCCGTTCGGGACGGCGCGATCCCCAGCCGGATCGCGGATCCCCACGGGCCGCTCGTCACCGACCTGGCGTTCGGCCGCGCCTCGGTGGCGTACGTCGACGAGCTCGGGCAGCCCTTCCTGGTGAGCGCCACGACCGGCGAGACCCGCCCCGTCGAGCTGCCGGACTTCCCCGAGATCGGCGACGACCTGGCCGCGTGGTTCCACGGACCAGCGCTCGCCCTCTCCCCGGACGGCGAGCGCCTGGCCTACCCGGCGGGCAGCTCGGTCGAGCGGGTCCGGGGAGTGACGACGGTCAGCACCGGCTGGTATCGCGTGGTCGACCTGACCACCGGCGAGACCGGCCTCGTCGACCTGGTGCCCGGCACCGGCACGCCGCGCGCGATGACGTGGACCGCCGACGGAGAGATCGCGATCGACGTCTTCGCCCGGATCACGCAGCCCGGCGAAGTCCCCCCGATCACGAGCTGGACGATCGACCCGGCGACCGGCGACAGCAGCACCTCGGCCCTGACCGGCGTCGTGGCTCCGGGCGAGGGGATCAGCGCGCCGTACCCCCTCGACGACGAGCCCGTCCGGGCCGTCCCCTTCGAGACGGCCGACGGCCGCGACCCAGGCCGCGAGCTGGCCGCCGACCTCTACCCGAGCGGCGCCTCGGTCACGCCGGTCGGCTGGGCCGACGACAGCCTCCTGGTGGCGCGGGTCGACGGGCCTGCCGGCAGCTACGTCGAGGGCGACCACCTGGTCCTGATGACCTCACCCGATCGCCCGCGGTCGGAGTGGACCTACCGCATCCTGCTCCGCGACGTCCCCGACGCGTCGAGCCTGAGCCTCGCCGTCGATCTGGTCCCCGACCTCGACGGCACCTCGGCGCAGGTGCTGACGCACGACTTCGGCGACACCACCGACCCGGACGCCGGCCGCGGCCGGGTGCCGTACGTCCTGGGCGCACTGATGGCGCTGCTGAGCGGGCTCGCCTTCGTGCGGATGATGGTCAAGCGCGCCTAGGGCTCCGACCCGCGAAAGCCACGAGCCGTTCGTAGGCCCCCGCACCCTCGGGCGCCTCGACCTCCGGGCCGAACGCCTCGCCGCGGTTGTCCGCCGTCAGTCCCTGCTGCATGAACGCCAGCCCGCGCGTGGCCACCTCGTCGTCCAGCGGCACCGACCGGCCGAGGGCCTGCACCAGGTCCCACGTGTGGACGCCCAGCTCGGCGCTCTGCCAGTCGGCCTGGGCGACCTGGTCGTCGGGCTGGGCGTGCCAGTGGTGGATCAGGTCGTCGGCGTGGGTGCGGAAGTGCGACGTCAGCTGGGCGGGGTCGGGGTCGACGCCGGTCCCCGCGCTCCAGTCGACGTCCTCGCCCCGACCCTGCTGCAGGAAGTGCTCGGGCGCGGCGGCGAGGTGGTCGGCGAGCTGCCGCACGGTCCACCCCTCGCACGGCGTCGGCTTGTCCAGGTCGTCGGGATGGACCGTCGCGAGGGCGTCCCCGGCCTGGTCGAGGGCGCGGGAGAGGACGACGACGGCCTGGTGCTGGTTGGTCAGGTCCATGCCCCCACCTCACCGCGCGAGCGCCCGACGCGCAAGGGGCTTCAGTCCTCGGTGAGGTACGCCAGCTGGGCGCGGACCGACAGCTCCGCCGCCCCCCACAGCACCGGGTCGACGTCGGCGTAGACGATCTCCACGATCGCGCGCGGCAGCGTCTCGTGCGTCAGTGTCGCAGCGGAGGGGGCCCCGCCCTCCCGCTCGATCGCGTGCAGGTCGCGCAACGCCTGGCGCACCTGGTCGAGGCGCTGCCGGCGGTGGGCGAGGTAGAAGTCGAGCGCGCCGAGGGCGTCGTCGATGACCGGGCCGTGGCCGGGCCAGACGGTGGCGATCCCCTGCTCGCCGCAGAGGGCGTGCAGCCGCTGGAGCGAGGACAGGTAGGCGCCGAGCTGGCCGTCGGGGTGCGCGACGACGGTGGTGCCGCGACCGAGGACGGTGTCGCCGGTGAGCACCGCCCGGTCCTGCGGCACGACGAAGGACAACGAGTCGGAGGTGTGGCCGGGAGTCGCCACGACGTGCACCTCGAGCCCACCGACGGCGACGACGTCCCCCTCACCGAGCCCCTCGGAGCCGAGCCGGTAGGCGGGGTCCAGGGCGCGTACGCCGCAGCCGTGCCGCTCGGCGTACTCCCGGGCGGCCTCGCTGTGGTCGGCGTGGTGGTGGGTCAGCAGCACCACGGAGACGCTCCCTCGTCCATCGGGGGCCGCGGCTGCATCGAGGGCGTCGAGGTGGGCGGCGATCGAGGGACCGGGGTCGACCACGATCGAGCGCGAGGAGTCGGGGTCGCGCAGCACCCAGGTGTTGGTGCCGTCGAGGGTCATGATGTCGGCGTTGGGCGCCAGCACGCAGGTGCCGGTGTCGCCGAAGGACCCGCCGGTCCAGCTCACGCGCGGCTCATCGGTTGGCTCGATTGGCCATCAGTGCGGCGTACTGCGGCGGCGTGGAGAGGATGAAGGCGTCGCCGTCGGCGACCACCTCGGGCATGAACATCTCGACGCGGCGCCTGTGCGCCTCGTCGAGGACGGCGTCGGGGTCGGCGTGCTGGCCGACCTCGAGGCAGGTCAGCCAGGTGGGCGGCAGCATCAGGATCTCCTGCCGCTCGACCAGCTCCACGGCATCGAGGGCACCCACCCACGTGACCGACGACGACTCGCTCGAGACGTCGCGCGTGACCTGGCCCTCCGGCAGGTGCGCCACGAAGAACCACGTGCGGTAGCGGCGCGGCTCGAAGACCGGCGTCAGCCAGCCCGCCCAGGCGCCGAGGAGGTCGGTGCGCAGCACCAAGGAGCGCTTCTCGAGGAACTCGGTCATCGAGATCTCGCGCGACTCAAGCGCGGCGCGGTCGGCCTCCCAGTCCTCACCCGTCGTGTCGGCCACGACCTCGCCCGCACTCGCCCCGGCGAGCAGGACCGATGACTCCTCAAAGGTCTCCCTGACCGCGGCACAGACCAGGGCGCGGGCCTTCGGCTCGTCGCACCCGAGACGGGCGGCCCACTCGGCCGGCGAGGGGCCGGCCCAGAGTCCACGCTCGACCAGCCCCGGTCCAAGATCCGGCGGAGGGTCGAAGTCGCGGGGGTCGACGCCGCCCCCGGGGAAGACGCACATCCCCCCGGCGAAGGCCATCGAGGTCTGGCGGCGCAGCAGGTAGACCTCCGGCGCCGACGAGCCGGGCCGCAGCAGCACGACCGTGGCGGCGTCCCGCGGCTCGGCAGGCGTGGCGCCACCCTCGGCGTACGACCGGGCCTGGGCGACGAGGGCGTCAGGAAGCGGCAGGCGCTCCATGCGGGCCAGCGCCTCAGACCTCGACGGTGATCTCGACCTCGACCGGCACGTCGAGCGGCAGTGCCGCCACGCCGACGGCGGACCGGGCGTGCTTGCCGGCGTCGCCGAAGACCTCGCCGAGCAGCTCCGAGGCGCCGTTGGCGACCTTGGGCTGGCCGGTGAAGTCGGGGGTCGAGGCGACGAAGACGACGACCTTGACCACGCGCTTGACGTCGTCGAGGGAGCCGATCTCGGCCTTGACCGCGGCGAGCGCGTTGAGGGCGCACTGGCGGGCGCACTCGTAGCCCTGCTCCTCGCTGACCTCGGCACCGAGCTTGCCGATCGCGATCATCTCGCCGTCACGGGCCGGCAGCTGGCCGGCGGTGAAGACGAGGTTCCCGGAGCGGGCGGTCGGCTGGTAGGCGGCCACCGGAGGGACGACGTCCGGCACGGTGATGCCCAGCTCGGCGAGCTTTGCCTCCGCGCCCACGTCAGGCCGCCTTCTGGCGCTTGAGGAAGGCCACCAACCCACCCTGGGCGTTGGTGTGGATGGCCACCAGCTCCCAGCCGTCCTGGCCGAAGTTGTTGAGCATGAGCGCCTCGTTGTGGAGCGGGATGGGCGCCACCTGGTATTCCCACGTGGTGGATGAGCTCTGGGTCATGGCTCGCACCCTACTCGGGACGCGCGTTGGTCCTTGCGCACCGGTAGGTTCCGGGGATGGAGCGCACCGATGCCGCGGAGACCCGCGAGAAGAAGAAGGGGCGCGACCCCTTCGAGAGGTTCGTCGACCTGTCGACGACGCTGATCAGCCGGGCGCCGTTCTTCGCGGTCTGCGTGGCCGTGGTCGTCATCTGGGCGGCGAGCTACCCGCTCTGGAGCAGCGTCACCAAGTGGGAGCTGGCCATCCACACCTTCGGCGGGGTGCTGTCCCTGCTGCTGCTGGTGCTGCTGGAGAACGCCGCGCGCCGCAACACCGAGGCGATGCAGGAGAAGCTCAACGTGCTGGCCGAGGCCCTCGCCGCACTGATGGAGTCACGCGCCCACGACGACCCCGAGCTGCAGGAGGCCACCCAGAGGCTGCGCGACGCGGTGGGCCTGGAGGCCCGCCACTGACGCAGCGGTCAGCCGGCCAGCAGTCGCAGCGTGGCCTCCCGGTTCGGTGAGGTGCGCGCGTCGGTGCCGGACATCGCGCCGGCCACCGGGTGCACCATCACCTCGTCGACGCCGAACTCCATCGCCAGCTCCTCGATCTCCTTGCGCGCCTGCTCGGCCGAGCCGACGACCCAGCGGCGGGCCATCGCCTCGCCGAACGCCTTCTGCTCGGGCGTCATCTCGACGGCCTCGGCCTGCTCGACGAGCCGCTGCGGGTGGAGCGGAGCGCCCGTGCGCAGCGCGATCATCTGCTGCACGTTGGGCAGCGCCTGGCGGTGCGCCTCCTCCTCGGTCTCGGCGACGACGGCGTTGACCGTGAGGAAGGTGCGCGGCTCCGGATGCTCCGGGGAGGGCTGGTACGACGATCGGTAGAGGTCGAGCGCGGCGGCGGTCCCCTCACCCGCGAAGTGGTGGGCGAACACGTAGGGCAGGCCCTTCTCGGCGGCCAGCCGGGCGGAGTAGTCCGAGGACCCGAGCAGCCACATCTCGGCCACCGTGCGGGCCGACGGGGTCGCACGCAATGGCTGGCGGCGCGGCCCGATCTGCAGCTCGACGCCCTCGGTCGTCATGAGCGTGCGGATGTCCTCGACGTAGTCGGGGAACTTGCTCACCGCCTCGTCCGCCGACTCCGCGCTGCCGCCACGCAGGACGTACCTGGTCAGCGGGTCGGTGCCGGGCGCGCGGCCGATGCCGAGGTCGATCCGGCCGGGGAAGGCCGCCTCGAGGAGGGCGAACTGCTCGGCCACGACGAGCGGCGCGTGGTTGGGCAGCATCACGCCGCCGGAGCCCACGCGGATCCGCGAGGTCGCGGACGCGAGCATCGCGATGAGCACCGGCGGGTTGGTCGCGGCGACCGCCGGCATGTTGTGGTGCTCGGCGACCCAGTAGCGCCGGTAGCCCAGCTCGTCGGCGACCTGCGCGAGGCGGCGAGAGGCGGCGATCGCGTCACCGGTGGTCTGGTCGCTGCGGACGGGGACGAGGTCGAGCACGGAGAGAGCGGTCACTGTCGGCCCAGCGCCCGCCGGGGGCGGGTTATTCCGATTGACCTCACGTGCGCCTGAGGTCCTACCGTCGCCGGGTGAGCACCAGCACGACACCGGCGCCCCCGCCGCGCGAGCGCATCCTGTCGCCGGCGTACGCCGTGACCACCCTCGCGATGTTCGGCCTGATCGCCTTCGTCGCCTTCGAGGCGATGGCCGTGGCGACGGTGATGCCGACGGTGGCGCGCGACCTCGACGGGCTCGACCTGTACGCGCTCGCGTTCGCCGCACCGCTGGCGAGCGGGGTCGTCGGCATGGTCGTCGCGGGCATGTGGAGCGACCGCACGGGACCGGTGGTGCCGCTGCTGGCGTCCATGGCACTGTTCTCCGCCGGGCTCCTCGTCTGCGGACTCGCGCCCTCGATGGAGGTCCTGCTGGTCGGTCGCGTCCTGCAGGGACTCGGCGGCGGCGCGCTGACCGTGGGGCTCTACGTCATGGTCGGCCTCTGCTTCCCGGCCCGCCTGCGGCCGTCGGTCTTCGCCTCCTTCGCCGCCGCGTGGGTGCTGCCGGCGCTCTTCGGCCCGGGGCTGGCGGCCCTGGTCGCGGACGTGTGGAGCTGGCGCTGGGTCTTCACCGGCACGGTCGTCTTCGTCGCCCTCGCGCTCGCCCTCCTCGCCCCGGCCCTGCGCAGGCTGGAGCCGCACGTCGAAGGCGTGGACACGCCGGCGTCACGGCTGTGGTGGGCCGGCCTGGGCGCGGTCGCGGTGCTGGTGCTCGAGCTGCTCGGCTCCTCCGAGGGGGCCGCGGCGCTGGGTGCGCTGGCTGCCCTGGCCGGGGTCTGGGTCTCGCTCGGGCGGCTGCTGCCGCCGGGCAGCCGGGTCGCCCGGCGCGGCCTGCCGGCGGTCGTCGCCACCCGTGGGCTGCTCGCCGCGAACTTCTTCTGCGCCGAGGCCTACATCGTCTACGTCCTCCAGGACCACTGGCACCTCACACCCGGTCGTGCCGGCATCGCGCTGACCTGCGTGGGCGTGGTGTGGGCGAGCGCGAGCCAGGTCCAGGCCCGGCTGGGGACGCGGGTGTCGCACACCCGGGCGATGCTCGTCGGCAGCTGCCTGGTGCTCACCGGGCTCGTCGCGCTGGCGGCGTCGGTGCTCCTGCACGACGCGGGCCACGGGCCGTCCGCGGTGCTGCCGGCGGCATCGTACGTCCTCGCCGGTGCGGGCATGGGCTTCGCCTACCCGCGCACCGGGGTCGCGATGCTGGAGGTCTCCACCGACCGCGACCGCGGCTTCAACTCCTCGGCCCTCTCGGTCGCCGACTCCCTCGGCGCGGCGCTCGCGCTGTCGGTGGCCGGAGCCGCCTTCGCGGCCGCCGAGCGCCAGGACGTCGATCCGTTCGCGACGGTCTTCGTGTTCGCGGCCGTCGGCGGACTGCTCGGGGTTCTCACCGCCTCCCGCACCACGGCCCCCGCCGGGTAGTCCACCGGGTTCCGGTCGTGCATCCGGCCCCCCGACGACCATTTCCCGGTGAACTACCCCGCCAGCGGCCCCGCCCGACCCTCCCCCTCGGTCGCGCGGGCCCGCGTCAGCGGCGGCGGAGCGCCGCCTCCACGAGGGCCGGCGGTGCGTAACCGCGGTCGGCCTCGTTGAGCGTGGTGCCGGGCGGGACGATCTCGTCGATCCGGTCGAGCACGTCGGCAGGGAGCACGACCTTCTCGACGCCGAGCTGTGACTCGAGCTGCTCGAGGGTGCGCGGTCCGATGATGGCCGACGAGACCGCCGGGTGCGCGAGCACGAAGCCCAGCGCGAGGTGGATCAGCGACAGTCCGGCCTCGTCGGCCAGCTCCTGGAGCTGGAAGACCGCCTCCAGCTTCACCTTGTTCTCCGGCGACGCGGGGTCGTGCCGCGCGGGCTGGCGCTGCAGCCGGCTCGAGGTGAACGACAGGTCCTCGCCGCGGCGGTAGCGGCCCGAGAGCCACCCGCCGGCGAGCGGGCTCCACGGCAGCACGCCGAGGCCGTACTTCTGCGCGGTCGGCAGGATGTCTCGCTCCACCTCGCGGGCGAGGATGGAGTACGGCGGCTGCTCGGTGACGGGGCGCTCGCGGTGGCGCTTCTCGGCGACCCACTGTGCCTCCACGACCTGCGAGGGCAGGAAGGTCGAGGTGCCGATGTAGCGGACCTTGCCCTGCCGCACGAGGTCGGTCAGGGCGCCCAGGGTCTCGTCGATGTCGACCTCCGGCCGCGGGCGGTGCACCTGGTAGAGGTCGATGTGGTCGACCTGGAGCCGACGCAGCGAGTGCTCGACCTCGCGGACGATCCAGCGCCGGGAGTTGCCGGCCTGGTTGGGGTCGTCGTCGTGCATGCCGCCGTGGAACTTGGTCGCGAGGAAGACGTCGTCGCGGCTGCCCTTGCGCGCCTGCAGCGCCTTGCCGACGATCTCCTCGGACTCGCCGCGCGCATAGACGTCGGCGGTGTCGATGACGTTGATGCCGGCGTCGAGCGCGCGGTGGATGATCGCGATCGACTCGTCGTGGTCGGGGTTGCCCCACGCGCCGAACATCATCGCGCCGAGGGTCAGCGGGCTGACCTGGACGCCGGTGCGGCCAAGGGGTCGGTAGTGGGCGAAGCTGCTCATGCGGTCTCCTTCTCGAGACGGGTTGCGTACTGGCTGGCCGGCCGCTCGAGGCCGAGGTGGTCGCGCAGCGTGCTTCCTGTGTACTCCGTGCGGAACAACCCGCGCTCGCGCAGGATCGGCACGACCTCCTCGATGAAGACGTCGATGCCTCCCGGCAGCCAGGGCGGCATCACGTTGAAGCCGTCGGCGGCGCCGTGCTCGGCCCAGTCCTGGATCGTGTCGGCGATGTCGACCGGGGTGCCGGCCACCACCCGGTGTCCCCGCGCACCGGCGAGGCGGTGGCACAGCTGCCGGATCGTGGGGTTCTCCCGCGCGACGATGTCGAGCACGAGCTGCGAGCGGCTGTGGAAGGCGCGGTCGCCCACGGGTGCCACGACCTCGGTCGGGAACGGTCCGTCGAGGTCGTACGCCGTCAGGTCGACGCCGACCAGGTTGCTCAGCTGCTTGAGGGAGTACGCCGGCTGCGTGAGGTCGTTGAACTCCTCCTCCAGGGCGCGGGCCTCCGCGGCCGTCGACCCGATGAAGGGGCTGATGCCGGGCAGCACCTTGAGCTGCTCGGGATCGCGACCCACCGACCGGGCGCGCGCCTTGATGTCGGCGAAGAACTCCTGGGCGCTCTCGAGCGTCTGGTGCGCGGTGAAGATCGCCTCCGCCCACCGGGCCGCGAAGGCGCGCCCGTCCGGGGACGAGCCGGCCTGCACGTAGACCGGCCGGCCCTGCGGCGAGCGCGGCGCGTTGAGCGGGCCGGCCACCGAGAAGTGCGGGCCCTCGTGGTCGATGCGGTGGATCTTGTCGGTGTCGGCGTAGACCCCGCTCACGCGGTCGGCGAGGACGGCGTCGTCCTCCCAGCTGTCCCAGAGCTTGGTGACCACGTCGAGGAACTCCTCGGCGCGCTCGTAGCGCTGGGCGTGTGCCGGGTGCGCCTCGAGGCCGAAGTTGTGCGCGGCCGCGGCCGAGGAGGTGGTGACGATGTTCCACCCCACGCGACCGTTGCTCAGGTGGTCGAGCGAGGCGAACTGCCGCGCCAGGTTGTAGGGCTCGTTGTAGGTCGTCGACGACGTCCCGATGACGCCGATCCGCTCGGTGGCCGCCGCGATGGCGGTCATCTTGGTGATCGGCTCGAGCCCGGCGCGGGCGGCGTACGCGATGTTGTCCGCCAGCGCCGGGCCGTCGGCGAAGAACACCGCGTCGAACTTCGCTGCCTCCGCGCGCTGGGCCAGCTCCTGGTAGTAGCTGATGTCGGTGATCCGCTCGGGCTGCGACTCCGGTCGCCGCCAGGCGGCCTCGTGGTGACCGTCGGGGTAGATGAAGAGGTTGAGGGCGATCTGTCGGCGCTGCCGGGTCACGAGGCCGCCCTCTCACTGAGCTCTCCGACCGTGGGGCGGGGAGCGGCGTCGTGGTCGTCCTCGACCCCGAGCTCGGCGAGCAGCTGCGCGCGCAGCCGGGCGAAGGCCGGGTCGGCCTGCGAGCGGCGTCCGTCGAGGTCGATCCGCGCGTCGTGACGTACGACGCCACCGTCGAGCACGATCACCCGGTCGGCCAGCACGATCGCCTCGTCGACGTCGTGCGTCACCAGCAGCACGGCAGGCCGGTGCACCTCGCACAGCTTGCGCAGCAGGGTGTGCATCCGGATCCGGGTCAGCGCGTCGAGGGCACCGAAGGGCTCGTCGGCCAGCAGCAGCTGGGGGTCGCGGACGAGGGAGCGGGCCAGCGAGGCGCGCTGCTGCTCCCCGCCGGACAGCTCGTGCGGCCATGCCTTCTCCCGGCCGCCGAGGCCGACCTCGGCGAGGGCCTGCGAGCCGCGCTCCGCCGCGTCACCGGTGCGGAGGCCGAAGACGACGTTGTCCAGCACGCGCTTCCACGGCAGCAGCCGGGAGTCCTGGAAGACGACCGACACCTTCTCCGGGACCTCGATGCGACCGGTCCCGGCCACGCCTCGGTCGAGCCCGGCCAGGGCCCGCAGGAGGGTGCTCTTGCCCGACCCGCTGCGGCCCAGCAGGGCCACGAACTCGCCGGGGGCGATGTCGAGGTCGAGGCCGTTGAGCACACCTCCCGCCTCGTTGAAGCTGCGGTGCAGGTCCGAGACCCGCACCGCCGGGGTCAGCTCGCCAGTGTGCGACGCCATGACAGTGCCTTCCTCTCGATGAACCGGACGATCGCGTCGGCGGTGACGCCGAGCAGGGCGTAGACGACCAGGCCGACGACGATGACGTCGGTCTGCCCGTAGTTGGACGCGAGCGTGATCATGTGGCCGATCCCGCTCGTGGAGTTGATGACCTCGACGACGACGAGCGCGAGCAGCGACGAGGTCACCGCGAAGCGCATCCCGAGCAGGAAGCCGGGCATCGCGCCGGGGAGCACCACGTGGCGGATGAACTCGGTGCGCGAGACGCCGAGGGTCTCGGCCAGCTCGGCGTACCTGCCCTCGATGGTGCGCAGGCCGTTGTGGGTGTGGATGTAGATCGGCACGAAGACCGCGAGGGCGATCGTCAGGATCTTGAACGGCTCGCCGATGCCGAACCACAGCAGCAGCAGCGGGATCAGCGCGAGGGTCGGGATCGACCGCTTGACCTGGACCGGGCCGTCGATCAGGGTCTCGCCGATCCTGGAGAGCCCCGAGATGAGTGCCAGGACCGTGCCGACGGCGACACCGAGGCCGAGTCCCAGCGCGGCGCGGATGCCGGAGGTCACCAGGCTCTCCTGCAGGCGACCGTTCTCGATCAGGGTCTCGGCCGTCGTGACGACGGTCCACGGCGCGCTCAGGTTGCGCTCGTCGAGCAGGCCGGTGGCCGAGCCGACGACCCACGCGGCGAGCAGCACCGCGATGCCGATGAGGCCGCCGAAGCGGACGGGCTTGCCGGGGCCGAGCCGACGTCGCACGGGACGAACGTCCTCGGCGCCGACGGCCGCGACGGGCCGGCTGGCGGTGAGCGTCGTCATGACGATCCCCCTGCCTTGTTCGAGACCGCGGCGGCGATGGCCTTCTCGAAGCGGCGGTCGTAGATCGTCTCCACGTCCAGCGGCTCCTGGTCCTGGGCCTCGACCAGCGTGTCCACGGTCTCCTGGTGGCGGGCGATGAACTCGTCCCAGCTGGTCGGGACCGTGAACTGGCCGAGCGCGTCGACGACGTATGCCGCGTCCTCGGGCGTCAGGCCCTCGTGGTCGACGTAGAAGGCCTCGGCGAACTCGTCGGGGTGCTCGGAGATCCACTGCTGGGCCTCCGCCCAGACACCGACGTACTCCTTGATCGCGGCGGCCTTGTCGGCGTCCTCGAGCACGGTGGTCGGCGCGTAGAGCGTCCAGGCGTCGTCACGCACGCCGGGCTTGATCGTCGTGGCGCCGTCCCGCTCGTACTTCGCGAGGTAGGTCTTGGCCAGGCTCTGGCCGAGCGGCGCCACGTCGACCTGCTTGCCGGCCAGGGCGACCGAGAAGGCGTCGTCGACGCTCTGCATCTCGACGAACTCGACGTCGTCCTGGGTCAGACCGGCCTCGCGCAGCACGTTGAGCACGAGCGCGCCCTGGGCCTGGCCCGGGCTGTAGGCGATCTTCTTGCCCTTGAGGTCCTCGATGCTCTTCACGTCGACACCCGGCGCCACGCCGAGCTCGTACGTCGGGTGGGCCTCGGGGTCGACGGTCTCGCGGGCGGCGACGATGCGGACGTCCGTGCCGGTCCAGTGGGCGAAGAGCGGCGGAATGTCGGCGACCGACCCGATGTCGATGGCGTCGGCGCGGAAGGCCTCGAGCGTCTTGGGACCGCCGGAGATGTTGGCCCACTCGACGTCGATGTCGAGCTCGTCGATGAGACCGGAGGTCTCGAGCGCCACCTGGGTGGCCGGGTCACCGACGCGCAGCGTCGTGCCGTCGGCGGGCGCGTCGGGCAGGGCCGCGGTCAGCTCCAGCTTGGGACCGGCCTCCTCGCCGCCGCAGGCGGACAGGGCCATCAGGCCGACTGCGGTCAGCAGTGCGGTGCGGATCAGGGGGCGGGGGGTGATCCCTCGTCGTGCCATCAAAGGTCTCCTTCTCGGGGTGGACATTCAAAGTACTGTAAGTGACTCGACAAACCGCACAAATAGCACCCGGGCGTGTTCCGGGTCACTCCTGGCGAGTCAGGCCGGGCGCAGGAGCGGCAGCAGCGAGTCGCCGATGCGGACGATCTCCTGCTCGTAGGGCGTGTCACTGAGGACGAAGTGGGTGACTCCGAGGTCGGCGTAGCGGCGCAGCGCCTTGGCGACGTCGTCGGGCGAGCCGACCAGCCAGGTGGTGCCGGCACCTCCCCCGCCGACGCGCCCCGGTGCGGTGTAGAGGCAGTCGTCGAGGACGTCGCCCTGGTCGGCGAGGTCGAGCAGCCGCTGCTGGCCCACGGCGACCCGGCGGCCGGGGTCGGCCTCCCACTCGTGACGGCCCTCGGCCATCGCCGCGACGCGCGCCTCGGCGTCGGCCCACGCCTCTTCGGTGGTGTCGCGCACGAGCGTGGTGATCCGCAGCCCGAACTCGAGCGGCGGCAGGTCCCGGTCGAGGTCGGCGCTGAGCCGGCGCAGGTGGTCGATGCGTGCGGCCACGCCGTCGAGCGGCTCGCCCCAGAACAGCTGGACGTCCGCCTCCGCCGCGGCCGTGCGCTGCGCCGCCTCGGACGCGCCGCCGAAGTAGAGCTGCGGGTGCGCACGGCCCTCGCGGGCCACCGGCTTGTGCTCGAGGGTCGCACCCTCGGCTCTGTAGTGCGCGCCCTCGAACGTGATGTCGTCCTCGGTCCAGTAGCGCCGGACGAGCCGCATGAACTCCCGCGTCCGCGCGTAACGCTGCGCCTGGTCGCCCTCGTCGTCGCCGTACTGCGGCTGGTGGTCGGGACCCGACACGATGTTGACCTTGACCCGCCCGCCACTGAGCTGGTCGAGGGTGGCCGCCGACGACGCGAAGTGGGCCGGCTCCCAGTAGCCGGGCCGGATCGCGATCAGGGGGTTGAAGCTCGTCGTGGTCGCGGTCAGGGCAGTGGCGACGGTGAAGGTGTCGGGCCGCTTCCACCCGGTGCCGATGAGCGCCCCGCCCCACCCGTGGTCCTCGGTCAGGCGCGCGAGGTCGGTCAGTCGCCGCAGGCTGTTGTGCCCCTCGACGCTGTCGTCGAGCCGGTGGCCGGGGGTCACCTGGTTGGGGATGTACCAGAGGGGCTCCACGGAACGATCCTTTCCACATGTTGTCTAGTGAGTTACTAGAGATAGCACATGCGCCGCGACGCTCCCTCGAGCCGCGCCCACATCGCGGTACGCCGATGTCCGGGATCGGTCCTAGCCTCGGAGCATGGACATGAAGCTGGAGCTGGTGATGGTGCCCGTGACGGACGTCGACCGGGCGAAGGAGTTCTACGAGAGGGTCGGCTTCAGCGCCGACCACGACCACGAGGTGAGCGACGACGTGCGCTTCGTGCAGATGACCCCGCCGGGCTCGGCGTGCTCGATCGCCTTCGGCAAGGGGCTCACCCGCCTGGAGCCGGGCTCGCTCGACAACCTGCAGATGGTCGTCGCGGACGCCGACGCCGTACGCGCCGAGCTGCTCGAGCGCGGTGTCGAGGTCAGCGAGGTCGACGAGCTGCAGTGGGGCAGGTTCGTCTTCTTCGCCGACCCCGACGGCAACGGCTGGGCGCTCCAGCAGCTGCCCGGGCATCCCCACGGGTGATCCGTCGAGGTGGCGGGTCGGCAAGGGTGGGACGACACACCTCACGAAGGAGCGCAGCATGTCTGATGACGCCAAGGCGGCCAAGGAACTGGTGGAGACGCTGAAGGACGGCGAGCGGGGGTTCGCCGACGCAGCCGACAAGCTCCGCGACGGCGAGCACCCCGAGTGGGCCACGACCCTGCAGCGGTTCTCCGAGCAGCGCGCAGGATTCTGGCGCGAGATCGTCGACCTCGGGCACGCCTATGGAGACGACGTGGACGAGAGCGGCACCGTCGCCGCTGCCGTGCACCGGGGCTGGATCTCGCTGAAGGACGCGCTGACCGGTGACGACGCCGAGGCCGTGCTCAAGGCCGCCGTGACCGGCGAGGACCACGCGGTCTCGGAGTACGAGGACGCCCTGGAGATGGACCTCAGCGCAGGCTTCCGCGACGTCGTCGTGCGCCAGCAGGCCGCCGTCGTGGCCGCCCGTGACGAGGTCAAGGCTCTCCAGAACGCTGGATGACCGGTTGTCTCCAGCCTGCCCGCCCCCCGCGATGGAAGGACCAGCGATGCCCCGCCCCGATCTCGCGACCCTGCGGCGCAGGCTGGAGGTCGGCCGGCTCCTCACGGGGTCGCTGCTCGAGACGCTCGTCAAGGCCTACGGCGCGGGGGCGGCCGTGAGTGTCGCGCTGAGCGACTCCGAGACGGTGGGCGGCAAGGCCCACGACGCCGTCGCCGCCGTGCCCAACCTGGCGGACCGTTACCACCAGGCGCAGTACGTCCTCGACCACCGCGAGCAGATCCAGGCGGCCGTCACCTACCTCAACGAGCACACCCTCCCGCAGGAGGAGCTGCAGCGGACGGCCGACGAGAGCGTGCGCACGCTCAGCTCCATCGAGACGACGTACGACGAGGTGGCTCGCGCGCGCGACGTGCTCGAGCTCGACGGGATCAGCGGCACCTTCTCCAACGTCCGCGACGCCATCGGGCACGTCGCCACCGCCTACGACGCACGGCCCGACCTCGACTCGATCCGGCAGCTGGCCGAGGTCGCCGACCAGGTCCGGCCGTTCGCCGACCAGGTGGACGTGCTGATCCCGGTCTACTACGGGAACTTCTTCACGCTGACGGACAACTTCGCGAGCGACGAGATCGCGTCGACCCTGGTGGTCATGGCGCTGGCGCTCGGGATCGCGCTCGTCCTCGGGCAGGCCGTCGGCTTCTGGGTGCGGCGCGGCCGGCCCGGCCTCCTCGCCCAGCTGTGGCAGGCCCTGGGGGCCCGCACCTTCCGCGACTGGTACGTCCGCAACCTGCCGTACGCCCTGAGCCCGCCGCTGTACGACGCGGCGCGCGAGCACCTGCAGCGCGAGATCGCGGTGGACCCGGAGGCGGCACTCGACGAGGGGACGCTGCGAGAGCTCGAGCAGTACTTCGCAACCAGGGCCGGGTCCACTCCTGAGGTTCGTCGCTGATCAGTTCGAAAACAGTTCTCCACAGATGTGTCCGTGCAGGTCAGAGTGTCGGTGGCATGCTCTAGCGTGGTCTCCATGTCCACCTCCCTCCACGACCTCGACGCAGCGGGGCTCCTGGCCGCCGCGACCGAGGCCGAGCAGGCGGCGCGACTGGCGGAGGTGCACAAGCTGCAGGTGTTGTCCGCCTGGGCGGCGGTGCACTCCACCGACCCGACCGAGGGCCCGGAGGGCCACGTCGCGCGGCGGGTCGGGAATGTGCTGCGGCAGGTGGGCGGGGAGGGCACACCCGGGGTGCAGGACTTCTGCTTGGGCGAGATCGCGCTGGCCCGCGGTGCCGGGGTGACCGCGACCCAGCACATGCTGGCCGACGTGCTGGACCTGCAGCACCGGCTCCCGCTGACCTGGGCGGTGTGCCGACGAGGTGAGGCCGAGGTGTGGGTCGCCCGCCGGGTCGCGAAGCTGTCGCGCCACCTCCCACTGACCAGGGTCGGGGTCGTGGACTCCGCGGTGTCGCGGATGATCGGCACCGAGGGCATCGGCCGGGTGCTGGAGGTCGCGGCCGCCAAGATCATCGAGGCCGACCCCGCCCTCCACGACGAGGCGTGCGAGGCCGAGCGGCAGCGCCGCTACGTGGGTCTGAGCCGCACCGACGAGCACGGCCTGCGCACCCTGTTCGCCCGTCTCGACGCCGGCGACGCCGTCGCGGTCGACGCGGTGGTGTCCCGGGTCGCGGAGATCCTCGAGCCGCTCCACCTCGACGAGCACCCCGAGGAGCTGCGCGCCATCGCCTTCGGGTGGCTGGCCCGCCCGGCCGAGCTGTTCACCCTGCTGCTCGAGCACACCACGTCCGAGGCCGAGCCCGTACCCGGACCCGAGCCCGACGAGCCCGACGAGCCCGTCGCCGCCCGTGCCTTGGCGTTCCCCGCCGACCTCCTCGACGCGCTGGGGAAGGTCGACCTCACACCCCTGGCACCCAAGGCCGTGCTGCACATCCACCTCCACGAAGCCGTCCTGCACGGAACCGAGGGCGTCGCCAGGGTCGAGGGCCTCGGGGCGGTGACCCTGACCCGGCTCGCGGAGCTCCTGGCTCGCACCAGCCTGAAGGTGCAGCCCGTCAAGGACCTCTCCGACAGGGTCCGGCTCACCGCCTACGAGCACCCCGAGTCGCTGCGCGACCAGGTCCACCTCGTCACCGGCGGCGACTACTGGCCCTGGGCCGGCTCC
Source organism: Nocardioides sp. N13(2025) (assembly GCF_051912545.1). Lineage (GTDB taxonomy): Bacteria > Actinomycetota > Actinomycetes > Propionibacteriales > Nocardioidaceae > Nocardioides. Next base: position 3,860,925 of record NZ_CP196809.1, on the reverse strand, counting down.
ACCAGCCGCCACGTCGACCTCGACCACCCCACGCCGTACGACCACGGCGACGACGAGCGAGATCCCCCGCCGGACCAGACCGGCTCCCACAACTCCGGCCCCCTCGGCCGGCAACACCACCGCTGGAAGACCCACGCGGGCTACCAGTCACGCCAGTGCGGCGAAGGCCGCTACGTCTGGCTCACCCCACACGGCCTCGGGTTCCTCGTCGACCACACCGGCACCCACCGCATCCACCCCGAGAAGGCCCGGATGATCCTCGACGCGCCGCCCGGCGTCGACCTCTACCCGATGTAACCGGGAGCCTGGTTCTAGGTCTCAAGCGGCGAAAGAACGCACCCGGAGCGAAGTTCTTCAAGGAATGTGTGGCAGCGCCCAGGTCCTCCCGGTCCCGCTGTCCACGAGGGCGGCTCGGTTGACACGCACGGTCATGGGGAGCACGTCCGCGACCGCCTTCACCACGGTCGGGAGCCTGGCGCCCTGGACGCGGGTGGCCACCGAGACGTGCGGCACCCACCGACCGGATCTGTAGCTGCGATGCAGCTCGCAACCCCTGGACTCCAGTGCCGTGGCGATGCGCCACTGGCGCAACGCCGTGTCAGCGGAGATCGCCGGAGCCAGCGCTGCGCGGCCGCGCGGGAAGGCGATCGTCCCGTGGAACGACATCCCGAACGGCTCGGCAGGTGGGAGCGAGGCGAGCGTCTCCTGCACCTCCGCGAGGTCCCACGTGCGGAGCACGACGTACGACAGGTGCGGGTGGTGGCGGCGGTGGGTGTGCGTCGCCAGCGTGGAGACGCCCGCGTCCTCCAGGCGTGACCAGAGGTCGCGGACCAGTCGGTCCGACCTGTCGTCGAAGAGCAGGCAGACAGCGAGGGCCACGCCCCCATCATCGCCCTCAGACCAGCTCGGGCTGGGTCTTCTCCCGCACCTCGTCCTCGGTGACACCGGGGGCGAGCTCGACCAGCTTGAGGGCCCGGTCGCCGAGGGTGCCGGACGGGGCGACCTCACCGGTGGCGGGGTCGATCACGTCAATCACCGCGAGGTCGGTGATGATCCGTTGCACGACGCGCTTGCCGGTGTAGGGCAGGTCGCACTCGTCGAGGATCTTCAGCGAGCCGTCCTTGGCGGTGTGCTCCATCAGCACGATGACCCGCTTGGCGCCGTGGACCAGGTCCATCGCGCCTCCCATGCCCTTGACCATCTTCCCCGGGATCATCCAGTTCGCGATGTCACCGGCCGCCGACACCTGCATCGCGCCCAGGATCGCCGCGTCGATCTTGCCGCCGCGGATCATCCCGAACGACTGCGCGGAGTCGAAGAACGACGCGCCCTTGCGCAGCGTCACCGTCTCCTTGCCCGCGTTGATGAGGTCGGGGTCCTCCTCGCCCTCGAAGGGGTACGCCCCCACGCCGAGGATGCCGTTCTCGCTCTGCAGCACCAGCTCCACGTCGTCGGCGACGTAGTTGGGCACCAGCGTCGGCAGCCCGATGCCCAGGTTGACGTAGGAGCCGTCCTTCAGCTCGCTCGCGGCACGGGCCGCCATCTCCTCACGCGTCCAGCTCATGTCAGCCTCCCAGTCCGTGCGTCGCGGCATCGTCGGCCGGAGGTGCCTCAGTGGGGCGCGGCCGGGTGGTCACCTTCTCGATCCTCTTGTCCGCGGCCTGCTCCGGGGTCAGCGCGACCACGCGCTGCACGTAGACGCCCGGGGTGTGGATGTCGTTGGGGTCGAGCTCGCCGGGCTCGACCAGCTCCTCGACCTCCGCGATCGTGACCCGCCCGCACATCGCGGCCAGCGGGTTGAAGTTGCGCGAGGACTGGCGATAGATCAGGTTGCCGTGGCGGTCGCCCTTCCAGGCCCGCACCAGCCCGAAGTCGGCCACGATGGCCTCCTCCAGGACGTACTCCTTCTCCCCCTCAGCCGTCGAGAAGACCTTCGTCTCCTTCGGCGGCGAGGCGACGATGACGTTGCCCTCGGCGTCGTACTTCCACGGCAGACCGCCCTCGGCGACCTGCGTGCCCACCCCGGTCGCGGTGTAGAAGCCCGGAATCCCCGAACCGCCCGCGCGCATCCGCTCGGCGAGCGTTCCCTGCGGCGTCAGCTCCACCTCGAGCTCACCGTGCAGGTACTGCCGGGCGAACTCCTTGTTCTCCCCCACGTAGGAGGAGATCATCCGCCGCAGCCGCTTCGCGAACAGCAGCCGGCCCAGGCCCCACTCGTCCACGCCACAGTTGTTGGAGACCGCCTCCAGGTCGGTGGTGCCGGCCTCGAGCACCGCCTCGATGAGGACCGACGGGATGCCGCACAGTCCGAAACCGCCGACCGCGAGGGTCGCTCCGTCCCAGATGTCGGCGACCGCTTCGGCTGCCGAGCTGACCACTTTGTCCATGCCCGGCACCCTAGCGGCCGTGTGAGCAGCGCCACTGTGTGGGCAGGGACCACAGTTCGCACGCCCGGATGTGCGCAGCGGCCCCTAGGCTGGTCGCGTGAGCGACTGGTCCAAGGTGCGCCTGCACGTGGTGACGGGCAAGGGCGGCACGGGCAAGTCGACCGTGGCCGCCGCCCTCGCGCTCGCCCTCGCCACCTCGGGGCGCAACGTGCTGCTGTGCGAGGTCGAGGGACGACAGGGCATCGCCCGGATGTTCGACGTCGACCCGCTGCCCTACGAGGAGCGCCGCATCGCCAAGGGCGCCCCGGACCACGACGGTCGTGCGGGCCAGGTGCACGCCCTGCACATCGACCCGGAGTCGGCGCTGCTGGAGTACCTCGCGATGTACTACAAGCTCGGTCGGGCCGGGAAGGCGTTGAGGAGCTTCGGGGTCATCGACTTCGCCACCACCATCGCGCCCGGGGTGCGCGACGTGCTGCTCACCGGCAAGGTCTACGAGGCGGTGCAGCGCCCGCGGGGCGGGCGCCACCACGACGCGATCACGTACGACGCGGTGGTGCTCGACGCGCCCCCGACAGGTCGGATCTGCCAGTTCCTCGGCGTCAACTCCGAGCTCGCCGGCCTCGCCAAGGTGGGGCCGATCAAGGGCCAGGCCGACAAGGTGATGGAGCTGCTGCGCTCACCACGCACCGCGGTGCACCTCGTCACGATCCTGGAGGAGATGCCTGTCCAGGAGACCTCCGACGGGATCGCCCAGCTCCGGGAGGCCGGCCTCCCGGTGGGCGGCATCGTCGTCAACCTGGTCCGGCCGCGGGCCCTCAGCCCGAGTGCGCTCGCCGAGGTGCGCACCGGCCAGGTCGATCCCACGACGATCGCTGCCGACCTGACCCGCGCGAAGGTCGACGTCGACGCCGCGCTGGTCACCTCGCTCGTCGACGAGGCGCGCGACCACGCCGTACGCCGTCAGCTCGAGGACGAGCAGCGCGAGCTGGTGGCCGCGGAGGGCCTGCCGACCTACGAGCTGCCCCGGATGCCCGGGGGCATCGACATGGGCGCCCTCCTCGACCTGGCCCAGCTCCTCCGCGAGCAGGGGATGGCATGAGCACCCACCGGAAGGCACCGGTCCTCGACGTCGACGCGCTGCTCGACGACCGCGGCACCGAGATCATCGTGTGCTGCGGCGCGGGCGGGGTCGGCAAGACCACGACCTCCGCCGCGCTGGCGCTGCGGGCGGCCGAGCGCGGTCGCAAGGTGGTGGTGCTGACCATCGACCCGGCGCGTCGGCTCGCGCAGTCGATGGGGATCGAGCGGCTCGACAACACGCCGCGGCCCGTGCAGGACGTCGACGAGACAGCGGGCGGCTCCCTCGACGCGATGATGCTCGACATGAAGCGCACCTTCGACGAGGTGGTCGAGTCACAGGCCAGCCCGGAGAAGGCCAGGCAGATCCTGGAGAACCCGTTCTACGTCGCGCTGTCGAGCTCGTTCGCGGGCACGCAGGAGTACATGGCGATGGAGAAGCTCGGGCAGCTGCACCGGCAGGCGCTCGCGGACGGCAGCCACGACCTGATCGTGGTGGACACCCCGCCGTCGCGATCGGCGCTCGACTTCCTCGACGCGCCCGAGCGGCTCTCCAGCTTCCTCGACGGGCGCTTCATCCGGCTCCTGCTCGCGCCGGCCCGCGGGCCGGCGCGGCTGATGACCGCCGGCGTCTCGGTGGTCACCAACGCGCTCACCAAGGTGCTCGGCGCGCAGATCCTGCGCGACATGCAGACCTTCGTCGCGGCCTTCGACACCCTCTTCGGCGGCTTCCGGCAGCGCGCGGAGCAGACCTTCGCGCTGCTGCAGGCCGACGGGACGGCGTTCGTCGTGGTGGCGGCACCCGAGCCCGACGCGCTGCGCGAGGCGGCGTACTTCGTGGACCGCCTCACCGACGACCACATGCCGCTGGCCGGGCTGGTCGTCAACCGCGCCAGCCCGTCCGCCCGGACGGAGCTCTCGGCCGAGGAGGCGATCACCGCCGCCGACCGGCTGCGGGCGAGCGACTCCTCGTCCCTGGCCGCCGGGCTGCTCCAGCTGCACGCCGACCGGATGCGCATCATCGAGCGCGAGGAAGACCTGCGCGACCGCTTCGTCGCCTCGCACCCTCAGGTGCCGACGGCCGTGGTCCCGGCGATGGCCGGCGACATCCACGACCTCGACGGCCTGCGGACGATCGGCGAGAAGCTCGCCGAGCAGCCCTAGCCCGAACCGGCTGGCCCCGACTCAGACGGAGACGGAGGGAGCCTCGACCTTGGTGCGCGCGGTCTCCAGAATGGAGCGCCACGACGAGCCCGGGCGGCGGCGGAGAAGCGCACGGCGCTCACGCTCGGTCATGCCGCCCCAGACACCCCACTCGATCTGGTTGTCCAGCGCCTCGGCGAGGCACTCGGTGCGCACGGGGCAACCCGCGCAGACCTGCTTCGCCTTGTTCTGCTCGGCGCCTCGCACGAAGAGCGCGTCCGGCGTCTCAGCCTTGCAAGCGGCGCGCGATGCCCAGTCCTCGACCCACATAGTCAATCCCCACGGTGTGTGTATCGAGCCGGTCGGCCGCCCCCATAGCGGCCATTCCCGACTCGAAGTGAAAAGTAAACGACTTCGCCCCGGTATAGACAGGGGCCAGGTGGCTCAAATCGCATAGTCCAATGTGACTATCTGCCTGCGCGAGTGGAATTGAGGGTGCTATGCCCTTTCCCCGTACTCTGGTGCCCATGTCTTCCCGCTCCGAGCGCTCCCAGGGGCGCCCCGACGCCGGCCGCGTGGCCTCACACCTCGCCGTGATGGCCGCCGTCGCGGTGGTCATGGGCGTCCTCACCGCCTGCCTCGCCATCCCGTTCGCGGGCCTGGTCGGCGTGGCGGCCAAGGACGTCAGCAAGGGGATGGTCAACCTCCCCGAGTCGCTCGAGGCCAAGGACCTCTCGCAGAAGACGCGCATCTACGACGTCAACGGCAACCTGATCGCCTCGCTCTACGACCAGAACCGGATCAACGTCCCCCTGCAGTCGATCTCGCGGCCGATGGTCAAGGCGATCGTCGCGATCGAGGACTACCGCTTCTACGACCACGGCGCGCTCGACCTCAAGGGCACGCTCCGCGCGTTCGTCACCAACCAGGCCAACGGCGGATCGGTCCAGGGTGGCTCCTCGATCACCCAGCAGATGGTGAAGCAGACGCTGCTCTACCAGGCCGAGACCGACGAGGAGCGCAAGGCCGCGACCGAGGAGACCTACGCCCGCAAGATCCGCGAGCTGCGCTACGCCATCGCGTTCGAGAAGAACCACACCAAGGACTGGATCCTCGAGCGCTACCTCAACATCGCCTACTTCGGCGACGGCGCCTTCGGCGTCCAGTCCGCGGCGCGACACTTCTTCTCCAAGAACGCCAAGGACCTCAACCTGCTCGAGGCGGCCACGCTCGCCGGGCTCGTGAAGAACCCCGTCGGCTACGACCCGATCGACAACCCCGAGCGGGCCGAGAGCCGCCGCAACGTCGTGCTCGACCGCCTCGCCCAGCTCGGCGTGCTGAGCGAGAAGAAGGCCGAGCGGCTGAAGGCCACGCCGCTCGAGGAGACGCTGAAGATCACGAACGACGCCAACGGCTGCCAGCAGTCGCAGGCCCCGTTCTTCTGCGACTACGTCGTCAACTGGCTGCTCAAGGACCCCGTCCTCGGCGACACCCCCAAGGAGCGTCGTACGACGCTGAAGAACGGTGGCCTCAACATCCAGACCACCATCGACCTCGACATGCAGAAGGCGGCCGACGAGGCCGTGTCCTCGCACGTCTTCCCCCAGGACCAGGCCATCGGCGGCCTGGCGATGGTCGAGCCCGGCACCGGTGACGTCCGCGCCCTGGCCCAGTCGCGCCCGATGGGCACGAACAAGAAGGCCGGCGAGACCTACCTCAACTACGTCGTGCCCAAGAAGTACGGCGACGCCAACGGCTTCCAGGCCGGGTCGACCTTCAAGGTCTTCGTCCTCGCCTCCGCGATCAACCAGGGCATCCCGCTGAGCACGACGATCAACTCGCCCGAGGAGATGCTCATCCCCGACGAGGAGTTCGAGAACTGCGACGGCCCCTACGCCGGCGACGGCAAGGGCTGGCCCGTCTCCAACTCCACCGGCTCGGGCACCTTCGACCTCTACTCGGGCACCCAGCAGTCGGTGAACACGTTCTTCGCCCAGCTCGAGACGCAGACCGGCATGTGCGAGCCGCTTCAGCTCGCCGAGGACATGGGCGTCAAGGTGCCGCTCGCGCAGAAGGTCCCCTCGTGGATCCTCGGCGTCAGCGACAGCAACCCGCTCGAGCTGGCCCAGGCCTACGCCACCTTCGCCGCGCGCGGGCTGCACTGCGACCCCCGTCCGGTCACCCGGGTGCTCGACGCGCAGGGCCAGCCCCTCAAGGAGTTCACCAGCCAGTGCGACCAGGTGATGCCGGGGGCCACCGCCGACGCGGTCAACAGCATCCTGCGCGGTGTCATGGAGCCCGGCGGCTTCGGACAGAACATCGCGATCGACAAGCCGTCCGCCGGCAAGACCGGCACCAACCAGAACAACATGTCGGTGTGGTTCGCCGGCTACACGCCGACCCTCTCGACCGTCGCCATGGTCGCGGGCGCCAACCAGCTCGGCCACTGGGTCAGCCTCAACGGCCAGACCGTCGGTGGCACCACCATCTACGAGGCGTTCGGCTCGACGGTCGCCGGCCCGATCTGGGGCGACGCGATGTCCGCCGTCTCGGCCAAGCTCCCCCCCGAGGACTTCCAGGCGCCCCCGGGCGACGAGATCGCCGGCGTGCTGACCAGCGTGCCCGACGTGGCCGGCCAGTCCGTCGAGGCCGCCACCCAGACCCTCGAGACGGCCGGCTTCACCGTCGCCGACGGGGGGCAGGTCAACTCCGAGGTCGGCGAGGGCCTCGTCGCCTACACCTCGCCGGGGGGCGGTACGTCCCTGAGCAGCGGTGACACGGTCACCCTCTACGTCTCGACCGGCTACGTGCCCCCACCGCCGACCACCACCGACGGCGGCGGCGGAGGCAAGGGCGGCAAGGGCAAGGGCCGCGGCAAGGGCCGCGGCTGAGGCCCCTCAGCCCAGCTGCTTGCGCACCTCGGCGGCCACCGCGCCGCCGTCCGCGCGACCCTTGACCTGCGGCGTCACCACGCCCATCACCTTGCCCATGGCGCGCATGCCCTCCTCGGCAGCGCCCGTCTGGGCGATGGCTGCGGTGACCAGGTCGGCGATCTCGGCCTCGGTGAGCGGGGTCGGGAGGTACTCGGCGATGACCTGGCCCTCGGCGGCCTCCTTGGCCGCCATCTCCGCGCGACCGCCCTCCTCGAAGGCGGTGGCAGCCTCACGTCGCCGCTTGGCCTCGGTCGACAGCACGCCGAGGACGTCGTCGTCGGAGAGCTCGCGGGCCACCTTGCCGGCGACCTCGGCGTTGGTGATGGCGGTCAGCACCATGCGCAGCGTCGAGGAGCGCAGCTCGTCACGCGCCTTGATGGCGGTGGTGAGGTCGGCGCGGAGACGGTCCTTCAGAGCACTCATGGGGCCCATTGTGGCAGCCTTGCCGAATGGCTCTCCTCCCGCTTCTCGGACGCACGCTGACCCTCGGCGCCCTCGCAGGAGCGGGACTGACGACGTACGCCGCCTGGGAGGCGCGGCAGTACACCCTGCGCCGGGTGACCGTGCCCGTGCTTCCCCCTGGGCGCGCGCCCGTGAAGGTGCTCCACCTCAGCGACATCCACATGGCTCCCGACCAGCACGCCAAGCAGGAGTGGCTGCGTGGGCTCGCGGCCCTCGAGCCCGACCTGGTGGTCAACACCGGTGACAACCTCGCGCACGCCCGGTCGGTGCCGGTGGTGGCCGACGCGCTCGGCGGCCTCCTCGACGTGCCGGGCGTCTACGTCCTGGGCTCGAACGACTACTACTCACCGGGCATGCGCAACCCGCTGCTCTACCTGCTCCCCGACACGGGCAAGCGCAACACCTTGACCCCGCAGCTGCCCTGGCCCGAGCTCAAGGACCGCTTCAACGCCGCGGGCTGGCTCGACCTCACCAACGGCTTCGGCTCGCTCACCGTCGGTGGCACGTCGATCGCCTTCGCCGGCGTCGACGACCCGCACCTCGGGTACGACGACCTGGAGCGGGTCGCGGGGCCGGCCGACCCTGCGGCCGACCTGCGCCTCGGCGTCACGCACGCGCCGTACCTCCGGGTCCTCGACCAGTTCGCCGGGGACGGCTACGACGCGATCATCGCCGGGCACACGCACGGCGGTCAGGTGTGCCTGCCCACGCTCGACGGGCGGGGTCGCGCGCTGACGACCAACTGCGACCTCGACCCGGCCCGGGCCAAGGGGCTGCACCGCCACCCCGCCGACTCCGAGCCCGGTGACGAAGGGTCTTCCTGGCTGCACGTCTCGGCGGGGCTGGGCACCAACCCCTACGTCCGCATCCGCGTGGCGTGCCGACCCGAGGCGACACTGATGACGCTGGTGCCGCGCTGAGCACCGTACGAAGGAGGAGTCGTGCCCGAGCTGATGATCGACGTCATCGTCTCGCTCGACGGGTGGACCGCGGCGGACGGGTGGCCCGGGCTGTGGGGCATGGGCGGTCCGGACTACTTCGCCTGGCTCGGTGAGCAGGAGGAGCACACCGTCCTGATGGGCGCCACGACCTACCGCCTCATGTCGGGGATGGCCGATGAGGAGCCCGAGGCGATCGCCGCCCTCGGAGAGATGTCGAAGGTCGTCTTCTCCTCGACCCTCACCGCGCCCCTCGAGTGGGCCAACAGCACGCTCGTGTGGACGGATGCGGTCGAGGCCGTCCGGGCCCTCAAGGAAGAGGGCCCCCTCCCCCTCCGGACGCTCGGGAGCCTGAAGCTCGGCCGGTCGCTGCTGGCTGCCGGGCTGGTCGATCGCCTGCGCGTGGTCGTCTTCCCGGTGATCAACGGCGCCACCGGGCGCGACCGCCTCTTCGACGGCTATCCCGACGTCCGGCTCGAGCTGCTGGAGAGCCGCACCTTCGACGGCCGGCTGCAGCTGCTCGACTACGTCCCGACCGTGCTCGACCACCCACCCCTCGGCTGAAGGAGCCCCCGTGCCACTGGTCCGCGTCCACAACTTCTCGATCTCCCTCGACGGCTTCGGCGCCGGCGAGCCGCAGTCCCTGGAGTCGCCCTTCGGGCACGCCGGCCAGAAGCTCCACCAGTGGATGATGGCCACGGACCACTGGAGGACCGGCGGCGGGGTCGGCGTCGACAACGCGTTCGCCGCACGCCACGACGCCGGGTTCGGCGCCGAGATCATGGGCGCCAACAAGTTCGGCCCGCCCGGCTGGCAGGACGACCCCGACTGGCAGGGCTGGTGGGGACCCAACCCGCCGTTCCACACCCCGACGTACGTCCTCACCCACCGGCCGCGCGAGCCGATCGAGATGGAGGGCGGCACCACCTTCCACTTCCTCAGCACGTCGCCCCAGGAGGCGCTCACCATCGCCCGTGAGGCCGCGGGCGACCTCGACGTACGCCTCGGGGGCGGGGCGAGCACGGTCCGCGACTTCGTCGCCGCCGGCCTCGTCGACCAGCTGCACCTCGTGCTGGTGCCGATCGTGCTCGGCCGGGGCACGCGGCTCTGGGACGGGCTCGAGGCGCTGGAGGACACCTACGACGTCGAGGCGGTCTCCTCGCCGAGCGGGGTCACCCACCTGACCCTGGTGCGGAAGGCCTGAGCCGCCCGTCCGCCGGGCCGGGGCGATTTCGGGAGGCCCCGATCGCTCCGGTATGCTCGCCCGCGTTGCCCGGCCGGTCTTCTCCGGTCAGGGCGGCGGGCTGTGGCGCAGCTTGGTAGCGCGCCTCGTTCGGGACGAGGAGGCCGCAGGTTCAAATCCTGTCAGCCCGACAGATCATGGAGGCCGGACCCACGCGAGTGGGTCCGGCCTTCGTCATGTGGTCGTTGGCCGGCCCCTGTCTCGCCCGCCTTCTCTAATCCCGCCTCCCCTGATCCCGCCTCCCCAGATGGAGTTCCACTCGCTCGAGTGGATCTCCAGGTCGTTCGAGGGCTGTCCACGCTCGGGCACGGATGAACTTCCACTCGTACGAGTGGAAGTGCAGGTGGCGCATCGGTCCGAGGTGATGTGGCACCCTGCCCCCATGGCAGACAAGCCCGAGGACGGCCCTTCACTGGAGATGCCCTCCTTCTCGCTCCGGCGGAAGAAGAAGGAGAAGACCGAGGAGGACGTCGCCCCGGAGGCCGCCACGCCGGAGCCCGTCGCCGAGCCCGAGCCTGCACCTGTGCCCGAGCCCCGGTCCAGGCCGGTCCCCGAACCCCAGGCGGTCCCCGAACCCGCCACCGTCGAACAGCCCGTCGTCGAGCACACCACCGCCCTGCCCGGCACCGAACCCGGACTGGAGCCTGCGCCCGAGACCGAGCCCGAGGCGGCAGAGCCGAAGCGGCGCCGTGAGCTCCCGCGGCCGAGCATCTCCGGCCTGCCCGCTGCCGCCCTCACCGGCGTCGTGGTCGGCGGCCTGGCCGTGCTCCTCGCGTGGCTCGCCGGAGTCGGGTGCAGCGCAGTCCGCGGCACCTCGTCGTGCGGGGGTGGCGCCGGTCTGCCGCTCCTGCTGGTCGGGCTGGGCGTGCTGGCGTACGCCGGCGCCGTCCTGCTGCGCCTCTTCGGCGTCCGCGAGGCAGGTTCCACCAGCCTCCTGGCCGTCGGGATCCTGTCCGTCCTGGTGCTCGTCTTCCTGCTCGGGTCGACCGACGAGTGGTGGATGGTCATCGCCATCCCCGTCACCGCCGTGATCGCCTACTGCGCCTCGTGGTGGGTCACCACCGCGGTCGTCGGCGACGAGCCCGAGCCCGCCGGCGCGCGGACGCCGTACGACGTGCGCTGATCAGCGCGCGGCGGCGATCAGCTCGGCGATCTGGACGGTGTTGAGGGCCGCGCCCTTGCGCAGGTTGTCGTTGCTGATGAACAGCGCCAGCCCGCGGTCGTCCGGGACGCCGGGGTCCTGCCGCAGCCGTCCGACGTACGACGGGTCGCGGCCGGCCGCCTTGAGCGGGGTCGGCACCTCGTCGAGCTCCACCCCGGGAGCCGAGGCCAGGATCTCGCGCGCCCTCTCGGGCGTCATCGCCTCCGAGAACTCGGCGTTGACCGCGAGCGAGTGACCGGTGAAGACCGGGACGCGCACGCAGATGCCGGAGACCAGCAGGTCGGGCAGGCCGAGGATCTTGCGGGACTCGTTGCGGAGCTTCTGCTCCTCGTCGGTCTCGCCCCGGCCGTCGTCGACGATCGAACCGGCCATCGGGAGCACGTTGTAGGCGATCGGCTCGACGTACTTGACCGGCTCGGGGAACGTGATCGCCGAGCCGTCGTAGGCCAGCTCGCGGGCCTTGTCGCCTGCCTCCGCCACTCCATTCGCGAGCTCGTCGACGCCGGCGACGCCCGAGCCGGACACGGCCTGGTAGGTCGAGACGATGAGGCGGGTCAGGCCGGCCTCGTCGTGGAGCGGCTTGAGCACCGGCATCGCGGCCATGGTCGTGCAGTTGGGGTTGGCGATGATGCCGCGCCCGGCCTCGATCACCGACGTCATCGCGTCGGGGTTGACCTCCGACACCACGAGCGGGATCTCGGGGTCCTTGCGGAAGGCCGAGGAGTTGTCGACCACGATCACGCCGGCGTCGACGAAGCGCGGCACGAGCGCCCTAGACGTCGTCGCCCCGGCGGAGAACAGCGCGATGTCGAGCCCGGCGGGGTCAGCCGTCTCGGCGTCCTCGACGGTGATGTCGCGGTCCCCGAACGGCAGCACCGTGCCGGCCGAGCGGGAGGACGCGAAGAAGCGCACCTGGTCGGCGGGGAAGTTGCGCTCGAGCAGGATCTGGCGCATGGCGACGCCGACCTGGCCGGTGGCGCCGACGATGCCGATGTTGACCTTGGTGCTCATCGTCCGGTGCCTCCGTAGACCACGGCCTCGACCTCGTCTGCGTCGAGGTCGAACGCCGTGTGGGTGGCACGGACGGCGTCACCGACGGAGCTCTCGTCGACGATCACAGAGATCCGGATCTCGGAGGTGGAGATCATCCCGATGTTGACGCCGGCTGACGCGAGCGCGCCGAAGAACTTCGAGGTGATGCCCGGGTGCGAGCGCATGCCGGCGCCGATGAGCGAGACCTTGCCGATCTTGTCGTCGTAGAGCAGCTTGTCGTAGCCGACCTCGGCCTGGATCCGCGCCAGGGCCGTCATGGCGGTCTGGCCGTCGGTGCGCGGCAGGGTGAACGAGATGTCGGTCAGGCTCGTCGCGGCCGCGGAGATGTTCTGCACGATCATGTCGAGGTTGATCTGCGCGTCGGCGAGGGCCTCGAAGATGCGGGCGGCCTCGCCGACCTTGTCGGGCACGCCGACGACGGTGATCTTGGCCTCGCTGACGTCGTGGGCGACTCCGGCGATGATGGGCTGTTCCATGGTCTCTTCCTCGGGTCCGTCGAGACTGGGTCCGTCGAGGCTGGGGTCGTTCGTGACCCAGGTCCCCTCGAGCTGGCTGAACGACGATCGGACGTGGATCGGGATGCCGTAGCGGCGGCCGTACTCCACGCAGCGCAGGTGCAGGATCTTGGAGCCGCAGGCGGCCAGCTCGAGCATCTCCTCGTAGGAGACCTTGCTGAGCTTGCGCGCGCTGGGCACGATCCGCGGGTCGGCGGTGAAGACGCCGTCGACGTCGGTGTAGATCTCGCAGACGTCGGCCTCGAGTGCCGCCGCCAGCGCCACGGCCGTCGTGTCGGTGCCGCCGCGACCGAGGGTGGTGATCTCCTTGGTGTCCGCGGAGACGCCCTGGAAGCCGGCGACGATGACGATGTGGCCATCGCCGATCGCCTGGGTGATCCGCCCGGGGGTGATGTCGATGATCTTGGCCTTGCCGTGCACCGAGTCGGTGATCACGCCGGCCTGCGATCCGGTGAACGAGCGGGCGGTGAAGCCGAGGTCGCTGATCGCCATCGCGACGAGCGCCATGGAGATGCGCTCGCCCGCGGTGAGCAGCATGTCCATCTCGCGGGCCGGTGGCAGCGGCGAGACCCCGTTGGCGAGGTCGTAGAGGTCGTCGGTCGTGTCGCCCATGGCGGACACGGCGACGACGACGTCGCGACCGGACTTCTTGACGTCCACGATGCGCCGGGCGACGCGCTTGATGGCGTCGGCGTCGGCGAGCGAGGAGCCGCCGTACTTCTGCACGACAATGCCCACGGTTGGTCCTCGAGGATCGGGGTGCGGCCGCGCGGGACCGCGTCGATGGTTGGCGCCCGCTGGCGCCGTTGCCGGCAGGCCGCAGCCGATTCTACGGCTGCACGCCCGGCGCGCCCTCCAGCATCTCATCGGTGACGGCGGCCGCCTCCGCGTTCTCCTCGAAGTCGGTGTCGAAACGGTCGTGGGCGACGACCGTGAGCAGGGCGTTGAGCGCGGCCCCGGCGAGGTTGCCCCAGTTGTTGACGTAGGAGAACTGCCACCACCACAGCGCCTCGTCGACGTCGCCGGCGCGGAAGTGGCGCAGGCCGTTCTCGAGGTCGATCGCGATCGAGGCCAGGTCGTCGGAGAGGCGGCTCTCGACCACCTCGGGCACGTAGGGGTCGAAGACGAAGGTGTAGGCGTCGACGCCCTCGAGCATGTCGGCCAGGCGCAGCCGCAGCTCGTCGATGTCGGCCTCGGGCCCGACGTCGGGCTGGAACTCCTCGCGCGGGGTGAAGTCGGTCTGCGCGCCGAGACGGGCGCCGGCCAGCAGCACCTGGCTGATCTCGAGCAGCAGCAGCGACACGGCCTGCGCGCCGTTGCCCTCGCGCGCGATCTCGCGCAGCGCGAGAAGGAAGCTCGTCACCGAGTCGGCGATCTGCTCCTCGAACCTGATCTGGTCCTCGGTCACTGTGCCCTCCTTCACTGGGCGGATCTCCTTCCGGCGAATGCTCGGCCGAGCGTGACCTCGTCGGCGTACTCGAGGTCACCGCCCACCGGCAGTCCACTCGCCAACCGGGTCACGCGCAACCCCATGGGCAGGAGCAGGCGCGTGAGATAGGTCGCGGTGGCCTCGCCCTCGAGGTTGGGGTCGGTGGCGAGGATGACCTCGGTGACCGTGCCGTCGGCCAGCCGGGGCATCAGCTCCTTGACGTGGAGCTGGTCGGGGCCGATGCCGTCGATGGGCGAGATCGCCCCGCCGAGGACGTGGTAGCGGCCGCGGAACTCACGCGTGCGCTCGATGGCGACGACGTCCTTGTACTCCTCGACGACGCACAGCAGGGACGGGTCGCGCCGCTCGTCACGGCAGATCCGGCACTGCTCGTCCTCGCTCACGTTGAAGCAGACCGAGCAGAACTTCACCTTGGCCTTGACCTCGATCAGGACGTCGGCGAGGCGGCGTACGTCGGCAGGCTCGGCCTGCAGCAGGTGGAAGGCGATGCGCTGGGCGCTCTTCGGACCGACGCCGGGCAACCGACCCAGCTCGTCGATCAGGTCCTGGACGACACCTTCGTACAACGAAGCCCCTCAGCCCAGGCCGGGGAAGCCGAGTCCGCCGCCGGCTCCGCCACCGCCGAGACCGTCGGTCAGCGGGCCGAGCGAGTCACCGGCCAGCGCCTCGGACTTGGCCCGCGCGTCGCGGTAGGCGGCGACGATCAGGTCGGAGAGGTCGGACAGGTCGTCGGGGTCGGTGCCGTCGAACTCGCCCGCGCGGATGCTCACGCCGACGAGCTCGCCCACGCCGTTGGCGGTGACCGTGACGGCGCCGCCGGCGACGGTGCCCTCGACGGTCTGCTTCGCGAGGTTGGCCTGGGCCTCCTCGAGCTGCTGCTGCATCTGCTGCGCCTGCTGGAGGAGGGCGTTCATGTCGAAGCCGCCCTCACCGAGGGCGTCGAAGGGGTTCTGGGTCATCGGGTCTCCCGCGTGGGATCGGAGGTGGGATCGGGGGTGGTCATGAGGGTCAGTCGTTCTTGATCTCTTCGATCAGCTTCGCGCCGAGCGTCTGGCTGAGGAGGGACTCGGTGTCGAGCGCGGCCGACTCCGCGTCGGGGTCGTCGGGGTCGACGTCGTCGTCGGCGGACCGGACGGGCTCGCTCGCCTCGGGCGGACCGCCGGCACGAGCGGCCTCCAACGCCTCGCGAGCAGGAGCGGCCGACACCATCGGCCCCGGGGCGACCGGCTCCCCGGTGGGCGCCTCCACGGCGGGGGCGGCGTCGCCCGTCACCCAGGCCGGCGGCGCGTCCGGGACCGCCTGCGCCGGTGCGCTGGGGGGCGCCGCGGGCGGGGCGTAGGAGTCGGTCGCCGCCTGGCGCACGACCGGGGCCTCCGCGGCTGCGCCGCTCGGGTCGACGATCGACTCGACGCGCCAGTCCATGCCGACCACGTCGATCGCGGCCTGGCGCAGGATCTCGTCGCACCCGCCGTTGACGAAGGAGTCGCGCGCACCCGAGTTGGCGAAGCCGACGGTCAGCCGGGTGCCGTCCACGTCGACGACGTGGGCGTGCTGGGAGAGCACCATCCACGCGAGACGGCGACGGTTCTTGGTCTGCTCGAGGATGTCGGGCCACAGGCGGCGTACGTCGACGAGGCTGAGGCCCCCACGCGGCCCGGCCGGCTGCTCGGCGACCGGTGCGTCGGCTGCGGCCGCAGGCACGGGTGCCGGCGCAGGCTCGGACACCGCGGGAGCCGGCGCCGGGGCGGACGTGGGCATGGGCGGGGGCGGCGGCGGGCCCGTCTGGGCCGGGGCTGAGGTCGGCACGGGCGGGGGCGGCGCCGGCTCGTCGCTGCGAGCCGGGGTCGCCCTGGGCTCAGCGGTGGGCGCAGCGGTGGGCGCAGGGGCAGACGGCTGGGCCGCCGCGGGAGCGGGTGCGGGAGCGGCGGGCGCGGCGCCAGCGGGGGCTCCGGCCGGAGCCGCGGCTGCGGCCCTCGCGGACGCGGCCGGCGCCGGTGCACCGGTGACGTCGAGGCGACGCTCGAGGCGCTCGAGGCGGGCCATCACGCCGTCGGAGGTGTGGTCCGCGCCGGGGAGCAGGACCCGCGCGCAGAGCAGCTCGAGCAGGAGCCGCGGCGCCGTGGCGCCGCGCATCTCGGTCAGCCCGGCGGCCACGATGTCGGCGGCGCGGCTGAGCTCGATCGCGCCGAAGCGGGCGGCCTGCGCGACGAGGCGCTCCCCCGCGTCCTCGGAGACGTCGATCAACCCGGTGGCGGGGGCGTCGGGCACGGCGGTGACGATGACCAGGTCGCGCAGCCGGCGCAGCAGGTCCTCGGTGAACCGGCGGGGGTCCTGGCCGGTCTCGACGACCTTGTCGACGACCGAGAAGACGGCCGCGCCGTCGCGCGAGGCGAACGCCTCCACGACCTCGTCGAGGAGCGAGTCGGGCGTGAAGCCGAGCAGGTCGGTGGCCAGCTTGTGGGTCACGCCGCCCGGACCGGCGCCGCCGAGCAGCTGGTCGAGGACGGACAGCGTGTCGCGCGCCGACCCCGCCCCGGCTCGTACGACGAGGGGCAGGGCGGCCGGCTCGATGGCCACGCCCTCCTCACCGGCGAGCTGGGAGAGGTAGTCGCTGAGCAGGCGCGGCGGGATGAGGCGGAACGGGTAGTGGTGGGTGCGCGAGCGGATGGTCGGCAGCACCTTGTCGGGCTCGGTCGTGGCGAAGATGAACCGCAGGTGGGGCGGCGGCTCCTCGACCAGCTTGAGCAGGGCGTTGAAGCCCTGCGTCGTGACCATGTGGGCCTCGTCGATGATGTAGACCTTGTAGCGGTCGCGCACCGGCGCGAAGAACGCCTTCTCGCGCAGGTCGCGCGCGTCGTCGACGCCGCCGTGGGACGCCGCGTCGATCTCGATGACGTCGATCGAGCCGGGCCCGCCGCGGGCCAGGTCGCGGCAGCTGTCGCACTCCCCGCACGGGTCGGAGATCGGCGCCTGCGCGCAGTTGAGCGCGCGGGCCAGGATGCGCGCCGACGTGGTCTTGCCACAGCCACGCGGGCCGGAGAAGAGGTAGGCGTGGTTGACCCGGTTGGCCGCGAGCGCGGCGCGCAACGGCTCGGTCACGTGGTCCTGCCCGATGACCTCCTGGAAGGTCTCGGGCCGGTAGCGACGATAGAGCGCGAGCGGTGACTCCACGTCGTGAACACTAACCGGGCCCACCCACAGTGCGCACAGGCTGGGACCACCGTGGGAGCCAGGACATGAAAAGGCCCCCCACGCACCCGTCAGAGCTCACTTGCCCTTGCTGCCTTCCGGCCCTGGGGGATTGGGCGAGGTGACGCCGCGTGGGGGGTTGCGGGCAGTCTAGGCGAGGCGCGGACGCGCGCCCAAACCCGGCCCTGCCCCAGCCAACGGGCACGCGATTTCACCGGCCGCAGAGCCGACCGGTACTCTCCTCGGCGGAGGTATCGCCTAGTGGCCTATGGCGCTCGCTTGGAAAGCGGGTTGGGTTAACAGCCCTCGGGGGTTCGAATCCCCCTACCTCCGCCACTCAACCTGAACTTCCACTCCTTTCGAGTGGAAGTTCAGGTGCATTTCGGGCCCGTGAGCGTGCGGCCCGGATGGATCTCCACTCGCACGAGTGGAAATCCATTCCGGGTGGGGCGTCGGATCAGCGCAGCTGGGCCCGCAGGCCGTAGCGCCACTCCTCGGAGATCAGCAGGCTGTCGTCCTCGAGGCGCCGCTCGACCGCGTCGACCAGCATCGCCGAGGCCTTCTCGGGGTAGACGCGCTCCCACTCCAGCTCGGCGCGGTGCTCGAAGACGTTGTGCACCACGCTGACCATGAGCGCCTTGTCGATGGGCGGTGCGAGGAAGTTGCTGCCGGCCAGGAAGGTCTCGGACCGGTCCGAGCCGAAACGCAGCGTCACGCACGGCACCTCCAGGACGTTGGCCTCCTCCACGATGCTGCCGGAGTCGGTCACGATCACCGCACACATCGACATCGCCGCGACGACGTCGAGGTAGCTGTCCCACACGGGCGTGGTGATCAGCGCGTCGCCGTACCTCCGCTCGAGGTCCTCGAGCCACTCGCGCCGGCCGAAGTTGTCGATCGCGGCCTCGGTGCCGAGGAGGCGGATGAAGAGGACGTGGTGGCCCATCTCCAGCAGCTGCTCCATCGCGTCCATCAGCAGGTTGAACCGCGCACGGTTGGTGGTGTTCTCGCGACGGTGGACGCAGAAGCGCAGGAACGTGCCGTCTCCCATCTGCGGGAACTTCTCCAGCACCTGGTTCTTGTCGCTGCCGGCGATGGCCTGCTCGAGCGCGTCGACGACCGAGTTGCCGACCACGTCGATCGCGGCAGGCGCGAAGCCCTCGTCGATGAGGAACTCGCGGTTGAGCTCCACCGGGGCGGCGTGCAGGTCGGAGCCGGCGTCGGCGACGCGGGTGTTGAACTGCTCCGGCGAGGGCTCCTTGCTGCCCTTGGACCAGCTGTCCCGGGCGATGGACTGCTCCCGGAACGACGCCCAGTCGAGGTCGCGGCCCTGCTCGATCCAGCCGCGGAGGACCTCCGGCTTCGGCGACAGGGTCCGCAGCCCGGCCTCGACGTGCACCAGCGCCTGCCGCTCACCGAAGGTGGCGAGCGATCCCGCCATGGCCGTGGTGGTGTCCCCGTGGACGTACGTGATCGGGAAGCCGCCGCGCTCGGCGAAGCCGCGCAGGTAGAGCGCGAGCTTGGCCGTGATGCCCGAGACCAGGTCGTTGACCCCGCCGCGCACCTCGAGGTTGACGTCCTCGCGCACGCCGAACTCGTCGAGCATCGACTGGGAGAGGTTGTGGTCGTAGTGCTGGCCGGTGTGGCACAGCACCACGTCGTGGCCGCGGGCCTTCAGCTCGTGGTAGATCGGCGCCTGCTTGATGATGTCGGGCTTGGTGCCGACGACGACGATGTGCTGGCTGTTCTGGGAGGACATGGCGTTCCTTCGTGGCTGTGATGCGTCGTGTGTCCGGTGCGTCAGGGTGGGTCAGAGCAGGTCCTCGCGGCTGCTGGCCGCGAGGAGGGAGCGCAGGCGCTCCAGCGTGCCGGGGTCGAGGGCCTTCTGCTTGTCCAGGACGTAGACCCCGTCCTCGTGCGTGACGATGATCAGACCACGGGCGCCGAGGGAGACCACCGGCCGCCCGTCCATGCTCGCGACGAGGGTGTCCTCGGCGTCGAGCTGGAAGGCGGGACCGATCGACGTCACCCGCTGGTCCTGCAGGACCCGCTCGAGGCGCGTCCACGTGCCCACGTCGGTCCAGCCCAGCTGGCGCGGCACCACCAGGCACTCCATCCCGGCCCACATGAGCGGGTAGATCTCGTGGCCGCCGATCGTCGCGCCGCGATAGCTCTGGTCGCTCGTCCGACCGCGAGCGAAGCGCTCGATCGAGTCGAAGATCAGCGGCAGCGCCGTCCGGTAGGCGTCGCACGCCTCCCCCACGTGCACGCCGTAGCAGGCGGTGTTCCAGTAGAGCGAGCCCGTCTCGCTCAGCTCGTCCACCGTCTCCTGGTCGGGCTTCTCGTGGAACGACTGGATCACCTGCACCGGGTCGTCACCGCCCTTGGTGAGGATGTAGCCCAGGCTCGGGTCGAAGCGGGTCGGCTCTGCGCCGAGCACCACCATCGAGGCGGGCGTCTCCTCCAGCTGCGCGAGCATGTCGCGCGAGGCGGCGTTGAATGCCTCCTCCTCGTTGATGAGGTGGTCGGAGGGCGCGATCAGCGCGGGCACGTTGCCGTAGAGGTGCGACAGCGTGGCGATGCTCAGCGCGAACGCCGTCGCCGGACCGGCGGGCTCCTCCTCCAGGATCAGGTTCTGCGGCGGGACGGGCCCGAGGTTGGCCCGGGCCGCGTCGGCGAACCGGGCGCGCGTGGAGACGTGGATCCGGCTCGGGTGCACGATCTCGCTCAGGCGCTCGATCGTGCCCGTCAGGAGCGGCCGGTCGCGCACCACCGGCTGGAACTGCTTGGGCGCGCGGTCACGGCTGATCGGCCACAGCCGTGAGCCCTGGCCCCCAGCCAGGATCACGGCCACAGGCTCGTGCAAGGTCTCGGTCATCGACAGGTCCCCCCTTGAGATGGTCGTGACCCACGATGGCATCACGTTTTGGGTATGCGCATCCCCGCAATGGGCTATGCGTCGGCCTCAGCGCCGCAGGAGCGGACGCAGCATGAAGGCGAGCGCGAGGAGCGACCCCGCGACCAGCCCCGACCACAACAGGATCGCACGTGGCGTGCTGAACAGGTCGACCCGCTCCGGCGCCGGCGGTGCCTGTGCGTCGGCCCGGGTCTCGGCGACCGTCCGCTCGACCCTGCCCTGGCGGCCGGGCTGGAGCTCGCGGGTGAGCGCGTCGTGGGCCTGCACGACTCCCGCTCCGGTCCACGGGTTCTCCACGACGCCGTCCGGTCCCTCCGGTGCGCCCGCCCCCTCTGTGGTGGCCTGCAGCCGCGCGACGAGCTGCTTCGGGGTCTCGCGCGGGAAGTGCTCGGTCAGCAGCGCCAGGATCCCGCTGACCTCGGCCGCGGCCCACGACGTCGCGACCTCGCCCACCACGCAGACCTGCCCGGTGGCGTTGGCCGAGATGGCGCCGACTGTGGGCGCCGCGACGTCGGTGTCCATGTTGGGTACGACGTAGGTGCGGGGGTCGGCGCCGTCGGGCGGGGTCGCGCTCACCGCGAGCACGCCCGGGTAGTCGGCCGGGTAGACGTCGGAGTCGTTGCCAGGGGTGCCCGCGAAGTCCTCCTCGTCGGAGCCGTCGCCCTCCTCGACGTTGCCGGCAGCCGCGACGACGACCAGCGGGAGCTCCACCAGCCGGGCCACCGCGGCCCGGAGCTTCGGGTCGTCCTGCGTGACCGCGAGGGAGATGTTGACGACGTCGAACTTCTCGCGGGGGTAGTCCCTGATGACCTGCTCGATGCCGGCGACGATGCCCGCCGACGTGACCGCCTTCTGGCCCTGCGAGGGGTCGGCGGTCTCGGAGTCGAAGACCTTGTAGTCGTGGACCTCCGCGTCCGGGGCGACGCCGTGCGGGCCGGCGATCAGGCCGGCGACGATCGTGCCGTGGCCCGAGAGGAGGCCGTCGCCCGAGGCCCCGCCGACCGCCACGGCGGTGGGCCGGTCGAGCCCCCGGACCGGCATCACGCCACTGTCGATGACGGCGACCTTGGTGCCCGCTCCCCTCGCCAGCGCCTGCGCCTGCGCGACGTGCATCCGGTCGAAGGCGGGGTTGTCCAAGGTGTGGGTGTCGGCCAGCGGCTCCGAGCCCGGCACCTCGCCGGCGGAGCACGGCGCCTCGTGGTCGGCGTACGCCGGCGCCCCGGCCCACACCGGCACCACGGACGCGGCGACAACCCCGGCCGCGAGCGTCGTACGCAGGCTCATGACCCCGCGTCCTCCTCGGTGTCCGAGGGCGGCGCAGCGTCCTCGGGCACCCGGCGCGCGCTGTTGGTCGTCAGCGGGACGCCGGGCTGGAAGAACTCCAGCCACGTGCTCGGCACCAGCGGTGGCTCGACCTCGGCGTAGCCGATGAACTCGGAGACCTGCGGGCCGATGAGGTACTTCTCGCCCTTGGTGTCGATGACGTAGGGCGTGCCGCCCGCAGCTGAGGCGTCGGAGCCGGCCAGGACGTAGGCCCCGACGCTGGGCGCGACGTCGACCTCGTGGCGGCCCCGGGAGACCTCGGCCGGGTCGGCGGCGCCGGTCGGGTTGGTGGCGAGGCTGACCGCGGGGTCCGTGCCGGTGGCGGGGTGGAGCACCCCGCAGAGCGCGCTGCCCGTGACCGCGACGGGGAGGCCGGTGGGCCACTCGGCGGGGTACTCCGGGTCGCGGAAGTCGGCCGCCAGGTCGCCGTCGAGCTGCGTGGCCTGGGCGCCGACGACGTCGTAGACCATGCCGGCGAAGTCGCCCAGCCGCTCGGGAGCCTCGTCGCCGAGCAGGTAGTAGGACCCGGTGCTGGAGAGCAGCAGGTCGCCGATGCGGTACCTCGACAGGTCGGTGCGGGTGTCGGCGTAGGGCACGGCCTGCCCCTCGTTGGTGACGCCGTAGGCCTCCTTCTCCAGCGCGTCGCCGCGCGGGAAGAGGTTGAGCCAGTCGGCGTCGACCTCGACCGGCGAGGCGCTGAAGCCGAGCTTGTTGCCGATGGTGGAGGCGCTGGTCCGGTCGGCCGGCATCGGGAAGCGGTAGGCCCGCCCCGGCCGGCCACCGAGGTCGGGGGCCGTCGCGATCAGCCACTCCTGGCCCTTGGTGGAGACCAGGAAGGCCGACCCGGTGAGGTCGTCCACCGTGGGCTTCTCCTGGACCGCGACCTTGATGCCGACGCCGGACCCGGTGCACGCGGTCCAGCCGTCGTCGACGAGCTCGTCGGCCGACGGCAGCCCGGCCGGGGCGCCCTCGATGCCGAGGTCCTCCCCGAGCTGGACGGTGCGGATGTACTTGTCGCGCACGGTGAAGGGCGTCAGGTCCGCGCGCTGGAGCAGCAGCTGGGCCGAGACGTAGTTGGGCACCCGCTGCAGGAGCGGGTCGTCGCCGCCGCGCAGGACGACGTACTGCTCACCGGTGTCCTTGGAGATGACGAAGCTGCCCTCGTCGAGCCACTGGGCCGGCGGCCGGCCGAGCAGGAACCCGGCGATCGCCGCGCCCGCGAGGAGCAGCACGGACAGCGCGACGCCGCCGATCAGCACCCGGCCGGGACGCACCGGCTCGACCTCGCGGCCGCCGGGGGCGCCGGAGACGAACGCCGTCACCAGGCGGCGCCGGCTGAAGGCGTGCGCCTCGACGAGGTCCTTCTTGGTCGCCATCGGCTCAGCCCGCCACGGCGGAGACGAAGCCGGCGGCCAGGACCATGAGGGGCAGGAGCGCCAGCAACGTGAACGTCTCGACGATGTCGCCCATCCGGCCGCGGCGCACCGAGGCCGAGGCCGGCACCAGCGTCAGCGCGAGCAGCGCGGCACCGACGCCCGCCAGCCCGATCGCGGCGCCGGCGCGCCACCCGTCGTGGATCAGCAGCATCGAGACTGCCACCGACACCAGGCCGAGGATCCCGGAGGTGAGGCCGGCCAGCACCTCGGCGCCGGTGCGGTACTGCCGGGTGCGGAACATGACGGCCAGGCAGCAGATCCCCGCCAGCACCGTGCCGAAGACACCGCGGCCGACGGCGAAGGGGGCGAAGAGCACCAGCAGGGTGCCGACGGTGGCCGAGACCGCGAGGAGGATCTCGTGGCCCACGCGCGCGTCGTCGGCGACCTCCTCGGGGTCGATCTCGTCGGGGTCGGCCGTGATGTCGTGCAGCGAGTAGAGCTGGTCGACGTTGGTGCCGGTGACCCCGAGGGCGAGCCACGGGAAGATGCTGCCGGCCAGCACGACGAGGGTCATCAGCACGGTGTAGACGGGGCCGGGCTCGAGCGAGGCGACGCGGATCAGCACCGAGCTGGCCACCAGGACCGCGCCGACCACGATCGCCGGGATCACCAGCGGACGCCCGTCCTGCAGGCCCACCACGGCCACCACGCCCATGGCGAGGATCCCGAGCCCGGCGAAGAGCAGCGGGTCGGTGAAGAACGCGTCGTCGAGGGGCCAGCTCCAGCCGGGCAGGTCGCCGGGCGCGAGGAGCAGCCCGGCCACGCCGGCGTAGAGGGCCGCCAGCAGGGAGACGACCACACCGGCCTCGGGCTCGTCCTGCGCCCGCGCCAGCACCACGCCGCCCACCACGAGCAGGCCGGCGATCACCGCGGCGGCCACCCCGCCGAGCAGGCTCTCGCCCTGCAGCAGCAGGGCCAGGGCGCCGAGGCCGAGCAGGATGCTGCCCGCGCCCAGTGCCGTACGACGGCCTGCCGCCGGCTCCCAGGGCTTGAGCTCGTTCTCGACGACGTCGGCCATCGCCTCGACGACGTCGTCGTACACGCGGGGCGCCTTGTCGTCGACGCCGGCGGTGACGGTCAGCAGCCCGCCGTCCTCGATGCCCTGCATCGTCAGGCCGGCGTTGTCGGCGAGGCTCCGACCGTCCTGCGTCACCAGGCGGTAGCCGCCGTAGACGGTGGAGGCGTCGAGCAGGCCGACGGAGCGGGCCAGCTCGGGGACGAGCTCGGCGACCGGGATGGCCCCCGGCAGCACCAGATCTACCCGCCGCGACCCCGAGGCGATGGTCACCCGGACCAGGCCCGAGGCGACCGAGGACCCCTGACTCATTGGTGTTCCCCCTGAATGTGCTTCCTGCACCCACCCGAGGGGCAGGGGCACTGAACGGAGTGCAGCCTAGGCGACGGCCGCGCGGGAAATGGTCCGAGGCCGGTCATCCCCCTGGGGACGACCGGCCTCGGCAGTGCGTGGCGTTCAGAAGCGGTTGGCGCCGCGCGCGTCAGCAGCCTTGTATTCGGCGTTGGACGCGTCGACACCCTGGCTGGCCTGCTGGAGCAGGAGGGTCATCTCGGACATCGCCTGGTCCCACTTCGCCTTGGCCTGGTCGTAGGCCATCTTGGCGTTACCGTTCCAGTCCGACTTCAGCGGGTTGAGCTCGTTCTCGAGCTGGGTGAGGCGCGCCTCGATGTCCTTGGCCGCCTTCATCACGTCGGCGGCACCGGCGTCGAGGTGGCCGTGCTGGACCTTGATTCCGTCGAAGCTCATCATGATCTCCTGTGTCTGGTGGGGTGCCCGGCGTCAGCCGAGGCGGCCCTGGAGGTTGGCGTGGGTGGCGGACTGGTTCTCGTCGGTCGAGACGTTGTCGCGCTCGGTCTCCTTCATCGACGCGGAGAGCTGGTCGAGAGCCTTGAGGATCGTCTCCTGCTTCTGGTCCCACGCGATCATCAGGTTGTTGAACGCGGTGGCACCCTGGCCGCCCCATCCGCCCATCATGGTCTGGATGTTGCCGGAGAGGACGCCGCACTTGTTCTTGACGTCTCCGCGGGCCTGGTCGACGAAGTCGGCGCCCTTGGAGAGGGCCTTCTCTGTCTGGCCGTACAACTCGCTCATGGTCGATCCTTTTCCCCCGGCGGTCGAACCGACCGAGTTCCTTGTTGTGAGTGATCCACCCGATGGTGGTGATCCGGTGCTCGGGGAGACGTCCCGGCCCCCCGCGCTGACGGGCATCTACCCGACGAGATCGGGGCTAAACCTCACGAGGTGATTTCCCACAGGCGCCGGAACACGCCTGCCGCGACCACCGCCGACGCGAACGCGAGGCTCCCGCACGACGACTCCGCGACCTCGGCGCGCCGCGACCACCAGACCGACCTCCAGCCGCGGCCGGTCGCCACCGCGGCGGCGAGGGCGACGACCCCGAGGCCGACGACCACGTAGAAGAAGGAGTCGACCAGCGGGGCACCCGGACCGGCGACCAGGTGCACGGCCAGGGCGCCAAGGGCGCTCAGCCCGGCCAGTCGCAGGAGTGCTCGCGCGGTGGCGTGGCGGTAGGAGCGCGCGGCCAGGAGCAGCGAGCACCCTGCGAAGAGGACCAGGCACCGCGCCCCGATCCGGTCGAGGTCGATGGTGGCGCTGCGGAGCAGCAGCGGGCTGGCGATCGCGACGGTGACCAGGATGGCGACCGAGGCACCGGTCACGATGCGCGAGGCCCGGTGGACCATGCGCTGCATCGCGTCGGCACCGACGACGATCCGGCCGCGCCGCCCGGCCCGCTGGCTGTCGCGCGCCGACCAGGCGGTGACCGCCAGCCGGTCGAGGTCGAGCAGCGCCTCGTCGGGTACGTCGATGGCGAGCGAGGGTGCGAAGCGGGCCGCCATCATCGAGCCGAGGACCAGCAGGGTCCACGCGACCCGCGCGTCCCAGCCGAGGAACGCCGGGAGGGCGCAGCAGGCGAACACCGTGAGACCGCCGGCGATCCAGACGGTGCTCGTCTCGTCGCCGTCGGTGGCGAGGGCACGGCCGATGCCGGCGACCACGGCGGCGGAGATCCCCGCCGCCCCGAGGATCGCGGGCAGCAGGTGGGCGCCGGGCTCGTAGAGCGCCGCGAAGGCAGCCGCGGCTGCGAAGGCCGGAGCCGCGGCGGCGCGCTGGCGTGTGTGGCGTCCGACCGGAAGCACGCCGCCGAGGGCGCAGGCCAGCAGCACCCCGACCGCGACGGTGCGGACCGTGTCCTCCCCGGCGCGACCGGCGTACCAGGCGGCCAGGGCGGCGAACAGGGCGGCGATCGTCGCGATCATCGACGCGAGCTGCGGGCTCTCGGGTGCATTCTTGGCGGCCTGGAGCAGCGTGACCCTGCGGGGGCGGTGCACCCCGCTGGTCGCGACGAGCACGTCGCCGGGCTGCACGCCGGCCTCACCCAGGGCGACGGCGGCGTTGAGCCGCTCGCCGACCGCGGTCTGCAGCAGCGGGATGCCGGAGAGCTGCGCCTGCCTGGCGTACTCGCGGGCGACGTCGACGGAGGTCGCGCCGGCAGGCACGACGAGGTCGAGAACCCCGGCGGGGCCGTGGATGCTCACGGCGATGGTCGCGTCGGCAGAGCCGGGCATCGCGACGTCCGACACGGATTCCCCCTTCGCGTGCATCGAGCGCTTCTCCGCTGGAGAGTAGTCGCAGTGGCGGCCGGCAGCGGAGCACCTATCATCGTCGCGACTTCATCGGGTGAGGCAACGGGGGATGCGTGAGCACGACACTGCGTGGCGGCCAGAGGCTCGACGAGCCCGAGATGCCCGGCGGCCAGATCGTCCTGCAGCCCCCGCCGGAGCTGCAGGAGGGCGAGGGCGCGAGCGGCGTCCTGATGAACGCCATCCCGATGCTCGGCAGCCTCGGCTCGATCGTGCTGGTGGCCACCATGGGCGGCGGGGCCAACCGCGGCCGCAGCTTCCTGGCGGCCGGCATGTTCCTCTTCGCCACGCTGGGCTTCATCGTCGTCCAGATCGACCGGCAGCGTAAGCAGCGGGCCCAGCAGGTCACCGGCTCGCGGACCGAGTACCTCCGCTACCTCAGCAACATCCGCAAGGTGGCGCGCGACGCGGCCGACCAGCAGCGGCGGGCGCTCAACTGGCACCACCCCGAGCCCGCGGCCCTCCCCTCCCTCGCCGAGGACCGGACCCGGCTGTGGGAGCACACCGCCTCTGACGACAACTTCCTGCACGTGCGCTACGGCCTCTGCTCGCAGCCGCTGTCGCTCGACCTGGTGCCGCCGGAGAGCGCACCCGTCGACCAGGTCGACCCGGCCGCGGCGTCGGCCCTGCACCGGCTCCTGGTCGTGCACCGGCTCCAGCCCCACCTGCCGGCGTCCATCGACCTGCGGGCCTTCGACCGCATCGAGCTGTGCGGCGACGCGGAGGAGGTGCGCTCCACCGCGCGGGCGATGATCTGCTCGGCGACCGCCTTCCAGAACCCCGACCAGCTCATCGTCGCGGTGCTCAGCTCCGAGCAGAACCTCACCCACTGGGACTGGGTCAAGTGGCTCCCCCACGCCCAGAGCACCCGCGAGGCCGACGCCGTCGGCCCGATGCGCCTGGTCTCCACCTCGCTCGACGACCTCGGCAGCCTGCTCCCGCCCGATCTCAGCGACCGGCCGCGCTTCGGCGCCGACGAGCGCGCCGCGACCCCGCACATCCTGCTGGTGATCGACGGAGGCCACCTGCCGCCCGGCAACCACATCGTCCCGCCCGACGGCCTCCACGGCGTGACCCTGCTCGACCTCCCGAGCCGGTGGGACGAGCTCGAGGACTCCACCCGCCTGCGACTCGAGTTCGCCGACGCCCCCGATGAGCTGGGCAAGCGCCCGGTGCGCGCGCTGCGCCTACGGGGCGAGCCGATCAAGGCGCTGGCCGACCAGTGCGACCTCGCGACCGCCGAGGCCTTCGCCCGACGCATCGCGCCGCTCAAGACCGCGAGCGCGGAGTCCGCCTCGGCCGGCGGGGCCGTCGACATCACCTCGACCACGCCCGACCACATGGACCTCCTCGGGCTCGGCGACATCTTCACCTACGACCCCGCGACCGCCTGGCGCCCGCGCCCGGCTCGCGACCGGCTGCGCGTGCCGATCGGCATCGGCGACTCCGGCGGCCTGATCCATCTCGACATCAAGGAGTCCGCCCAGCAGGGCATGGGTCCGCACGGGCTGGTGATCGGCGCGACCGGCTCCGGCAAGTCGGAGTTCCTCCGCACGCTGGTGCTCGGCCTCGTCATGACGCACTCCTCCGAGCAGCTCAACCTCGTGCTCGTCGACTTCAAGGGCGGCGCGACCTTCGCCGGCATGGCCGACATGCCGCACGTCTCGGCGGTCATCACCAACCTGGCCAACGAGCTCACCCTCGTCGACCGCATGCAGGACGCGCTCTCGGGCGAGATGACGCGCCGCCAGGAGCTGCTGCGCGACGCGGGCAACTACGCCTCGGTCCGCGACTACGAGAAGGCGCGCGCCAACGGCGAGCCCCTCGAGCCGATGCCGTCGCTGTTCATCGTCGTCGACGAATTCTCCGAGATGCTCTCGGCCAAGCCGGAGTTCATCGACCTCTTCGTCGCCATCGGCCGTCTGGGCCGCTCGCTCGGCCTGCACCTGCTGCTCGCCTCGCAGCGCCTCGAGGAGGGCCGCCTGCGCGGCCTGGAGTCGCACC
Organism: Nocardioides sp. N13(2025); assembly: GCF_051912545.1. Classification (GTDB taxonomy): domain Bacteria; phylum Actinomycetota; class Actinomycetes; order Propionibacteriales; family Nocardioidaceae; genus Nocardioides. The sequence continues at coordinate 3,832,012 of NZ_CP196809.1, read as the reverse complement.
TCTCCTACCGGGTCGGCCTCCGCACCTTCTCGGCGGGCGAGTCCCGTGCGGTCCTCGGTGTCCCGGACGCCTACGAGCTGCCCGCCGTCCCCGGCCTCGGCTACCTCAAGCCCGACCAGTCCACGCTGCTGCGGTTCAAGGCGGCGTACGTCTCGGGGCCCCCGTCGAGCCGCACCCGCGTCACCCGCGACGAGGGCGGCGCGATCCGCGGCATCCTGCCCTTCACGATCTCCGAGGTGCAGGCGCTCGAGCCGACCGCCGACGAGAGCCGCGAGGTGGTGGCGCCCCAGCCGCAGCAGGGCGAGCAGCCCTCGCTCCTCGACGTCGCGGTGCAGCGGATGATCGGCAAGGGCCCGGCGGCCCACCAGGTGTGGCTGCCGCCGCTCGACGTCCCCGACACCCTCGACGAGCTCATGCCCGACCTCGCCGAGCACCCCGAGCTCGGCCTCACGTCGCAGCAGTGGCGCCAGGTGCCGGGGCTGGTCATCCCCCTCGGCACGGTCGACCGTCCGCGCGAGCAGCGCCGCGACACGATGACGCTCAACCTCACCGGCGCCGCCGGCCACGTCGCCGTCGTGGGTGGTCCGCGCTCGGGCAAGAGCACCCTCCTGCGCAGCATCGTCACCAGCATGGCGCTCGTGACCACCCCGCTGGAGTCACAGTTCTTCGTGCTCGACTTCGGCGGCGGGACGTTCGCGCCGCTCACCCGCCTCCCGCACGTCTCGGGTGTCGCGACCCGCTCGGAGCCCGACGTCGTACGCCGGGTGATGGCGGAGGTCGAGGGCATCGTCGACCGGCGCGAGGCCTATTTCCGCGAGAACGGCATCGACTCGATCGAGACCTACCGCTCGCGCCGCGCGCAGGGCCGCGCCGACGACGGCTGGGGCGACGTGTTCCTGGTCATCGACGGGTGGAGCACGCTGCGCGCGGAGTTCGACGACCTCGAGATGGAGATCCAGCAGCTGGCCGCGCGCGGCCTGACCTTCGGTCTCCACATCGTCACCGCCTCCACGCGCTGGGCCGACTACCGCGCCGCCATGCGCGACGTCTTCGGCTCCAAGCTCGAGCTGCGCCTCGGCGACCCGCTCGACTCCGAGGTCGACCGCAAGGTCGCCGCGCTGGTCCCGGTCGGGCGACCGGGTCGAGGCCTCGTCCCCTCCAAGCTGCACTTCCTCGGCGCGCTGCCGCGCATCGACGGCAACGGCGACGCGGACACCCTCGGCGACGGCGTCGACGACCTCATCGACCGGATGGTCGCGGCGTGGAAGGGCCCGCAAGGCCCCAAGCTGCGCCTGCTGCCGGAGAAGGTCACCCTCGAGGCGATCCGCGAGGACGCGGTGCGCCGGCAGGTGCCGGAGCGCCACATCCTGCTCGGCATCAACGAGAAGGAGCTCGCCCCGGTCGGCCTCGACGTCGACAGCGAGCCGCACATGCTCGTCTTCGGCGACGGCCAGTCGGGCAAGAGCGCCCTGCTGCGGGCGTACGTCCACGAGGTCATGCGCACGCGCACGCCCAAGGAGGCGCAGATCGTGCTCGTCGACTACCGGCGCTCGCTGCTCGGCGAGGTCCCCGACGAGTACCTCCTCAACTACCTCACCTCCGCCACCCAGGCGACGCCGACGCTCAAGGACATCGCCACCTACCTCGAGGGCCGCATCCCCGGGCCGGACGTCACGCCCGACCAGCTGCGCAACCGCTCGTGGTGGACCGGTGCCGAGGTCTTCGTGGTGGTCGACGACTACGACCTGGTCGCCACCGCGCAGTCCTCACCCGTCTCGTCGCTCCAGCCGCTGATGGCGCAGGCCCGCGACGTCGGCCTGCACGTCGTGGTGGCGCGACGCACGGGTGGTGCCTCCCGCGCGCTCTACGAGCCCGTCATCCAGTCGCTGCGCGACCTCGCGATGCCCGGCGTCATGCTCTCCGGCCCGCGCGACGAGGGTGTGCTCATCGGCAACATCCGCCCGCAGCCCGCCCCCGAGGGCCGCGCCCGCATCGTCACCCGCGACCGCGGCACCGAGGCCGCCCAGCTGGCCTGGCTCGACCCGACCATGTGAGCGGGTGCCGCTCCTCGGGCAGTCCCTCGCCCGGGGGTGGCGGCATACGACATCCGCCATCCGCTCCCTGGCGGCACACGACACGCCAATCGACCGGGAACCTGTCACATGCCGCCACCCTGGCGGCCGCGGCATGTCGGATGCCGCCACCCTGGCGGCAGCGGCCCACGACCAGGGCGAGGAGCTCAGCGGCGGCCGCTGTTGAACATCCCCCGCGCGATCTCGCGGGCCGCGGTGCGCATGAAGTCCTTGAACGCGGTGGACTTCACGACCGTCTCGACCATGGAGTCCTTCTCCTTGACCGGCTTGGAGGCTTTCTCGGTGACCCGCTCGTTCTTCTGCTCGCGGGCCATCTCCTTGATCCGGGCGTCCTCGGCGGCCTTGCGCGCGCCCTCCTCGAGCTTCTCGGCGAGCAGCTCGCGGGCGGACTCGCGGTCGAGCGACTCGGCGTACTTCGCGGTGAGCGGCGAGGCCTTGACCACCGCCTCCATCGCCGAGGGCTCGGCCGCGTCCATCAGGGACTCGGGTGCGCGCAGGCGGGTCCAGGCGACCGGTGTCGGCGCGCCACGCTCGTTCATCACCGTCACGATCGCCTCGCCGATCCCGAGCGAGGTGATGACCTCGCCGAGGTCGTCGTACGCGCTGTTGGGGTAGGTGTTGACGGTCGCCTTGAGCGCCTTGGCGTCGTTGGGCGTGTGCGCGCGGAGCTGGTGCTGGACGCGCGAGCCGAGCTGGGCGAGGACCTCGTCGGGTACGTCGGTGGGCGACTGCGTCACGAAGAAGACGCCGACGCCCTTGGAGCGGATCAGCCGCACCGTCTGGGCGATCTGGTCGAGGAAGGCGTCGGAGGCGTCGTTGAAGAGCAGGTGCGCCTCGTCGAAGAAGAAGACCAGCTTGGGCTTGTCGAGGTCGCCCTCCTCCGGCAGGTCGTGGAAGAGGTCCGCGAGCAGCCACATGAGGAACGTCGAGAAGAGCGCCGGACGGTCCTGGAGGTTGGGCAGCTCGAGCAGGCTGATCACCCCGCGACCGTCGTCGGTGGTCCGGAGGAAGTCCTTGGTCTCGAACTCGGGCTCACCGAAGAAGACGTCGGCGCCCTGCGCCTCGAACGAGATCAGCTCGCGCAGGATCACCCCGGCCGTCTGGGGCGACAGGCCGCCGATGCCCTTGAGCTCGGCCTTCCCGGCCTCGTCGCCGGTGAGGTACTGCAGCACCGCGCGCAGGTCGGACAGGTCGAGCAGCGGCAACCCGTTCTTGTCGCAGTAGTAGAAGACGAGCCCCAGCGACGACTCCTGGGTCTCGTTGAGGCCGAGCACCTTGGCCAGCAGGGTCGGGCCGAAGGCCGTCATCGTGACCCGCACGGGTACGCCGATGCCCTGCCCGCCGATCGCGTAGAACTCCGTCGGGAAGCCGGTCGCCGTCCACTGCTGGCCGACGCTCGCGGTGCGGGCCGTGAGCTTGTCGCTGCTCTCGCCGGGGACGCTCAGCCCGGACAGGTCGCCCTTGATGTCGGCGGCGAAGACGGGTACGCCGTTGGCGCTGAGCTGCTCGGCCAGCAGCTGGAGGGTCTTGGTCTTGCCCGTGCCGGTCGCGCCGGCGACGAGGCCGTGCCGGTTGAGCATGCCGAGGGGGATCTTGATGTGGACGTCGCTGAGGTTGTCGGCGTCGAGCATCAGCCCGCCGAGCTCGAGCGCGGGGCCCTCGAACCGGTAGCCCGGCGCGACCGCCTCGGAGATCGGGTCGCTGGCCGCCGGCTGTGCCTCAGGGGTCTCGGTCATACGGGGAGACTAGTCAGCCCGGGGGAGCCTCGACGAGGGCGTCGTTATGATCACCGGCGTGATCTTCAAGCGGGTGGGCGTCGGCCGGCCCTACCCCGACCACGGACTGACCTCGCGCACGTGGGCCGAGCTGCCTCCGCGCCAGGTACGGCTCGATGAGCTGGTGACCACCAAGGACACGCTCCACCTCGACACGCTGCTCGACGAGGACTCCACGTTCTACGGCGACCTCTTCGCCCACGTCGTCGAGTGGAAGGGCGACCTCTACCTCGAGGACGGCCTCCACCGCGCGCTCCGGGCCGCGCTCCAGCAGCGCAGCGTGCTGCACGCCCGGATCCACCAGGCGGACGACCAGTGAGCGCTGGGCTCAGGACCGCGGTCACCCTGGGCGTCCTCACGCTGCTGGTGCTCGTCGCGGCCGTCTGGGGGTGGTCGGCGCTGACCGAGCCGTTCCCCGAGGACGAGCCGGTGGCCATCTGCGAGGACACGACGGTCTCCGCCGGCAGCGAGGTGCGCCGCGACCAGGTCGTGGTCAGCGTGTTCAACGGCAGCAAGCGCAGCGGGCTCGCCGGGGCCACCAGCGCACAGCTCGCCGAGCGCGGCTTCGTCACCGGCGACGTCGGGGACTCCCCCACCCCCGCCGCGACCACCCAGATCTGGGCCGACGACCCCACCAACCCCGCTGTCGCCCTCGTCCAGCAGCAGTTCAAGAAGGCGAAGGTCGTCCCCGGTGAGGCGATCGGCGTCGGCGTGGTGGTCGTCGTCGGCGAGAAGTTCAAGACCCTCAAGAAGAAGCAGGTCGAGTCGGTGCTCGCCGAGGCCGACGCGACGTTCTGCAAGGCCACCGGCTCCGAGTGAGCCGGGCGGCTGGCGGGCTGCTCAGTCGCGGTCGGGCCGGTGCGGGTCCCCCAGCCACTGGGCGAGGCGGCCGTTGGCCGAGACCTGCCGCAGCCGCGCCTCCGTCGCCTCGCGCACCTTGCGCGGGGTGACCACCAGCAGGTCGTCGCCCGAGCGCAGGACCGTACGTCGTTCCGGCACCAGCGAGCTGCCCGCGCGGATCACCAGCGAGACCGAGGCGCCCTGCGGCAGCCGCAGCTCACCGACCTCGACGCCGTGCATCTTCGACGTGGGCGCGATCGTGACCTGGAGCAGGTCCGCGGCGACCTTGTCGAGGGGAGCCGCCTCCACGTCCAGCCCACGCGGCTCGGAGCGTCGCGCGACCCCCAACCGGCCCGCGACCCAGGGCAGGGTCGGGCCGGTGAGCAGCGTGTAGACCACGACCATCACGAAGACGATGTCGAAGAGGTCGTCGGCCCCGTCGACACCCTCGGCCAGGGGGATGGTGGCGAGCACGATCGGGACCGCACCGCGCAGGCCGGCCCACGAGATGAAGCCGAGGTCGCGCAGCGCCATCGGCTGGACGAGGCTGCTGGCCAGCACGGACAACGGGCGGGCGACCACCGTGAGGACGAGCCCGGTGACCAGCGCCTGGACGACGGTGTCGAGGTCGATGCGGCCCGGCGAGAGCAGCAGGCCGAGCATGACGAACAGCCCGATCTGCGCCAGCCAGGCGACCCCCTCGGCGAACGACCGGGTCGCCACCCGGTGCGGCAGCTCGCTGTTGCCGAGGATGAGGGCGGCGACGTAGATCGCGGCGAACCCGGAGGCGTGCAACGCGGCCGCTGCGCCGTACGCGGTGAACGCCAGCGACATCACCGCGAGCGGGTAGAGGCCGGAGGACGGCAGCGCCGCCCGCCGCATGATCCAGGCCCCCGCGACGCCGCAGACCACGCCGACCAGGGCACCGGCGAGGAGCTCGAAGACGATGATGCCCGCGGTCTCGAACACCCCCGACTCCCCGGCAGCGCCGGTCGAGATGATGCCGACGAGCACGACCGTGGGGGCGTCGTTGAGCCCGGACTCGGCCTCGAGCGCACCCGTCAGCCGCTTGGGCAGCGGGAGGGCGCGGAGCACCGAGAACACCGCCGCGGCGTCGGTGGGCGAGCAGATGGCGCCGAGCAGGATCGCGAGCTCCCACGGCAGGCCGAGCAGGAAGTGCGCGCCCACGGCCACGACGGCGACGGAGACCGCCACCCCGAGCGTCGACAACGACAGGCCCAGCCTGATGCTGGACCTCATCTGGCGCCAGTCGGTGGTGAGACCACCTTCGGCCAGGATGATCGCCAGCGCCCCGAAGCCGAGCGCGTGGGCGAGCTGGGCGTCCTCGAAGGGGATCGCGAACGGGCCGGCCTCGCCGAGCAGCACGCCGATGAGCAGGTAGATCAGCAGCGAGGGCAGGCCCACGCCCGCCGAGACCCGTACGGCGAGGATCGCCGCCAGCGTCACGACCGCCCCGACCAGCACGAACGCGTCGAGCTGGTGGACGTCGAACGTCATCGCACCTCTCGGTGGTCGGCATCGGCAGGTCAGGACTGGCCTGATCCTATCGGTGGGGACGCTCGCCGACCGCCGGGTTCCAGCACGACGGGACGCGGTCGCGACGAGGCGGATTCGGTCGCCCGGACGTTTGAGCACCGCGTCTCCCGGGTAGGCGGTGCCCGACGAAAGGGTGTGATCGATGTACGGCGACACCGCCGCCGGCCGCAAACGGGTCGCACAGCTGCGCGAGCAGAGCGGCGACATCCGGGCCCTCGCCGCCCGCCTGGTCTCCCAGGCGGAGGCCGTCCCGTGGCACGGCAAGGCCGCCGACGCGATGCGTGAGCGCATCAAGGAACGCGCCGACCACCTGCGTGCCGCCGCCGCGCACCACGAGACGGCGGCCGAGTCGCTGGCCACGCACCTCGGGGAGGTCGACACGCTCAAGGAGGCCATCGACACGCGCGCGCACAAGGCCACGACCCTGGTCGAGGACGCCCGCACCCGGGCGAGCGCGACCGGTGAGGGTGCGCAGCCCGACGAGACCGACGCCGCGCTGCTGGCCTTCGACCCTCCTCCGCCCGGTCACCAGGACTGGTTGACCGTCGACCTCCCGGGACTCTGACATGGTGACCGTCGACCTGACCACACCGCCCGCTCCGCCCGCGAACATCCTCGACGCCATGGCCCGACGCCTCGCGCTCACCCTGCCGGAGCTGCGCCTGGTCGCCGAGCTGGCCGGCGGGGCACCCCTCCCCTTCGACGTCCACGACGACGACGCCTCCGGCACCGGCACGCCCGAAGGGACGGGGGGCCTGTCCGGACGTCTGGGCCAGAGCCGCGGGTCCGTGGAGGACTCCGCCTACGCCGACGCGATCGGCGCCCTGCACGACCCACACGGGACACTGCGCCGCCGAGGCCTGCTCACCGACGAGGGGGCGGACCCCGGGATCATCGGGGCGGTCGGGCTGCTGGCCACACCTCGCCTCGCGCTCGACATCGACGTCGCCGCCGGCGCCACCCAGGTGAAGGCCTGGCACCGGCAGGACGGCAACGCGGTCGCGAGCCTGTCGACCTGCGACGGCATCGTCTTCGAGCTGGCGTGGTTCCCCGTCGACCAGTGGACCACCGAGCTGGCGCGGGTCGCCGCGGTCCCCGAGGACCTGCCGCTCGAGACCTCGCAGGTCCCCGCGCTGCTCGACGTCCCCTATGCCCTGGCCGACACGATCGGCGAGGCCCTGCGCTCGGGCCGCGCCGATCTCGTCCCCGTGCTCATCGGCCAGGCGGGGGACGCGGTCCGCGCCGACGGAGCCGACCTCGGTGACGCCGAAGCGGCAGCCGTCCTCTCCGCCGTCCACTCCGAGGGCCGTGGCCGGCTGCGCATCCTGGCCGCCGAGGTCTCCGAACGGGCCACCACCTCGGTCGGCGTCGTGTCGTGGGTGCTGCTCAAGGACGGGTGGCACTCGCTGACACCACGCCACGACGACGGCGCCCGCGTCGCCGTCGCCCGCGTCGACCACGACGCCCTCGCGACCGAGCTCGCCCCGGTCCTGGCACAGGTCACGATCCGAGAGGACGCCCCGACATGAGCGACCTGGACATCCCGCGCACCCACGGCGCCGACTCCCCCGACGACTCGTCGGCGTCGGTGGCATCCGACAAGTACGACCAGATGCTGGCGCTGGCCGACCTCTTCGACTCCTCGGGCAGTGACATGCGCGCCCGGGCCCGGCTCGGCGTCGAGATCCTCGGCGACGACGACGTCGTGGACACCGCCGAGCTGTCGAAGGCCACGTGGGGCCAGGCCGAGGAGGACATCCGCGCGGCGACGACCGGCACGCACGGGCTGCTGGCCCGCTCGGTCGAGCTCGACGCCGACGCGCTCGTCGTACGTGCCACGGTGCTGACCTACCGCTGGATCGACGAGCTCCAGCAGGCGGCCTACAAGACGCTCGGCTCCATCGCCGGTCGGGCCATCGGCTACCTCGCTCCCGAGGTCGCGCTGGGCGGCGCGATCGTCAGCGCCGGCCTGATCGAGACAGACGCGCTGGACCGCGACGACGTCACCGCCTACCTGAGCGAGCTCGCCGAGAACAACCCCGAGCTGATGGACCACATGTCCGGCGGCGGCGGGCTGCTCGACGGTCTGCAGATGCGCTCGCTGCTCACCGTGGGCGGGCTCGCCTCCGACCAGGGGGCCCATGCGGCGCGCGGAGGCCTGCGGGCGATCGGCGTCGAGCCGTTCCCGACCGACGCCGTGTCGGCCTTCCGCGACTCCGCAGGCTCGTTCGTGGAGACCGACGAGCAGGCGACCGAGGCCAGCGCGAGGTCGGCCGACGCCCCGCGCTCGCTCGAGGAGCTCATGGCCAACCTCCTCGCGGAGGACAGCAGGATCAGCGTCCAGCGGGTCGGCACCGGCCGCTACATCGCCTACCTCCCCGGCACCCTGGGTGCAGACCCCGCACGCCTGCGCCTCGTCGGCGCCGACCCGACCACGGCGGCCGCCCAGGTGATCCGCGCCATCGAGAAGGTGGTCACCGAGGACGACGCCCGCGTCATGCTCGTCGGCTCGGCCGCCGGCGGCACCGTGGCCGCCGAGATCGCCGCGACCGCGACCTCGTCGCGGTTCGTCGTCGACCAGGTGGTGACCGCGGGCGCTCCGTCGGCCCAGGTGCCCCGGATCCCCGCAGGCACGCGGGTGCTGTCGCTGGAGGACCGCGGTGACCCGGTCGCGCTGCTCGGCTCGCTGATCAACGCCCGCACCACCAACCGGCTCACCGTGGTCTTCGACGGCGGCGACTCCGGCGGCAGCCACGTCTACGTCACCGGAGCCAGGGCCGCCGACAGCGCCGAGCACCCCGAGCTGCGGGCCGAGATCACCCGGATGCAGGACCTCGGCTACCTCGCCGGCTGACCGCCCTGGGCCTCGTCGGGTGGCGGCATACGACAGTCCGCCGACGTCGGGTGGCGGCATACGACAGTCCGATGCGCGATCCGTATGTCGGATGCCGCCAGGGTCGCCATCCGCATTGTCGGATGCCGCCAGGGTCGCCACCCGAGTGACGGATGCCGCCAGTCCTGGACGAGCTGGCGGCTAGACGATCTCGTGCACGAACTCGCCCAGCTGGGCGAGGTTGCGGCACTCCACCATCGGCACGATCTCGCCGTAGCGGTCGGCGGCGCTGTCGCCGGTCCCCCAGTGCCGCGGGTGCTCGGGGTTGAGCCACCACGCGTGACGCGCGCGCCCGGCCAGGTCGCTGAGCACCGGGAGGGCGAGGTCGCTGTAGTTGGACCGGGCGTCGCCGAGCACCAGCAGCGACGACTTCGGTCCGATCGCGTCGGCGTGCTCCTGGGCGAAACGGGTCAGGGCGCGGCCGTAGTTGGTGCGCCCCCAGAGAGCGGCGTGCGAGATGCTCGCCGCCAGTGACTCCATCACCTCGACCACGTCGGCCCCGGGGCGGAACTGGTCGCTGACCTCGACCACGTCGTCGACGAACGTGAAGGCCCGCACGCCGCTGAAGGCCTCCCGGAGGGCGTAGACCAGCAGCAGGGTGAACTGGGCGAAGTTGGCGACCGACCCGCTCACGTCGCACAGCACGACGAGGTCCGTGCGGTGCGGTCGCTTGGGCCGGTGGTGGGTGGTCAGCGGCACCCCGCCGGTGCCGATCGACGCCCGCACCGTGCGGCGTACGTCGAGGGGCCCGCGACGCCGCGCGTGCTGCTCCTTGGTCAGGCGCGCGGCCAGTCGCCGCGCGAGCGGGTAGATCTCGCGCCGCATCTCCTCGAGGTCGCTGCGCCGGGCGGCGGTGAAGTCGAGCCGGTCGATGGTGGGCCGGACGGTCACGTCGGCGACGTGCTGCGCGCCCTTCTCCTCGGCGATGCGTCGACGGGCATCGCCCTCGACGAGGCGGGTGAAGTCACCGATCCGCTGCCCTGCCCGCCGCTGCGCCTGCTCGCCGTCGAGGCCCTGGCCGAGCAGCCCCTGCACGAGCCGGTCCATCAGGTCGGCGGGCGAGACCCGCTGGAGGGAGGTGTACGCCGACCAACTCGACAGGCCGGGTCCCCTGCCCGGCATCGCGCCGAAGCGGGCGACCGCCTCCACTGCGAGGTCCTGCAGGGTTCGACCGTCCGTGGCCTGCTGCTCAGCAGAAGCCAGTGCCTCGGCCAGCGCCTCACGGAACCTCTCGAGCTCGGGACCGGCGTCCGCGACGCCCTCGCCCGGCACGGTGTCCTCGCCGGCCACGCCGCTGCCGATGAGGCGCGGGTAGTAGATGTCGAAGACCGCGTCGAAGGTCACCCGCTGTGGCTGGCGCTTGACCAGCGTGGCGGCGTAGGCGGCGCGGACGGTCTCACGGTCGTGCCAGTGCACCTTCTCCAGGGCGCTGATCGCATCGAGTGCCTCGGCCAGCGACACCGACAGGCCCGCGGAGCGCAGCGCCTCCACGAAGCCGATGTGGGTGTCGAGCAGGCTCATGGGAGGGCCAGCTTGAGCTCCTTGGTCGCACGGCGCTGGTCCGAGGCGTGCTTGAGCACCACGCCGAGGGTGCGCGCGACCGTCGCCTCGTCGAGGTCGCCGATCTGAAGTGCGATCAACGTACGGGCCCAGTCGACGGACTCCGCGATGGAAGGTGCCTTCTTGAGCTCGAGCTCGCGCAGGCGTACGACGACGTCGACGAGCTGGGCGACCACCTTGTCGTCCAGGCCGGGCACCTGGCTGGTGACGATCTCCCGCTCACGCTCGGCGTCGGGGTAGTCGAGGTGCAGGAACAGGCAGCGTCGCTTGACCGCCTCCGACAGCTCGCGGCTGGCGTTGGAGGTCAGCACCACGAACGGGCGACGCGTCGCGACGACCGTGCCCAGCTCGGGGATGGTCACCTGGAAGTCGCTCAGCACCTCGAGCAGGAGCCCCTCGACCTCGACCTCGGTCTTGTCGACCTCGTCGACCAGCAGGACGGTCGGCTCGTCGCGACGGATCGCGCTGAGCAGCGGCCGGGTGAGGAGGAAATCCTCGGTGAAGATGTCGTCGTGGGTCTCGCTCCACGCCTGGTCGCCGCCGCTGGCCTGGATCCGGAGCAGCTGCTTCTTGTAGTTCCACTCGTAGAGCGCCCGCGCCTCGTCGAGGCCCTCGTAGCACTGCAGCCGCACCAGCGCGGCACCCGTCGCCCGCGCCACCGCCTTGGCGAGCTCGGTCTTGCCGACCCCGGCCGGGCCCTCGATGAGCAGCGGCTTCTCCAGCGCGCCCGCGAGGTACGCCGTCAGCGCGGTCGCGTCGTCGGTGTGGTAGCCGGCTCCGCGCAGGCGCGCCGCGGCATCGTCGGGGGACTCGAACCAGGTCGTCACCCGGCGAGCGTAGTCCCGCTGTAACGCCGGGTTACTCCCTGTACCCACCCCCATGCACGGGGGTGGGTACATCACACAACCCGGCGTTACAGGGAGGGAGCTCAGCAGAGGGGGCGGGATTCGAACCCGCGGTAGGTCTCCCTACGACCGCTTTCAAGGCGGTTCCGATCGGCCGCTCCGGCACCCCTCCTCGTACGGCACCGGGGCGCCGCACACCGCGGGACTCTACCCAACGACGATCGTCGACCCGCCCCACTGGGACCTCGATATGGTCGATCGACGCCCGGCATGGGTGGACTCGAGCGGCCATATGTCCGCTCGAGTCGCCGTACGGCCGGCTGCCGCCCACCCGGGACCGCAACCCCCGGGTCCGCGTGGGAAAATCCTGTCGTGACGACCGAGACCGAGACCACCACCGTCTACCGCCTGGCCCCCGCCGTCGCGGCGCGTCTGCTGGGCGCGGTGCTGTGCCTGGTCGCCGTCGTGATCCTGCTCAGCACCGTGCTGATCGCCGTGGTCGACCTCCACACGGTCTTCCTGCTCGTCCCGGTGGGGCTCACGCTCCTCCTGCTGGTCGCCACCTGGTGGCTGTGGCGCCAGAAGGGCTGGGTCGCCCGGCTCACCGCCGAGGGCTACCGGATCCAGTGGGTCCGCGGCGTCGGCGCCGCCTCGGGCCGGTGGAAGGACGTCGAGGACGCGGTCACCACGACGGTCGCCGACTCGCCCGTGGTGGTGCTGCGCCTGCGCGACGGACGTACGACCACGATCCCGGTCGAGATGCTCGCGGTCGACCGCGAGGCGTTCGTGCGCGACGTCCAGGCGTACCTCCAGCGCGGACACGGCCTGCGCAAGTGGTGACCTGATTCGGCGCGAGCGCGTCGCGCCTTGTAACCTTCACTGCGCCCGGCGTTGCTCGGGCATGGAGGCGTCGCCTAGTCCGGTCTATGGCGCCCGCCTGCTAAGCGGGTTTGGGGCTAAAACCCCATCGAGGGTTCAAATCCCTCCGCCTCCGCCGCGATCGGCCCCCTTCCGCTGGAAGGGGGCCGAGCAGCAGCGTGCGTACATTTGCAGGAACCTGCAATGCACACAACTGCAACCGCATCGCGCAGACGCGACCCCGGACCGTGGGTGAGAATGAACTGGTCATCCCCTGTGACGCCGTGACAATCGAGGTGGAACCCCATGACCCCAGTACGCCGCATCGCCGCCGCCGCCCTCGTGGCCGCGCTCGGACTCGGATTCGTCGGCCTTGGCGCAGGCCCGGCCAACGCAGGCATCGACACCAGCTGGGGCGCGAAGATCAAGGCCCCCTAGAGCCAGTTCGTGCCATGATGGGCACGCAGTGAAGAGCTGGGACACGGACCCCTCAACCCCCCACGAGTTCTGGTCCGGACGGCTTCCCCCACAGGCCCGTCCCAGCACGAGGGCAGCAGCTCGTCGAGCTGCTGCCCTCGACTTGTGTCCCGTGGTCGCTACTTCCCGGCCGGTTCCTCGGTCTCCCGGCCGGAGATCCCCCGCTTGCCCATCTCGTAGCCGAGCTGGAACCGGGTCTCGACCTCGAACTCGTTCTTGAGGTCGGCGACGTAGCCGGCATAGGTCCGTGGGCTGACGCCGAGGCGCTTGGCGCCCGCCGGATCGGCCCGGCCCTCGAGGAGCATCCGGATGGTCATCGCGCGCTGCTCGGCCGCGATGTCGCGCATCAGCGACGTCTCGCTGCTGGTGAAGGGACGCGCCCGCTCCCAGTGCCGCTCGAACATGTCGACCAGGTAGCCCACCATCGACCGGTCGTTGATCACCATCGCCGTGTCGAGGCCCTCGTGGCCCGGGATGAGCGCGACCCGGCGGTCCACCACGATGAGCCGGTTGAAGAACTCGTCGAGGGTGCGGACCTCGGCGCCGGCGGCGGTCACCGCGGCGACGTACTTGCGGGTGTCGGCCCCGCGCCGGGCCGCGTGCTGGTAGAGCGTGCGCATCTTCACGCCGCGCTTGAGGGCGGCGATGTCGCGCGTGCCGACGCCGGCGTCGAGCTGCTTGACGCCGCGGCGGTACTGGGGCTGGGCGGTGAGCAGCTCCTCCTCGGCGTCGCTGACCAGCGAGTCGAGGAAGTTGCCGATCGTGCTCACACCACGGATCGTGGCCAGCGGGCCGCCGACCGCGCTGGGCGAGCGGCGCCAGACGTGGGACAGGGTGCTGAAGGCCTGGGCCCAGTGGGCGGACTCGGCGATCAGCTCCGCGCCCTGCTGCCCGAGCGGCGCCACGACCTGGGCCTGCACGGCAGCCGGGTCGACGGCGCGCCACTGGGTGCCGTCCTCGCCCTTGGTGACGAGGCCGACATCGACCAGCAGCTCGAAGACCTGGTGCAGCTCGCCGCTCCTGGTGATGCGCTTGTCCGCCGCGCTGATGCCGCCCGAGGTCACGATCTCCTCGTAGAGCGGAGCGGCCTGCTCCTCGAACAGACCACGTTCGTGCTGCCCCAAGGGCATGACCCACCTCCTGTCCCACCAGCCCCGTGTGAGGATCGTGCCACACCTACCACAACGGCCACGTCCGCAACCGCAACCGGCCCGCCTCCGGGTGAGCTGGAGACGGGCCGGTGGTGCGCAGCGGGAGATCAGGCGTCGAGGCGCGCCTTCAGCGTGTCGAGCTCGCTCCACAGCACGGCCGGGAGGTCGTCGCCGAACTTCTCGAACCACTCCTCGATCTGCGGCAGCTCGGCCTTCCACTCCTCCACGTCGACCGCGAGGGCCTGGGCGAGCTGGTCGTCGGTGAGGTCGAGGCCCTCGACGTCGAGCGAGCCGGGCGCCGGCACGTGGCCGATCGGGGTCTCGACCGCGGCGGCCTGGCCGTCGATGCGCTCGATGACCCACTTGAGGACGCGGCTGTTCTCGCCGAAGCCCGGCCACAGGAAGTCGCCGTCGGCACCCCGGCGGAACCAGTTGACGTAGAACATCTTGGGCAGCTTGGCGGCGTCGTGGTCCTTCCCCATGGAGACCCAGTGGTTGAAGTAGTCGCCGGCGTTGTAGCCGATGAAGGGCAGCATCGCCATCGGGTCGCGGCGCACCACGCCGACCGCGCCGACCGCGGCCGCGGTGGTCTCGGACGAGAGGGTCGCGCCCATGAAGGTGCCGTGGTTCCAGTCGCGGGCCTCGGTCACCAGCGGGATCGTCGTCTTGCGACGGCCACCGAAGAGGATCGCGTCGATCGGCACGCCGCGCGGGTCGTCGTACTCGTCGGCGAGGATCGAGCACTGCTTGATCGGGGTGCAATAGCGGCTGTTGGCGTGGCTGGACAGCTCGTCGCTGTCCGGCGTCCAGGGCTCGCCCTTCCAGCTCGTGGCCTCGGCGGGCGTGTTCTCCAGGCCCTCCCACCACACGTTGCCGTCAGGGGTGAGCGCCACGTTGGTGAAGACCGAGTTGCCCTTGCGGATGGTCTCCATCGCGTGCGGGTTGGTGTGCTCGTTGGTGCCCGGGGCGACGCCGAAGAACCCGAACTCGGGGTTGACGGCCCACAGGCGGCCGTCCTCGCCGATGCGCATCCACGCGATGTCGTCACCGATGGCCTCGACGGTCCAGCCGGGGATGGTGGGCTTGAGCATCGCGAGGTTGGTCTTGCCGCACGCGCTCGGGAAGGCCGCGGCGACGTACTTGGTGACGCCCTGCGGCGAGGTGAGCTTGAGGATGAGCATGTGCTCGGCCAACCAGCCCTCGTCGCGCGCCATGACGGAGGCGATGCGCAGCGCGTAGCACTTCTTGCCGAGCAGCGCGTTGCCGCCGTAGCCCGAGCCGAAGCTCCAGATCATCCGCTCCTCGGGGAACTGGACGATGTACTTGGTGTCGTTGCACGGCCACGCCACGTCGTCCTGGCCGGGCTCGAGCGGCATGCCGACCGAGTGCAGCGCGGGGACCCACTGCGGGTCCTCGCCGGCGGCCTCGAGCTCCTCGATGCGGTCGAGGACCTCGGTGCCCATGCGGGCCATGACGCGCATCGAGACGGTGACGTAGGCGGAGTCGGTGATCTCGATGCCGAACATCGGCTTCTCGGCGTCGACGTGGCCCATCACGAAGGGGATGACGTACATCGTGCGGCCCCGCATGCAGCCGGCGTAGAGCCCGCGCATGAGGTCCTTCATCTTCTCCGGGTCCATCCAGTTGTTGGTGGGACCGGCGTCTCGCTCGTCGACCGAGCAGATGTAGGTGCGGTCCTCGACCCGGGCCACGTCGGTGGGGTCGGAGGCGGCGTGGAACGAGTTGGGCATCACGTCGGGGTTGAGGCGCGTGAACGTGCCCGTCGCCTCGAGGGAGCGGGTCAGCTGCTCCCACTCCTCGTCGGAGCCGGTGCACCAGTGGATGCTCTCGGGCTGGGTGAGCTCGGCGACCTCGGCGACCCAGGCGAGGATGCCGGGGTGGGTGGTCGGTGCCGGCTGGCTGCCGTGCGTCGTCTGGGTGTCGATGGTGGCGGTCATGACCGTTTCCTTCAGGGTGCGTCGCGGTTGGTTCGCGCGGCCTCGTTGTCGGCGACTTGCGCCGGACGCTAGCCCTTGTGAATGCACGCACATATTGGATCGATCACAGACATGTGACGCGGGTCTCGCTACCTCCGGGTATGCCTGTCAGCCGCTCGGGGGACTCGTCGCGCGGGACGGGAGGTGGGCCGCGACGAACTCGTCGTACGGCACCGGCTTGCCGATCAGGTAGCCCTGGGCGAAGTCGACGCCCTCCTGCCGGCACACCCGCAGGATCTCCGGCTCCGAGACGAACTCGGCCACCGTCCGCTTGCCGAGGTCGCGGGCGATGCCGACGATCGAGCGCATGATGGTGCGGTCGACCGGCGACTCGTGCACGTGCGCCACGAACTCCCCGTCGATCTTCACGTAGTCGAAGAACAGGTGCTTGAGGTAGTAGAAGGAACCGAACCCGGCACCGAAGTCGTCGAGGGCGAAGGCGCAGCCGAGCTCGGTCATCCGCTCGGCGAACAGCCGCGCGAGCGCCACGTCGGCCACGGCCGCCGTCTCGGTGATCTCGAGGATCAGCGCCGACGGGTCGACGCCGTGCCGCGCGAGCGCGTCGACGATGGCGCCCTCGATGTCGGGGTGGCCGATGGAGTGGCCGGACAGGTTGACCTCGAACTCGAAGTCCGGGTCGTGGTCCCGGCGCAGGCGCGCCAGCATCTCGAGGCTCTTGTCGACCACCCACGCGTCCACCTGGGGCATCAGCCCGACGCGCTCGGCGATGTAGACGAACCGCGACGGCGGCACCAGCTCGTCCTGGTCGCGCAACCGCAGCAGCACCTCGGCGGAGCTGATCCGGCCGTCGGCGATGTTCATGATCGGTTGCAGGTGCAGCTCGAAGCGGTCCTCCGCCAGCGCCGCCTCGATGCGGCTCTGCCAGTGGAGCCGCGCCGCGGTCCGCGGGCCGCGGGCGTCGCCCTCGGGCAGTACGACGGCGCGGTTGCGGCCCGCCTCCTTGGCGTCGTACATCGTCATGTCGGCGAGGGCGAGCACGTCGGCGGCGTGCTCGGACGCCGCCCGGAAGGTCACCGCCCCGACGCTCGCAGTGACGCGGCGGGCGACGCCGTCGAGGGTGGCGGCGTGCATGCCGATCCGCTCGACCACGAGTTCGGCCACGCGCTGGGCGTCGGCCTGGTCGCCGTCGGTGAGCATGATGGCGAACTCGTCACCCCCGAGCCGGGCCACCACGTCCGTGCTCCGGATCGAGCGTCGCAGCAGGCCGGAGATCGTGACGAGCAGCTGGTCGCCGGCGTTGTGGCCGAGCGTGTCGTTGACCTGCTTGAAGTTGTCGAGGTCGAGCAGGAGCAGGGCGCCGGTGGGTCCGTGGCGACGGCACCGGTCGAGGTGCCGCTCGAGCTCGCCCTCGAAGCGCCGGCGGTTGGCCAGCCCGGTGAGCACGTCGTGGTCGGCCAGGTGGGCGAGCCGGTCGAGGTAGCGCCGCCGGTCGGAGATGTCGACGACGTTGACCATCACGATCTCGCCCATGACCCGGTCGCCCACCACGGCGCTGCTGAGGGCGACGCTGACGTCGTTGCCGCCGGAGTCGCGCAGCGTGCACTCGGTGTCGAGCGGCTCCCCGCGGACCTGCATCAACCGGCTCAGGTGGTCCTCGATGCGTCCCTCACCCGGCGTCTCGAAGTCCCGCAGCCGGTGCCCGACCATGTCCGGGGGGTCGAGGCCCACGAGCACCGCCATCGAGATGTTGACGCGGATGATCGTGCCGTCCGTGTCGAGGAGGGCGACACCGTGCGGGGCGTCCTCGAAGAGCCGCTCGACGCGCTCGTTGGCGGTGCGCGCGCGGCGGCTCTGCCGATCGAGGTCGCGCACCATGCGCTGGACCACAGGCGCGATCACCAGCGCGACCGACGCCCACACGACGGCCCTGCGCCAGTCGCCGAGCGCATAGCCGGGCGGGCCGATGAGGAGGATCGGGATGGCGAACGTCAGCACGGCGAGCCCGCTGGCCACCCACAGCTCACGCCGGGTGCCGGTGACGGCAAGCCACAGGATGGGCAGCAGAAGGACGACCGTCATCCCGGACGACGTGCCACCCGCACCCGCACCCGCGGCGTCATGGAGCAGCGCTCCATAGGGGAAGAGCAGGTACGCCGCCAGCGGGTCGAGCCACGAGCGTTGCTCGCGGCGCTGGCTCGCGACGTAGACCAGCACCACCGACGCCAGGCTGAGGACGGCCAGCCCGGCGACCCACCACGGCCTCTCGTAAGGCGGCAGCAGCACGGTCACGAGACCGATGAGGGCCACGACCGCGAAGGGCACGGCCACGGCGGGCGTGCCTCGCCGCAGGTCGTGGTAGGAGGAGCCTGGTGCGGCGGACCCCGAGACAAGACGTCGCACCCGGCCATCGTAGGGGAACCGGGTGGGACGCCCTGGTGTCAGTCCTCGGCGTCGAGGTCGGCGGCGACCCGGCGGTGGGCCTCCCAGATCTCCTCGGGCATGCGGTCGAACTGGGACAGGTGCTCCTCGCGGAAGCCCATCTCCTGCTGCCAGCGCTCCTTGTCGATCGTGAGGATCCGCTCGAGGTCCTCGGCAGGGACGTCCATCCCGGTGAGGTCGAGCTCCTCCTCGGCGGGCAGGATGCCCACGGCCGTACGCCGGCCCTTGACCTCGCCGTTCTTGAGCTGCAGCAGCCACAGCAGCGGGCGCAGGTTGTCGCGGTAGCCGGGCCACAGGAAGTGGCCGTCCTCGGGGTCGCGCTGGAACCAGTTGACGTGCGCGAAGATCGGCTGCTCCTTCGCCGCTCCGACCACGTCGAGGTAGTGCCGCGCGTAGTCGCCCTCGCCATAGGCCATGAACGGCCGGTTCGACATCGGGTCGTAGCGCAGCTGGCCGTCGACGCCCTCGGCGGCGAAGGTCGCCTCCGCGCCGAGCGTGAGACCGTCGTAGACGCCCTCGGCGAGGTCGGTGATCGCGCGGATCAGCGGCTCGCGGTCGCGGGTGCGGCCGCCGAAGATGATCGCGTCGATCGGCACGCCCGCGGGCTCGTCGTAGTCGGGCGCGATGTTGGGCACGTTGTCGAGCGTGGTCGTGAAGCGGCTGTTGGGGTGCGCCCAGGCCGCGGTGTCGTTGTCCTTGCGGTCGGCCAGCGGCGCGCCGGTCCAGTCGAGCCAGCCGTGCACGTCGCTCGGCGGCTTGGGGGTCTTGCCCTCCCACCACACCTCGCCCGTGCTGGGGTTGTAGGCGACGTTGGTGAAGATCGTCTGCGTGCCCTCGGCGATGGAGGAGAGCGCATTGGGGTTGGTGGTCTCGTTGGTGTCCTTGGCGACGCCGAAGACGCCGTACTCCGGGTTCATGCCCATCAGGCGACCCGTCTCCTGGTCGACCCACAGCCAGGCGATGTCGTCGCCGTAGAACGACACGTGGTAGCGGTCGCCCAGCGCGTCGGGCGCCGCCATCATCGCCAGGTTGGTCTTGCCGGAGGCGCTCGGGAAGCCGCCGCAGACGTGGTAGGTCTTCCCCGTCTCCTTGTCGTGGATCCCGATGAGCATGTACTGCTCGGCGAGGAACTTCTTGCTGGCCCAGCCGTCGTACGCCCCCTGCCGCAGGCCGTGCGCAATCTTGCCGAGCAGCGCGTTGCCGCCGTAGGACGAGCCGAAGTGCAGGATCGTGCGCTCGTCGGCGACGGTCACGAAGTAGCGCTGGTCGTCGGGGGTGCCCTGGCCGAGGTGCTCCAGGTCACCGGTGACGTGGACCGCGCGGACGAAGGAGTCCGGGTCCTCGAGGTCGTTGACGAACTGCACGCCGACGCGCGACATCCGGATCATGTGGAGCACGACGGTGCGGGTGTCGGTCAGCTCGACGCCCGCGGCCCACGGGGCGAGCTCGTTGCCGGGGGGCGCCATCAGGTAAGGGATGACGTACATCGTCTTGCCCTCCGACGCTCCGCGCATCCGGTCGTGCAGCATCGGCTTCATCTCCGAGGCCGGACGCCAGTTGTTGTAGACGCCCTTGTCCTTCTCGTCGTTGGTCGCGACGATGGTCCGCTCCTCGGAGCGGGCAGTGTCCTTGTAGTAGCTGCGCGAGTAGTAGCGGCCCTCGCCCGCCATCTCCAGCTCGCCGGCGGCGACGGCCTCCTCGAGGAGCCGGGCGTCGTCGGAGGCGTTGACCACCTCGACGTGCTCCGCGCCGGTCAGCTCGGCGTACTCCTTCACGAACTCACGGACCTGGGGGTTCGTCAGTCCTGCTTCGTCCAGGACTGCCTCGAGATCTGCCATCGCGCTGCCTCTCATCGGGTGCGGCGGTCCCCCGCCTCTCGGTCTGGTGTCTGCACCCTAGGGCACCGTTCAGGTGGCTGACCGGGGCAGAAGTCCCGACTGCACGGGGAAGGTCCCGGCGGAGGCGCCCGCTCCCTGATTTCGCCCACTCCCTCGGCGTCGGCTATCCTCGTCGAGTCCTCGCGCCGCTGGTGCGAACGACGGGCGCCTGTAGCTCAACGGATAGAGCATCTGACTACGGATCAGAAGGTTTGGGGTTCGAATCCCTACAGGCGCGCAGATGTAACAGCCCGGTCGATGACCGGGCTGTTCGTCATTTCACGGTGTGATGCCTGGCGCTGTAGCCGCGCTGCTGTCGACCCACCTCGAAGAGGGCCAGCAGCATCCCGACCACCACGAGCGTGGCGAGGATGAGCAGCAGCGCCGCGTAGACGGCGGGCGACCAACCGTGCTGGACGTACTGGTGCATAGGGACCTCCCGGAGTCGTCGGTGACCCCACGGTCCCGTGCGGCCACGGGTCGCCGGCAGGTCCGAAAGACCCTCACCCACGAGCCCAGCGTCCCTACCTGTCCAGGAGCGGCCGCGCGGGGTCCCAGGTGGTGCCGTCGCGCTCGTCGCGGCGCTTGCGGGCGATCGCGGAGAGGGCTTCGAGGACCACGCGGTTGGCGAGGGCGGCGGTGATGTCGGCGTGGTCGTAGGGCGGGCTGACCTCCACCACGTCGACCCCGACCACCGGCAGCTCGAGGCAGATGCGGCGTACGGAGTCGAGCAGCTCGCGGGCGGTGAGGCCGCCAGGCTCCGGGGTGCCCGTGCCCGGCGCGTGGCCGGGGTCGCACACGTCGATGTCGACGGAGAGGAAGACGCCCTCGCACTCGTTGGTGGCGATCCTGAAGGCCTCGGTCAGGCACTCGGTCAGGCCGCGGTGGACGATCTCGGTCATCTCGTAGGACCGCATCCTCTCCGCGGCCATCCGGTCGAGGGTCGCGGGCCCGGGCCAGTAGCCGCGCAGCCCCACCTGGAGGAACCGGTCACCGCGCAGCGCGCCCGACTCGATCAGCCGGCGCATCGGCTGGCCGTGGCCCCACAGCGAGCCGAACTCGATGTCGCCGGTGTCGGCGTGCGCGTCGAAGTGGATCATCGAGACCCGGCCGTGGCCGAGCACGTTGGCCACGCCCTTCGCGTCCGGGTAGGCGATGGAGTGGTCGCCGCCGAGGACGACCGGGATCGCGCCCGCCCGCGCCACCTTCTCGACCGCGGCCTCGAGCACGCCGAGCGCCCTCTCGATGTCGCCCGGCGGCATCTCGACGTCGCCGGCGTCGACGACCCGCAAGTCCTGCAGCCCGTCGGTGCGCAGCGCCAGCGAGGGACGGGAGCCGTCGTGCGGGAGGTAGTCGGTCATCCGGATCGCCTGCGGGCCGAACCTGGTGCCGGGCCGGTGGGAGGTGCCACCGTCGAACGGCGCGCCCACGACGACCACGTCGGCGCCGGCGTACGACGACTCGTCCTCGAGGTCGCAGGCGGGCACGCCGAGAAAGGTGATGTCGGGACCGAACTGTGCGCCGTAGCGGGCCATGTGCTGACTCTAGGACCGGCGACCCGGCCGAGAGGCCGATCGGCCCGCGGACGGTGGTCCAACGGCGCTGGCCCGGTGGGCGGCCGACTCCAAGACTGGGGGAATGGAACGCCTGACCCCCTTGGCCACCGCCTTCCTGGACGCCGAGGACGTGGACCCGAGGTCGTCGCTCGCCATCGGTTCCCTGTGCGTCTTCGAGGGACCGGCACCGACGTACGACGAGCTCGTCGAGATGGTCGCCGGACGCCTCCCCCTCATCCCGCGCTACCGGCAAAAGCTGCACAGCGTCCCGCTCGGCCTGGCGGCGCCGGTGTGGGTCGACGACCCGGACTTCGACATCAGGTGGCACGTCCGCAACACCGCCCTGCCGGCCCCGGGCGGGCCGGAGGAGATCGGCCGGCTGATGAGCCGGGTGATGTCGCGGCGGATGAACCGGGACCGGCCGCTGTGGGAGTACTGGTTCTGCGAGGGGTTGCCCGACGGCCGGTGGGCGCTGCTGTCCAAGCTGCACCACAGCCTCGTCGACGGCGTTTCCGGGACGGACCTCTACCGGCTGGTGCTGGACCCGACCCCGGCGCCGCGTCCCGCCGTGCCCGATGAGTGGGCCCCGGCGAGTGCCCCCTCGGCGGTGGCCCTGACGGCGCAGGCCGCGTGGGAGCTCGTCACCTCCCCGGTGACGACCGCACGGGCCGTGGCCGGCGCCCTGGCCGCGCCACGGCGGCTCGCGCGTACGACGTCGGCAACCGCCAGCGGGCTGCTTGCGATGGCCACGGCCCTGCGCCCGGTGCGACCCACCTCGCTGACCGGACCCCTCGAGGGAAGCCGCCGTTATGCGTGGACGGACGTGTCCCTCACGGACGTGCGCGCGGTCCGGCGGGCGTACGGCGTCACCGTGAACGACGTGGCGCTGGCGGTGCTGAGCGGCGGGTTCCGGCTGCTGCTCCTCTCGCGCGGCGAGGAGCCCAAAGCGCGCGCCCTGCGCTCCCTGGTGCCGGTCTCGACGCGCGAGCCCGGTGCCGAGGCGATCCTCGACAACCGTGTCTCGCTGATGCTGCCCTACCTGCCGGTCGACCTGGCCGATCCGGTGGAGCGCCTCGGAGCGGTGCGCGAGAGGGTCATCGACCTGCGCGAGCACCACGAGCCCGAGGCCGGCGGAAGCGTCACGGCGGCTGCCGGCCTGGTCCCGTTCCCGCCGGTCTCCTGGGGCATCCGCCTGGGGCTGCGGCTCCCCCAACGGCAGGTCGCCACGGTGACCACGAACGTCCCGGGTCCCCGCACGACGCTGTACGCCCTGGGCCGCGAGGCGCTGCAGATCCTGCCCTACGTCCCGATCGCCGACCGGGTCCGGATCGGGGTGGCGATCTTCTCCTACCGCGACACCCTAACCTTCGGCATCACCGGCGACTACGACACGGCGCCCGACCTCGGGGTGCTCGCCGACGGCATCTCCTCGTCGATGGCGGAGCTGGTGGCGGCCGCGGGCCAGGACGACTGAGCACCAGGCGTCAGACCCCGTCCTCGTCCAGCAGCTCCTGGAGGGTGGCGGCCTCCTCCGCGCAGGCGCCGCACCCGGCCAGGTGGGCGACCATCGCGGGGTCCTCGAACTCCGCGTCGGCGCGCCTGCGCTCGACGTACACGTCCAGCTGCGCGAAGCAGTCGTCGCAGGAGAGGTAGGGGCTGGTGTCGACCAGCAGGCCGGCGATCGTCTCGGCGCTGAGGTCGCGGGTCGGGTCGCTCATGGTGTGCTCCGGTGGGTGCGGTCGTCGAGGTGGCCGCTGTCGACGAGGGCGGCTCGCAGTCGGCGGCGGGCGTCGTGCAGGGTCTTGTAGAGGGCGTTGCGCGTGCTGCCCAGCCGCTCGGCCAGCACGTCGATCGGCACCTCCTCGACCAGCAGCGCGAGGGCGACGCGACGCTGGTGCGGCGTGAGCTCGGTGGCGATCGCCGCCCGGAGTGCTTCGGCCAGCTGTACGCCCTCACTGTGCGCCTCCGGGCCGGGCGAGGTGTCGACGAACGGCAGCCCGTCGGGGAGGTGCACCTCCCGGTGCCGCCACGCCTGGCGGCGGACGGCGACGCCGGCGTGCAGGATCCCGAACTTGTAGGCCCACGTGGTGAAGCGGCTGCGTCCCTCGAAGGTGGGCAGCTGGCGCAGCACCGCGACCAAGGCGTCGTCCGCGGCCTGCTGGGCCAGGTCCTCCAGGTCGCCGGCGCCGGCTCCGGGGAGCAGGTCGCGCAGGCGCCAGACCTGGTGGCGAGCGGCACGCAGGAGCAGCTGGTGCAGGCGTGCCTGCGCCAGCTGACCGGCCGGGCCGGCGTCGAACAGGTCGCCCCGCCAGGCCTCGTCCGAGGGCGGCGGGGGCACCACGTCCGGGGTGGCGGGTTCCACGGTCGTCACGGTGCCACCTCCGCGGTGCGCGGGGAACCCCGGCTCGAGCAGCTCGACGGTCATGCCCTGTGGGTGTCGCTCCGCGGCGAGGTCTTACCCCGCGGCCGCCGGTAAGAACCGGTGCGCCCGCGGACACCAACAGGCGATCACCCTTCACCACCCAGGAGGCACAGATGCCCAGATCGCCGCTGTCCCACCGTCCCGGCAGGATCCTCGCCCTGCTCGCCGGGCTCGCGCTCGTCGCCACCATGACCAGCGGCCTCGCTGCGGGACAGACCGCCCCGACGGCCCACCAGTCCGGGACGCATGCCCACCCGTCGGCCATGCAGGAGACGTCGGCGACCTCGCTCGACGCGGCCGCGTTCCACGACCGGATGCGCAAGCTCTGGGAGGACCACGTCACCTGGACCCGCCTGGCGATCGTCACGTTCGCGGACGGATCGGCGGGCTTCGACGCCACCGCCGCGCGCCTGATGAGGAACCAGAAGGACATCGGCGACGCGATCAAGCCGTTCTACGGCAAGGCCGCCGGCCACCAGCTCACCGCCCTGCTCGAGGACCACATCGGCATCGCCGTCGAGCTCCTGCAGGCCGCCCAGTCAGGCGACTACGCCGCCTTCGCGAGGGCGAAGAGGGGCTGGTACGCCAACGCCGACGACATCGCCGGCTTCCTCACGCGGGCCAACCCCCACTACTGGCCCCGCGCTGCCATGCGCGCCGCGATGAGGGGCCACCTCGACATGACCCTCGCCGAGGCCAGCCACGAGCTCACCGGGCAGTACGCCGCGAGCGTGGCGGACTACGAGGAGGTCCACCACCACATCCTCGGCATGGCCGACGTCCTCAGCAGCGGCATCGTCCGCGCCTTCCCCCGTCGCTTCCACTGACCCGAAAGGAACCACCATGACCACCACCACCGCCCCTGGGAGCACCCGGACCGGCCAGGGCGCCGAGCGCGCCTTCCTGCTGCTGCGAACCGTGTTCACCGTCGCACCGATCGCGTTCGGCCTCGACAAGTTCGCCGGGCTCCTCACCGGCGACTGGGAGAAGTACCTCGCCCCCTGGATCAACGACCTCGTCCCCGGCAACGCCCACGACGCGATGCTGGCCGTCGGCGTCGTCGAGGTCGTGGCCGGGCTCGCCGTTGCGGTCGTCCCGCGATTCGGCGCCCTCCTGGTCGCCGGCTGGCTGGCCGGGATCATCGTCGACCTGGTCACCCTGGGCGACTACTACGACGTCGCGCTGCGCGACTTCGGCCTGCTCGTCGGGGCCCTCGCCCTGGCGCTGCTCGCCCTCGACCGCGACGACGCCACCCGCCCGCGCCGGGCGCCGGTCAGTCGGGGCGATCGGTCGTGAAGTGGATGTCGCGGAAGCGGGCCCGCCACGCGGTGACCGCGTCCGCGACGTCCTCGGGCTCGCCCGTGAGGGCTCGCTCGATGAAGCCGGCCAGGGTGGGCATGTCGTCGACGGTCATGCCGAGACGCACGACCTCGGGCGTGCCGATGCGCAGCCCGTTGAGGTCGCCCTCGACCGGCGCGACCGGGAGGCCGATGCCGCAGGCGAGGAGGTTGGCGCGGCGCAGGCGTGCGGCGGCGGCCTGTCCGCCGCCGTAGGCCGCGGCCTCGACGGCGAGCTGGTGCGACTGCGTGGGCGCGGTGTCGCGGCGGTGGACGGGTACGCCGGCTGCGACCAGGTGGTCGGCGAGCGCTGCGGCGGTGTCGACCATGGCCCGCGCGTAGGCGGGACCGGCGACGAGCCAGTCGAGCATCGTCTGGGCCAGCGCGGCCGTCTTGCCGGCGTCGAAGTTGGCCGTGAGACCGGGGTAGGCGATGGCCTCGATGCGCTCGGCCAGTCCGGGGTCGGTGCCCAGCAACAAACCGCCGGGCGGTCCGCCCAGGCTCTTGTAGGTGCTCATCGACATCAGGTGGGCGCCCTCGTCGAGCGGGTTGGGCCACGCACCGCCGGCGATCACGCCTCCCAGGTGGGCGGCGTCGAAGAGGACGACGGCCCCGACCTCGTCGGCGATCTCCCGGATCGCTGCGACGGGGTGGTGGGTCAGGTTGAGGCTGCCCCCGACGGTGATCATGCGGGGCCGCACCTCACGCGCCAGCCCGGCCAGCGCCGTGAGGTCGACGGTGTAGGCGCCCGGGTCGATGGGGGCCGGGACGGTCCGCAGCCGGTAGAGCCCGGCGGCACCCGCACCGTGGTGCGTCACGTGGCCGGCGATGGACGGCGGTGGGGCGACGATGGTGTCACCGGGCTCGCAACAGGCCATGAAGGCGTACAGGTTGGCCAGCGCCCCGGACCCGACCCGCACCTCCGCGAAGGATGCGTGGAAGACCCGCGCCGCCAGCTCGGCGGCGAGCACCTCGATCTGCTCGATGGCCTCGAGCCCCGTCTCGTACTTCTCGCCGGGATAGCCCAGCGAGGCCCGCGAGCCGAGCCCCGCGGAGAGCATCGCCTCGGCGCGCGGGTTCATCCGGTTGGTCGCCGGGTTGAGGTTGAGGCAGGTCTCGTCGTGGATGCGAGCGTTCTCGGCCACGAGGTCGGCCAGCAGGGCCTGCACGCCGAGCGCGTCGAGGCTGTCCAGCGGAGCCGCCGAGGCGGCGACCCGGTCGCGGACGGCGTCGGGCAACCAGGGTCGGGGGGCCAGGGCCTCGCTCATGCCCCTACTCCTACCACTGGCCCAGCTACCAATCGCCCAGCGCCGCGAAACGCTCCCCGATGAGCCGGTGCGCGGCGGAGTCGGGGTGCAGGTTGTCGGGCAGCGGCAGCCGCTCGGCGTCGGCGGCGCCGTAGAGGCCCAGCCCGTCGACGTACGTCAGGTGCTTGTCGCCGCGCTGCTCGACGACCTCGGCGAGGACCTCGCGGACCACCTCGAGGGTGAGCGCGCCGCGGGCCGCGTCGGCGGGGTCGCCGGCGGCGACGAAGGCGAGGCGGCCCTCGCCGAGCGCGGCCATGTCCGGTGCGGTCGGGCCGGGCGCGGCCTCGTGGATGCCGCAGTGGACCGGCGAGATCAGCCGCACCGGGGTGTCGGGGTGTCCGTCGCGGATCGTGTCGAGGTAGCCGTGCACCGCGGGGCCGAGGGCCCGGCGCCGCATCAGGTCCTGGTTGACGACGTTGATGCCGAGCTTGAGGCTGATGAGGTCGGCCGGGACGTCGCGGATGGTGCGGGCGACGAACGGGTCGAGGAGCGCGCTGCCGCCGAGGCCGAGGTTGACCAGGTCGAGACCGGACAGCCGCGCGGCCACCACGGGCCACGGCTCGGTCGGGTGCGTCGCCACCGACCCGTGGCTGATCGAGCTGCCGTGGTGGACCCACCGGGGTCGGTCGGTGGGCAGGGCCGCCACGGGTGCGTCGGCGCGCAGGTCGACCAGCTCGGTCTGCTCGTCGTGGGGCAGCCAGACCTCGACGTCCTTCGGGCCTGCCGGCAGGGCGATCGTGAGCGTCGTCGGCTCGCCGGCGTGCAGGCTGCTGGCGCCGGTCATCATGTCGACGTCGAGGACGTTGCCGCCGGGCGCCTGGAGCCGTTCGACCAGCTCACCGTCGACGAGCACGTCGTACCAGCCGTCGGCGCGCTGCGGGGTGCCGACGTAGCGGCGCTTGGTGGGCAGGACGTCGAGCTCGAGGCGGGTGGCGTCGGTGCGCAGCGCCAGGCGTACGCCGGCGGGCTGGGCCTCGACGAGGTGGAGCTGCGGGTCGTCGGTCTGCGCCCTCGCCCACGCGGGGAGTCGGTGCGGCAGCAGGCCGCGGTCGGTGTGCTCGAGCTCGAGTGCTCCGCGCACGAGGGTCGGGTCGATCATCGGTCCTCCCAGGAGGTCAGCAGGGTGTGGAGCCTAGAGGCCGACCCCGCCCCAGCCCGTCGGGTGGCCCGCCCGTGGGCAAGGTCTGGCTAACGTGGAGGCATGCCTTCGGTCACCCGCACCTTCACCACGTCCGCCTCCCCCGAGGCCGCCTACGCCTACCTCGCCGACTTCACCCACGCGGAGTCGTGGGACCCCGGCACCCGGACCTGCGTGCGGACCGCCGGCGACGGCGGCGTCGGCACGACGTACCGCAACGTCTCGTCCTTCCTCGGCCGCGAGGTGGAGCTCACCTACACGACGGCCGAGCTGGCGCCGCCCACCCGCGTCCACCTGCGCGGCCGCAACGAGTCGTTCGAGGGTCACGACATCTTCGAGATCCGGCCCTCGGGTCGCGGCGCGGAGGTCACCTACCGGGCCGACATGTCCTTCTCGGGGTTGTCGAAGCTGGCGTCGCCCGCCGTGGCGGCGTACCTCCCGATCCTGGCGAGGAAGACGGTCGACCAGCTCCGCGCCTGCCTGGACCGCGATGCCGGCTGAGCGCAGCCCGGCCCGACCTCAGTCCTTGACGACCCGCCTGGGCAGGACGCCCAGGAGGCCGCCGAGCACGACCACCGATCCGACCGCGCTCCAGGCGGCGGCCGTGCGGTCGTAGAGCACGTCGACGACGAGGAAGAGGATCCCGCCCAGCAGCAGGCCGATGAGGCCCAGGGCCACTGACGTCAGCACGTGACCGGCCTGGACGAGCTCCTCCTTCACGCCCTCACGGAAGACGTGCCGGTGGATCGCCACGGGCGCCAGCAGCACGCTGACGGTCGCGAACGCCAGGCACAGCAGCGCGACGTACCATCCACGCTGGAACGCGTCGAGCTCGCCGAAGCGCGACTGGAAGGGCAGGGTCGCGAGGAACCCGGCCAGCAGCTGCACGCCGGTCTGGCTGACCCGCAGCTCCTGGAGGATGTCGTTCCAGTTGCGGTCGGCGCGCTCCTGCGGGGTCTCGTCCCGTCGTCCCTTCGACACGCTCCGGAGGCTACTCAGGACGCCGCGGCCGCCCACCTCCCGACGGGTGAGCCGACCGCCCGGGGCCGGTGGCACGGTGGTGTGCATGGCTGGGAACAAGAAGAGGGACCCGGGCCCGTCGGTCAAGGACGCCGAGGTCTACGAGGCACTGCGTGACGACGGTGCGAGCAAGGAGAAGGCGGCCCGCATCGCCAACGCCTCCGCCGCCCAGGGGCGGTCGAAGGTCGGCGAGCGCGGCGGCGAGGCCAAGGACTACGACGACCGGACGGTCGAGGAGCTGCGCAAGCGTGCGGCCGAGCTCGACATCGAGGGCAGGTCGTCGATGTCGAAGGCCGAGCTGATCGACGCGCTCCGCAACCACTGACCCCAGGGTCGACCAGCCGGCGGCGTCAGCCCCGGCGGTCGAGCCGCGCCAGCGTCCGCAGCCACATCCGGTCGGCGTCGACGGCCGCAGTGGCCGGGCCGGCGGCCGCCGCGTCGACGAGGCGCTCGACCTCGGCAGGGGGTCGCGCACCCGCCCGGCGGGCGGCGTCGCAGAGCACGCGTGCGGCCACCACCACCGCGGGGCGGTGGGTGCTGATGACCGCCTCGAAGACCGGCTCCGCACCCGGGGCAGCCGGCACCTCCCAGGCCGACACGACCGCGGCATGGGACGGGCTCAGGGTGGCCACGCTCCACTCCCGGCGCAGCGGCGAGTCCGCGGGGAGCTGGCAGCGGGCCGGCCGCGCCGTCGGGTCGGCCGGGAGCTGCTCGTCGAAGTCGGCGACCACCGCGGCCCAGGACGCCGTACGCGCCAGCTCCTCCCAGCGGTGGCGCGACTGCTCGTAGCGGTGCCCCTCCTGGAAGGCACCCAGCACCACCGGTCGGTCGGCCCGGGCGAGCGACTCGTCCTCGACCGCGTGGGAGACCGCCAGCAGGGGGTGCCGGCCCAGCCGCTGCGGGCGCAGGTCCGGGAAGCGGGCCGCCAGTGCTGCGTGCACCGATGTCGCGTCGCCACCCTCGACACCCTGGGTCACCGCGTCGATCGCGAGCCGGAGCGGCACCCCGGTGTCGCGCACCTCGATCACCCGGCGCACCTGCTCCACGTCGTCGTCGGAGTAGCGGCGGTGCCCCGTCGCCGACCGCCCGCCGGCCGGGAAGCCGAACCGGTTGTCCCACGTGCGCAGGACCGCCGGGGTCAGTCCGGTCCGCGCGGCGAGCACGCCGATGCTGAATCCCTCGGCCGACCGGTCGTCCATCTCCGCCACCCTTCACCCCTTGTGCATGATGCTGAAAATAACCTATACATGACTGTAGAGGTTTTCACCACACACACCAGGAGACCCCCATGGGCAGCGTGATCCTCATCAGCACCGTCGCCATCATCGTCGCGATCGTCGGCTGCGCCGTGATCTGGAGGCTGGACGCCTCCCGCGCCGACGAGATCGAGCACACCAGGCCCGCCCCGGTCCCCCTTCCGTCGCCGGGCATCGCACCCTCCCCGCAGACCCCCCGCTCGCTGGGCGAGTGAGGCGCTGCCCCAGGCGGCGGACGGGCATCCCACCCGCACGGGTGTCGTGACCCGCGCACCCCCGTGGCAGGTTCGAGGTGACCGACCGGTCGCACCGACGTCACAGGAGGAACACGATGGGTCTCGACGACAAGATCGACAACAAGGCCGACGAGCTCAAGGGCAAGGCCAAGGAAGCCACCGGCAAGGCCACCGACGACGAGAAGCTCGAGGCCGAGGGCAAGGGCGACCAGATGGGCGCCAACCTCAAGCAGGCCGGCGAGAACGTCAAGGACGCCTTCAAGAGCTGACCGGCTCACCCACCCAGACGTGCCCCGCGTCGCCGGCATCGGCGACGAGCAGCAGGCCATCGCCGCCGGCGACCACCAACGTGTGGTCGCCGGCGGTCTGCGGTTCGAGGGGTACGTCGACCCGGCGCCAGTCGCGGCCGTCCTCGGTCCGCCACATCTCGTAGTGGTCGCCGGTGCTGAGCGTCGCGAGGACGCCGGCCGGCGTGCGCGCCAGCGAGGCGACGTACGGCGCCCCGTGCCACTCCTCGGCGACCGCGCCGAACACCACCGGATCCCGCCAGACCCCGTCCTCGCGGAGCCAGGCCGCGAACCGACCGGCGCTCAGGCCCACGGCGAGCAGTCGGTCGTCGTCGAGCGCGAGCACCCGGTGGACGTCCTGGGCGCCGTCCGCGGCCGGCATCTCCTCGGGCGTCCAGGTCAGCCCGTCCGGTGACGTCCACGCCAGCGGGTCGGGGTCGACGTGCTCGCCGGTCCGCGCGCCCGCGCCGACCACGACCCACTCCTCGCCCGCCCAGCCGCCGGCCTGGGCGAGCGACTGCAGGTCGCCGTCGTCGGTGAGGCCGGGCTCGGCCTCGACGCGGGTGAACTCGCGCGGGTCGTCCGTGACCCACACCCCCGGCCCCGACGTGCGGTTGCCGGTGATGAGCCAGCCGGTCGGGCCGCCCGCGACGGGCCCGACGTTGGTGGCGGTGACGCCGCCGTACTGGATGAAGGTGGTGCGCACGTCGACCAGCGTCCGCTCGTCCAGCCAGAAGGTCGTCACCCTCGGGTTGCCGTGGGCGCCTCCGGAACGGGCGCCGACCACGGCGATCCGGCCGCGCGAGCAGGCGACGGAGCCGAGGATCGCGCGGCGCCCCCAGTAGGTGCGCGCGTCCACCGGCACGGACGTCCACGTCATGCGGTCGGGGGAGAACCACGCGGCCGGGCGGGTGTCACGGGTCTCGGTCGGGTGGTCGAGGAAGACCGCCCCCACGACCCACCAGCCCTCACCGCACTGCACGGCATCGCGTACGACGGTGCGTCCCGGCGCGCCCTCAGGCGCCGGGAGCGGTTGCTCGACCCAGGAGAGCCGGACCCGCTCGGCCTCCGGCTCGGCGCTGGTGCACGCGGCCACCAGAACGGCGCCGAGGACCAGGACCAGGGCGGTGACGAGCCCGCGCGCCCTCGTGTGGTCCACCGGCCGATCCTCTCCGACCCGGCGCGCCACTGCCAGCCCCACACATGCGCGACCCCCGCCAGGGGTATACAAGTGCCGTGCCTGCTCCCGTCCGCAAGGTGGTTCGGCTGCGCGCGCTGCTGGTGACCGGCAGCGCGCTGCTGGTACTCACCGGCTGCGTCCCGGGCGAGCCCTCGGCGGCGGACTGGCGCTCGACGGCGCGCCAGACGCTCGAGGACTCGGTGAGCGAGGTGGAGTCCGTGGCGCTCGTCCTCGACCTCGAGTCCGGCGACCGGTTGCCCGGTCGCGCGGCACGGGTGGCCGCCGTGGAGTCCGAGGAGTCGCTGGCCAAGGCCGAGGAGACGCTCAGCACGCAGCAGCCGCCGAGCGACCTCCGCCGGGAGGACCGCACGGTCGCCGACCTGCTGGGCCGGGCCACCGACCTGGTCCGCGAGGCGCGCATCGCGATCACCGCGGGCCACGAGTCGTCGTACGACGGGCTGCGCGAGCGGCTGCTGGCCCTCTCCGACGACCTCGACGCCGAGCGGCAGGAGCTCGGGTGAAGCGCGTCTTCGCCGTCGCCCTGGGCATCCTCACCGCCATCGGCGGCTTCGTCGACATCGGCGACCTGGTGACCAACGCCCAGGTGGGGGCGCGGTTCGGCCTCTCCATCGCCCCCGCCGTCGTCATCGGCGTCGTCGGGATCTGCCTCTTCGCGGAGATGTCGGGCCGGGTGGCCGCGGTCAGCGGGCGCGCGACCTTCGACCTGGTGCGCGAGCGGCTCGGACCGCGGATCGGCCTGCTCAACCTGGCCGGGTCGATGGGCGTCACCTTCCTCACCTTCATCGCCGAGGTCGGCGGCGTCGCGCTGTCGCTGCAGCTGGTCAGCTCGGTCAGCGAGCTGCTGCTGGTGCCGTTCGTGGCACTGGCGGTCTGGCTGCTGCTGTGGCGGGCGAAGTTCAGCGCGATCGAGAACGTGCTCGGCCTGCTCGGCCTCTCGCTCATCGTCTTCGCCGTCGCGCTGTGGCAGCTCGGGCCGGACTGGGGAGCCCTCGCCCACCAGGCCGTCACCGTCGACAAGCCGGCCAGCGAGTCGTGGGCGACCTGGTGCTACTACGCCGTCGCGCTGTTCGGCGCCGCGATGACGCCGTACGAGGTGTTCTTCTTCTCCTCCGGCGGCGTCGAGGAGCGCTGGACCGCCAAGGACCTGGGCACCATGCGGGCCAACGTCTTCATCGGCTTCCCGCTCGGCGGGCTGCTCTCCCTGGCGATCGCCGGCTGCGCGGCGGTCGTGCTGCAGCCGCACGGGATCATGGTCGACACCCTCGGCGAGACCGCGCTGCCGATCGCGGAGGCGCTCGGCAAGATCGGCGTCGCGATCGCGGTGCTGGGCTTCGTCGCCGCCACCTTCGGCGCCGCGTGCGAGACCGGGCTGTCCGTCGGCTACTCGCTGATGCAGTACGTCGGCGGGCAGTGGGGCAAGTACGTCCGGCCCGAGGCGGCGGTCGCCTTCCACACCGTGCTGGTGCTGTGCTCGCTGGCCGCGGCCGCGGTGCTGCTGACCGGTGTCGACCCGATCGTCGTGACCGAGGTGTCGGTGGTGTTCTCGGCGGTCGCGCTGCCGCTGACCTACTTCCCGATCCTGGTGATCGCCAACGACCCCGACTACGTCGGCCGGCACGTCAACGGGCGCCTCACCAACGTCCTCGGGACGATCTACCTCGTGCTCATCGTGGTCGTGGCCGTGGCCGCGATCCCGCTGATGGTGATGACGGGGATGGGCGCATGAACGCCGGACTGCCGGGTGGCCGCTTCGCGGACGAGCTCGACCTCGCCCTCCACCTGCTCGACCGCCAGGTGCAGGACGCCGACGGCGCGCTGGTCGGCAAGGTCGACGACGTCGAGCTCACGCGCACCGACGACGGGATGCTCGTGGTGTCCGGCCTCCTCCTGGGCGCCAACGCCCTGCTGCCGCGGCTCTGGCGACGCGCGCACGAGCTCTGGGTGGCCGCGGCGCCGCAACGGCCCGGCCAGCACATCCCTGACCGCATCGACCTCGCGCTGGTGGAGCGGCTGGACAGCGGCGTACGCCTGCGCACCCGCCGCGCGGGCGCGGCTCCCCCGGCGCCGGCCCTGGACCCCGAGCGGGCCCGGCTGGGGCAGCTCCTCGGATCGCCGGTGACCTACGAGGGCGAGCCGGACGGACGCGTCATCGACGTCCGCGCGCGACCCGAGCCCGGGCGCGGCCTCGTGGTCCGCGAGCTCGTCGTGGGACGTGGCGGACCGGGCTCGCTGCTCGGCTACGACCGCAAGCCCGACATGGGCCCGTGGGCCGTCGCCGCCGTCGTACGCCTCCTGCACCGGGGCTCGTACGTCGCCGACGTGGCCGGCTGCGAGATCGACTGGACGCACGGCTCCGTCGCCGGCTCCGGTCCTCGTACGCCGATCGCGGAGGACCGCGAGCGCCGGGCGTCGCACGGGCCGGGCAAGCGGGTGCAGCCCGGGGACGAAGCGGACTAGAGGGCCCCGTCCGAGCGGGGCGGGAGGCCCCCACCTGCTCGTAGGCTCGCGGGATGATCCCCGACAGCGTTGCTGCGTTCATCGACGCCGAGGTCGCCGCCGCGACGACCCGCTACGACGACCTGCGGGTCGCCATCCTCAACGGCACCCTCAAACGCTCCCCGGAGCCGAGCCACACCGACGGGCTCCTCGCGATCACCCGGCGGGTGCTGGAGGGAGTCGGCGCCCGGGTCGACCTTGTCCGGCTCGTCGACCACGTCGTCCCGCCGGGGGTGATGCCCGACATGCGCGAGCACGGCTGGGAGACCGACGACTTCCCCGACATCTACCGCAGCATCATCGAGCCGGCCGACATCGTCGTCCTCGCCACCCCGATCTGGCTCGGCGACCAGTCGTCGATGACCCGGCTGGCGATCGAGCGGCTCTACGGCTGGTCCGGCGAGCTCAACGCCGCCGGCCAGTGGAGCTACTACGGCAAGGTCGGCGGCGTCGTGGTCACCGGCAACGAGGACGGCGGCAAGCACTGCGCGGCCCAGATGCTCTACGCGCTGAGCCACATCGGCTTCACGATCCCGCCCCAGGTCGACGCCTACTGGAACGGCGAGGCCGGCCCCGGGCCGTCGTACCTCGACGACAACCGGGGGGCGCAGAACCACTGGACCACGCGCAACACCGTCTTCGCCGCGTGGAACATGCTCCACGCGGCGCGCCGCCTCAAGGACGCCGGCGGCATCCCGGCCCACGGCACCAGCACGTTCAACTGGGACCTGTCGGACCCCGACCACCCGAACCCGGAGTACCGGTGACGTCTCCGACCTGATGTCGGTCGCCGCTCATAGGGTGGCGCCCGTGACCCTGCACCTGCACACCGCCGAGCGGACCGACGCGCTCGCCGACGGCCTGGCCGACCTGCTGGTCACCCCCCTGCCCGACCCGTTCGCCCGCGAGGTGGTCGTCGTGCCTGCCCGCGGGGTCGAGCGCTGGCTCACCCAGCGGCTCTCCCACCGGCTCGGCGTGGGCGCGCGCGGGGGCGACGGCGTGTGCGCCGGGGTCGACTTCGTCACCCCCCACTCGCTGGTGTCGATGCTGCTGGACCGCGACGCCGAGGACCCGTGGAGCCCCGACCGCCTGGCCTGGCCGCTGCTCGAGGTGATCGACCAGTGCCTCGACGAGCCGGGGTTCGAGGACCTCAGCCGCCACCTCGGCCACGGCGACCCGACCGACGAGCGCAGCGCCCGACGCTACGCCGTGGCGCGACGGCTGTCCGGGCTGTTGGCGTCCTACGCCGTCCAGCGACCCCGCCTGGTCCGTGACTGGCGTGCGGGCGAGGACACCGACGGCGCCAGCGGTGCGCTCGACCCCGACCTGCGCTGGCAGGCCGAGCTCTGGCGACGGCTGGTCGCCCGGGTCGAGGCGCCCGCCCCGGACGTACGCCATGCCTCGACGCTGGAGCGGCTGCGTGATGGCGCCCCCGGATCGGACCAGGGGCTCGACCTGCCCGGGCGGCTGTCGCTGTTCGGCCACACCCGGCTGCCAGTGACCGAGGTCGAGCTGCTCCGCGCGCTCGGCGAGCACCGCGACGTCCACCTCTGGCTGCCGCAGCCGTCCCACGTGCTGTGGCAGGCCCTCGCCCCGACCGCGGCCGCGGGCCCGGTCGCCCGCGCCGACGACGACTCGGCCGCGCTGGTGGGGCACCCGCTGTTGGCCTCGTTGGGCCGCGACGCGCGCGAGCTGCGGCGCACGCTGGGCGACCTGGCCGCCGAGCACGAGCCGGCCGGGCACGCCGACCCCACCACGCTCCTCGGCTGGCTGCAGGCCGACCTCCGGGCCAACCGCGCACCCGACCCGGCCACGCTGGCCGCCCGGGTGCGCGCGCCGCACGACCTGTCGGTGCAGGTGCACGGCTGCCACGGCACTGCCCGCCAGGTCGACGTGCTGCGCGAGGTGCTGGTCGGGCTGCTGCAGGACGACCCGAGCCTCGAGCCGCGCGACATCCTCGTCATGTGTCCCGACATCGAGACCTACGCGCCGCTCATCTCGGCCGGCTTCGGACTCGCCGACGTCGCCCAGGAGGACGTCGGGCACCCGGCCCACCGCCTGCGCGTGCGCCTGGCCGACCGGTCCCCCGGCGCGACCAACCCGCTGCTGGGCGTGGCCGCCGACCTGGTCGAGCTCGCCGCGGGGCGGATGACGGCGACCGCGGTGCTCGACCTCGCGGCCACCGAGCCGGTGCGCGCCCGCTTCGGCTTCACCGACGACCACCTCGAGCGGATGGCCCGCTGGGTCGACCAGGCCGCGATCCGCTGGGGCTACGACCGCGACCACCGGGGCGCCTTCGGGCTCGACCTCGACGCCAACACCTGGCTCGCCGGCCTGCAGCGGGTCCTGCTGGGCGCGGCGATGTCGGGCGACGGCCACCGCACCGTGGGCTGCACGCTCCCTCTCGACGACGTCGGTGACGGCCACCTCGAGCTGGTCGGCAGCTTCGTGGAGATGGTCGACCGGCTGCACACCTTCGTCCGCGCCGCGACGGACGCCTCATCTGTCGCCGACTGGACCACCGCGCTCGGCCGGGCAGTGCACGGGCTCACGGCGAGCGGACCCGACGACGCCTGGCGGGTGGCGCAGTTCGACCGGGAGCTCGCGCGGATCTCGGCCGGCGTCGGCGACCACGAGACCCGCCTGCGCCACGCCGACGTACGAGCCCTCCTGCGGCACCGGCTGCGCGGACGGCCGACCCGGAGCAACTTCCGCACCGGCACGCTGACGGTCTGCACGATGGTGCCGATGCGGTCGGTGCCGCACCGGGTGGTCTGCCTGGTCGGGCTCGACGACGGCGTCTTCCCCCGGCTGGAGTCCGTCGACGGCGACGACGTGCTGGCCCGTCGACCCAGGACGGGCGAGCGCGACGTCCGCTCCGAGGACCGGCAGCTGCTCCTCGACGCGATCGGGGCGGCGACCGAGACGCTGGTCATCACCTACGCCGGCCGCGGCGAGCACACCAACGACGACAAGCCGCCGGCGGTGCCGCTGGGCGAGCTGCTCGACGCCCTCGACCGCACGGCCAGCGCGCCGGTCCGCGGAGACGTGGTGCTCCACCACCCGCTCCAGCCGTTCGACGAGGCCAACCTGACCTCCGGTGCGCTCGTCCGGGCCGACAGCCGACCCTTCTCCTTCGACCGCACCGCGCTGGCGGGCGCCCGGGCGGCGCGTGCGCCCCGCCCCGTGCCGCCGTCGCTGGTGCCCGTGCCGCTGCGCGCCCCCGACGTGGCCGAGGAAGTCTCGCTGAGCGACCTCCACGACTTCTTCGCCCACCCCGTGCGCAGCTTCCTGCGGCAGCGGCTGCGCGTGACGACGCCCTACGACGTCGACGAGACCAAGGACGCCATCCCGATCACCCTCGACGGCCTGGAGAAGTGGCAGGTGGGCGACCGGCTCGTGCACGACGTGCTGGCCGGCGGCGACCCGCAGGCGGCGATGCTCGCCGAGCAGCTCCGCGGGCTGCTGCCCCCGGAGGACCTCGGTGCGGCGATGCTGACCGACATCGTCACGCGGGTGCGCCCGCTGGTCGAGGCCGCCACCCCGCTGCGCTCCGGTCCCTCGCGCACCCTCGACGTCGACATCGACCTCGGCGACCGCCGCCTCACCGGCACCGTCTCGGGCGTCTTCGGCAACAACCTCGTCGCCGTGAGCTACTCCAGCCTCGGCGCCAAGCACCGGCTCGCCGCCTGGCTCGACGCCCTCGCGCTCGCGGCCGGCCACCCCGACGAGAACTGGACGGCCCACACCATCGGCCGTTGGGGCAGGTCCGGCCGGCGGGCGCTCGTCTCGCCGATGACCGACGACGACGCGCGCACGATCCTCCGCGACCTCGTCGCGGTGATGGAGCGCGGCCAGTGCGAGCCGCTGCCCTTGCCGATCAAGACCAGCCTGGCCTTCGCCGAGGAGTTCGCGATCGGCCAGCGGGGACCCGCCGACCCCGACCTCAAGGCCCGCGGCGAGTGGGTGACCCCCCGCTTCAACGACACCGGCTTCCCGAAGGAGGACGGCGACCAGTGGCACGTCCGCGCGTGGGGCGAGGCCGCCCCCTACGACCTGCTCGC
This sequence comes from Nocardioides sp. N13(2025), assembly GCF_051912545.1. GTDB lineage: Bacteria > Actinomycetota > Actinomycetes > Propionibacteriales > Nocardioidaceae > Nocardioides. Next base: position 3,793,369 of record NZ_CP196809.1, on the reverse strand, counting down.
CGCACCGCTCCTCCCCGGCGAGGAAGGTCCTGCGCCGCACCGGCTCGGCCACTACGCGCTCCGGGTCTGGTCGCCGCTGCTGTCGCACGAGCTGGTGCGGGGGATCTGACATGACCCTGCCGATGGACACCTTCGACATCTGCGGCCCGCTGCCGACCGGCACCACCCTGCTCGAGGCCAGCGCCGGCACCGGCAAGACGTGGACGATCGCCGCCCTCGTCACCCGCTACCTCGCCGAGGGCGTCGCGACCCTCGAGGAGATGCTCGTCGTGACGTTCACCCGTGCGGCGAGCCAGGAGCTGCGCGACCGCGTACGCCGCCAGCTCGACGACGCCGCCGCAGTGCTCGCCGACCCGGCGACCGCCGACCCGGCCAACCGGCTGCACGAGTGGCTGCTCGACGCCCACGAGTCCGAGCGCACGGTCCGGCTCGGCCGGCTCACCGACGCGCTGACGTCGTTCGACGCCGCCACGATCGCGACGATCCACCAGTTCTGCCAGCAGGTGCTCCGCAGCCTCGGCGTGGCCGGCGACACCGACACCGGAGCCGTGCTCGTCGAGGACCTCGAGCAGCTGACCACCGAGGTCACCGACGACCGCTACCTCCACCTCTTCGCCCGGCGGGAGCAGGCGGCGTGGAGCCGCGAGGAGGCCCTCGCCATCGCGCGCGCGGTGGTCGACGACCCTCGCGCACGGGTCGCTCCGCAGGAGGCACTGGCCGAGGACCCCGACGGTGGGGCGGCCGCGCGCGTGCGGTTCGCCTGCGAGGTGCTCGACGAGATCGACCGGCGCAAGCGACGCCTCGGCGTGCTCTCCTACGACGACCTCCTCGGCCAGCTCGCCGACGCCCTCGGACCGGACGACTCCCCCGCCCGGTCGCGGATGCGGCAGCGCTGGAAGGTCGCGCTGATCGACGAGTTCCAGGACACCGACCCGGTGCAGTGGCAGGTCTTCGAGCGCGCCTTCCACGGCGTCTCGACGCTGGTGCTGATCGGCGATCCCAAGCAGGCCATCTACGCCTTCCGCGGCGGCGACATCGTCACCTACCTCGACGCCGCCGAGCAGGCCACGACCCGGCAGACGCTCGGGGTCAACTGGCGCGCCGACCAGCCGCTGCTCGAGTCGCTCCACGTGCTCGTCGAGGGCGCCGCGCTCGGCGACGAGCGGATCTCCGTGCACCCCGTCACCGCGCACCACGCGTCGTCGCGGCTGGACGGGGCCGGGCCTCCGTTCCGCCTGAGGGTGGTCCGCCACGAGGAGCTGGGCCGCAAGAAGCCGCGCATCGGCGACTGGCGCTCGCACGTGCTCACCGACCTGGCCGCCGACGTCAAGCGGCTGCTCACCAGCGGCGCGACCGTCGGCACCGGGGACGACCGGCGCCCGGTTGAGCCGAAGGACGTCGCGGTCCTCGCCGCCCGCCGGGCCGACCTGCTCGCCGCGCAGGACGCGCTGGCCGCCGTCGGCGTACCCGCCGTGCTCAACGCGGGCGGGTCGGTCTTCAAGACCGCGGCCGCCACGCAGTGGCTCACCCTGCTCGAGGCGCTCGAGCAGCCACACCGCGCCGACCGGGTGCGGGCCGCGGCGCTGACCGACTTCTTCGGCCGCAGCGCCGAGGAGCTCCAGGCCGACCCCGACCCGACCGACGCCCTCAGCGACCACGTACGCCGCCTCGCCGACGTGTTCGCGGCCCGCGGCGTCGCCGCCGTGCTGGAGTGCGCGGTGCTCGACGGGCTCACCGCCCGGGTGCTCGGCCGCGTCGGCGGCGAGCGGACGCTGACCGACCTGCGCCACATCGGCGAGGCGCTGCACAAGGTGACGGTCGACGAGCGGTTCGGCGTGGTCGGGCTGCTCGGCTGGCTGCGCGCCCAGGTCGCCGACGACAAGATCGAGGTCGCCTCGGAGCGGACCCGCCGCCTCGACTCCGACGCCGCTGCCGTGCAGCTGGTGACGATCCACGGCAGCAAGGGACTCGAGTACCCCATCGTCTACCTCCCCACCCTGTGGGACCGGTGGGTGCGCGACGAGGACGTGCCGCTCTTCCACGACGCCGACGGCGAGCGGTGCCGCGACGTCGGTGGGCCGAGCAGGTGGCGCGACGCGGCCGTGGCCCGGAGCCGGCACGAGGACGCCGGCGAGTCCCTCCGACTGCTCTACGTCGCCCTGACGCGGGCCCAGTCGCAGGTGGTCGCGTGGTACTGCCCGACCGCCAACAACACCGCCCCCGCACCGCTCCACCGGATGCTGTTCGGCCGCGCCCCGGGCCACCCCGGGGTCAACGACGAGCAGCCCGTGCTCGGTGACGACGAGGTCGTGGAGATCCTCGGCCGCTGGAAGGCCGCCGGCGGCCCGCAGCCCGAGCTCGCCCGGCCCGGCGTCGTCGACACGACCCCGATCGACCGTCCGCTCCCGGCGCTGTCGGTGCGCTCCTTCGAGCGTGCCGTCGACACCGACTGGCGCCGCACCTCCTACTCCGCCCTCGCCGCGGCCGGCGCCCCGCACGCGGGCGCGCCCGACCGGGTGCTCTCCGAGCCCGACGACGCCCCCGAGCTCGACGACACCGACCTGTCCGTGCTCGACGAGGACGCGCCTGCTCCCGAGACCGACCTCGCGCTGACGGCCGTGCCCTCGCCGATGGCCGACCTGCCGGTGGGTGCGGAGTTCGGGTCGCTGGTCCACGAGGTGCTCGAGCACGCCGACCCCGCCTCCCCCGACCTGCGGGCCGAGCTGCTCGCCCAGATCGAGGAGCACCGGGCCTGGTGGGCGGTCGAGGTCGACGCCGAGGTGCTCGCCGACGCCCTCGTCGCGGTCTGCGACTCGCCGCTCGGCCCACTCGCCGGCGGCCTCACCCTGCGCGACATCCACGTGCCCGACCGGCTGCGCGAGCTCGACTTCGAGGTGCCGCTGGCGGGTGGGGACCTCGCGCGGCGCGGTCCCGCCGCCCAGGTGGTGCTCGGCGATCTCGGCCCGCTGCTGCGCGCTCACCTGCCGGCTGGCGATCCCCTGCTGGCGTTCGCCGAGACGCTCGAGGGCGATCGCGACCTCGCCGGCCAGCGACTGCTCGGCTACCTCACCGGCTCCATCGACGTCGTCGTCCGGGTCCCGGTCGAGGGCCGCACCCGCTACCTGACCATCGACTACAAGACCAACTGGCTGGGCGACCGGGCCGCGCCGGCGACGGCCTTCGACTACCGCCCCGCCGTCCTCGACGAGGCGATGGGCCACTCCGACTACCCGCTCCAGGCGCTGCTCTACACCGTGGTGCTCCACCGCTACCTGCGCTGGCGGCTCCCCGACTACGACCCGGGTGAGCACCTCGGTGGCGTGCTGTACCTCTACCTCCGCGGGATGTGCGGACCGCAGACGCCGAGCGTCGACGGTCGGCCGTGCGGGGTGTTCTCGTGGCAGCCGCCGGTCGCCCTGGTGACCGCGCTGTCCGACCTGCTGGACGGAGCGACACCATGAGCACCCCACGACGTTCTTCTCCGCCGCTTCGCTCCCCCGAACAACGCCGCAGGGACCCCGCATGACCGACCTCTTCGAGCCCGTCGACGCCACCGACGCGCGCCTCGCCCTCGGCGCGACGGGACTGCTCGCGCACTTCAACGCGGCCGGCGTGCTGACCAGCGCCGACGTCCACGTCGCCGCCGCCCTCGGCCGGTTGGGCCGGGAGACCGACGAGCAGGTGCTGCTGGCCGTCGCCCTCGCCGTGCGCGCGGTCCGGGCTGGATCGGTCGCCCTCGACCTCGCGACCGTCGCCGACCCGCCCGACCTGCCCTGGCCGGCGGCACCCGGCTGGGCTGCTGCGGTGGCCGCCAGCCCGCTCGTGGCGGCCGGGCTCGTGCGGTGGGACAACGACCTGCTCTACCTCGACCGCTACCACGAGCAGGAGACCCAGGTCGTCGACGACCTGCTCTCGCGCGCCGCCACCTCGCCGGACCACGACCCCGACCGGATGGCCGCGTCGATGGCCCGCCTGGTGGCCGCGATGCAGCAGGCCCGCCCGGGGACGACGTACGACGAGCAGGTGGAGGCGTGCCTGTCGGCGGCCGGCCAGTGGACGACGGTCCTCACCGGCGGGCCGGGCACCGGCAAGACGACGGCCGTGGCGAGCCTGCTGGTCGGCCTGCTCGACCAGCACCCCGGCGGGCTGCGCATCGCGCTCGCCGCCCCGACCGGCAAGGCGGCCGCCCGCCTCCAGCAGGCGGTGCATGCCGAGGCCGAGGCCTTCGACGAGGCCGACCAGGCGCGGCTGGCCGGCGTGAGCGCCTCGACCCTCCACCGGCTGCTGCGGCCCGACCCGGGCAACTCCACCCGCTTCCGGCACCACCGCGGCAACCGGCTGCCGCACGACGTCGTGGTGGTCGACGAGTCGTCGATGGTCTCGCTCACCCAGATGGCGCGCCTGCTCGAGGCGGTGCGGCCCGACGCGCGACTCGTCCTCGTCGGCGACCCGCACCAGCTCTCCTCGGTCGAGGCCGGCGCCGTGCTGAGCGACGTGGTCCGCGGCTTCCACGAACGGTCCGACTCCCCCGTCGCCGAACTGCGCAGCACGCACCGCTTCGGCGAGCAGATCCGTGCCCTGGCCGAGGCGCTGCGCACGGGCGACGCCGACGGCGCGCTGGCCGTGCTGTCCGCCGGGCACGAGGCCGTGGAGTGGGTGGACGAGGCCGATCCGGCGCCGCGCATCCGCACCACCGCGCTCGCCGCCGCCCTGGCCGTCCGCGACGCCGCCGAGCGGGGCGACGTCCCAGGTGCGCTGACGGCGCTCGACCACCACCGGCTCCTGTGCGCGCACCGCGACGGCCCCTTCGGCGTACGCCACTGGAACCGTCGCATCGAGCACTGGCTGACCGCCGAGACCGGCGACCCGCTGCACGAGCGGGCCTACGTCGGCCGGCCGTTGCTCGTCACCGCCAACGACCACCAGCTCGGCGTCTACAACGGTGACAGCGGCGTGGTGGTGCTCACTCCCGAGGGTCCGCGGGCGGTGATCGCGGCCAGCGACGGTCCGCGCGACCTGGCGCCGTCGCGCCTGGGTGACGTGGAGACCATGCACGCGATGACGATCCACAAGTCGCAGGGCTCGCAGGCAGAGGTCGTGACCGTGCTGCTGCCCGACGCGGAGTCGCGGCTGCTCTCGCGCGAGCTCTTCTACACCGCCGTCACCCGGGCGCGGAAACGCGTGCGGGTGGTCGGCTCCGAGGCGTCGATCCGGGCCGCGATCGGTCGTCGTGCCCAGCGCGCGAGCGGGCTCGCCGTACGCCTCGCCGCCGCCCCCTGAGCCCCGTCCCGCGGACGCGCACCCGAAACGTGCCGGACACAGAATCCGGATAACCTCGTCGCATGCCGTACCTCATGCGCGTCGAGCTGCCCGACGTCCCCGGGTCGCTCGGCCGCGTTGCGGGCGCGATCGGTGAGGCCGGCGGCGACATCGAGGCGATCGAGATCGTCGAGAAGCGCGACGGCTTCGCGGTCGACGACGTGCTCCTCGAGATGGCTCCGGGCACGATGCCCGACTCGGTCGTCTCGGCCTGCTCCATCCTCGACGGCGTCAGCGTGCTGTGGATCAACCGCTACGCCGCCGGCGGCAACCTGTTCCTCGACCTCGAGGTCGTCGAGTCCCTGACCGAGGACCCGTCCACGGCCCGCGACCGCCTCGTCGACCTGCTGCCGATGGCCTTCAAGGTGGACTGGGCCGCGCGCATCCGGCCCGACGGCGACACCGTCAAGGTCGTGCACGCCACCGACGCGGCGCCGAGCGAGTTCGACCTCGGCACGATCAGCTCCCCGACCCGGCTCCCCGGCGACGAGGTCTACGTCGAGTGCGCGGCCCCCTTCGCCGGCGACGTCGTGCTGATGGGCCGACGCGGCGGCCCGGAGTTCCTCGACTCCGAGCTCGCCCGGCTCGAGCACCTTCTCGGCCTGGCGATCACGATCAGCCGCGACTGACACCTCGCGAGCGGGCACTTCCTCGCGCTGAAACCCAGCGAGCGGGCACTTCCTCGCGCTGACACCCGGCGAGCGGGCACTTCCTCGCGCTGAAACCCAGCGAGCGGGCACTTCCTCGCGATCAAGTCCGCGGTCGATGGGGGACGAAGTGCCCGGTCAGCGCTGTGCAGCGCGAGGAAGTGCCCGGTCAGCGCTGTGCAGCGCGAGGAAGTGCCCGGTCAGCGCTGTGCAGCGCGAGGAAGCGCCCGGTCAGGCGACCGACTTGATCCGGGTCACGAAGACCGACCCGAGCACGCAGAGAGCGAAGCCGACGAGGTAGACCACGCCGTAGCCGAGGGACCAGCCCTCGCCGTGGGTGGCCACCGACCCGCCGAGCTCGCGGACGAGCACCAGGATCAGCCCGGCGATCGCGGGGGCGAGCACCTGGGGCAGGGCGGAGGCGATGTTGATGACGCCGAGGTCCTTGGCCCGGTCGCCGGCCCCGGGCAGGACCTGCGTGATGAGCGCGAAGTCGACCGCCTGGTAGACCCCGAAACCGGCGCCGAGGACGACGGCGGCGAGCAGCGCGCCGGGCCAGTCCTGCCAGAGGCCGAGCACCAGCGAGCTCGCCCCGATGAGCACGCCCGACCAGATCACGAAGACCTTCCGCCTGCCGACGCGGTCGCTCCAGTGCCCGACCACGACGGTGGCCGCGACGGTGGCGACGCCGTAGATCAGCACGAGCAGGCCGAGCTTGGCGGTGGCGTCGTCGTCGTTGAAGCCGAGGCCGTCGGTGAGGAAGTAGTAGAGGTAGTTGAGCGCGATCCAGTTGCCGAGGTTGACCAGGAGCCGGGTCAGCCACGCCCACGCGAAGTCGGGGTGCTCGCGAGGCGAGACCCACAGCGAGCGGAGCAACCGCGTCCACCGAAACGGCTCGAGGTGGTGGTCGGCCGGGAGCGCGACGTCGCGGGAGCCGATCAGGTAGGGCACCGACAGCAGCAGCATCACCACGGCGATGACGAGGTAGCCCTGGGCGATCGACCCGGTCAGCTCGGCGATCTTGATGCCGAGCAGCACGCCGACGGTGCCGGCGATGGCGACGAGCCCACCGATCAGGCCCCGCCGCTCGACCGGCACCTGGTCGGGCACCGCAGCGACACCACCGGCCCACGCGGCGTTGAGGGCGAGCTGGACGAGGCTCCACGCCACGACCATCAGCACCGCTCCCTCCGCCCACGACAGGAGGAGGAGCGAGGCCGCGCCGAGGACCACCCCGCTGAGCACCCACGGCACCCGCCTGCCGAGGCGCGACCGGGTCCGGTCGGAGAACGCACCCCACACGGGGTTGGCGAGCATCGACACCGCCGCGCCGGTGAAGAGCACGACCGCGAGCAGCAGCTCCTTGCTCATGCCGCCCGGCTCGGCGTCCGCGATCCGGTCGGCCTGCTGCGCGAGCAGCACCTGGATCGGACCGAACCAGCCGGCCATCACGCCCAGGTTGAGCAGCACCAGGGCGCCGACCCATCGGGCCGGGGGTGCCTCGACCGGCTCGTCGAAGGCCGATCTGGTTGCCGCCTGGGTGGTCACGGCGTCATTGTGGGGCCAAGCCGTCCCCCGCGACAGGGGTACGACGACGCGTCAGCGGTGCAGCGGCGGCATCCCGCTGCCGGCCCGGAGCCGCGCGCCGTCCAGCATCTGCCCGACCGCGTGTGCGGCGTCGTGCTCGGGACGCCAGCCGAGCTCGCGGGCGGCGCGCTCCGACGACATCAGCGGCACGTGCATCAGGGCGTCGAAGAGGCTGCCCGGGACGGGAAGGGCGCGGGCCCGCCAGCCCACTGCCATCGCGCCGCTCACGAGACCGGGCGGGACCGGGACGGTCCGGGCCCCGACGAGCTCGCCGAGCTCGTCGCGGCGCAGCACGCCCTCGGCGGCGAGGTTGAAGGGGCCGCTGACCGGCCGTTCGACTGCGGCCGTCACGGCTCGGCCGACGTCGCCGGACTGCACGGCCTGGAGCCGCAGCCCCGTCGGCACGGGCAGCGCCGGGATGCGGCGCACGTCGAACATCCAGGGCCGTGCCAGCGCGCCCCCGAAGATGCGGCGCTGCTCGCTGGCGGCGGAGCGCTGGAACACGAACGCGGGCCGGAGCCTGACGACCCTGGTCTGCGGGTGCCCTGCTTCGAAGTCGTCGAGGAGCCGCTCGACGTAAGCCTTCTCGCGGCAGTACGCCGCACCGGAGGCGCCGTCGGTGGCCCAGGACTCCGTGACGGGTTCGTCGTGGTCCACCGGCGAGTACGCCGCCACCGAGGAGGCGCACACGACCGCCGGCACGCCCGCGCGGCTGCAGGCGTCCAGCACCCGGCGGGTGCCCACGACGTTGGTCTGCCAGGTGACCTCAGGGCGATGGGTGGGCTGGAAGCGCCACGCCAGGTGCACCACGGCGTCGGCGCCCTCGAGGTGCGGGGCGAGGTCGTCGGTCGCGACGTCGGCGGCCACCCACGCCACCGATCCCTGGCCCGAGCCGATGCCGTCCGGACGCCTCCGGGCGAGACCGCGCACGTCGTGGCCGGCGTGCGCCAGCTCGCGGACGCATGCGCTGCCGATGTTGCCGGATGCTCCCGTTACCACGACGTCCATGTGGGTGCCGTACCCCCTCACCGGGCGCACATGCGGTGCCTGAGCTGCGGCTACCCTCACGAGCCCCGAAGCGGGAGAATGGCGTGATGACCACCGACGACCCGACGCCCGACGTCATCGACGACGAGTTCGAGCCCTACGAGCCCGAGGCACCCGCCCACCAGGACCCCGACGCGGAGACCGTCGTGCACGTCGACCACCCCGACGAGGAGGCCGTGGTCGACGAGATCGACCCGGCTGCCCAGCAGCCCCCCAGCTGACGCGACCTCAGTCGCGCTCGAGCAGGAACAGCGGGATCAGGCGGTCGGTCCTCTCGGCGTACGACGCGTAGGTCGGCCACGTGTCCACCGCGTGCCGCCACCAGTCCTCGCGCTCCTCGCCCGCGAGCTCGCGCACACGGTAGGTGTGCTTCTCGGCCTTGTCCTGCAGCTCCACCTCCGGGTGCTGGCGGAAGTTGTCCGCCCACGCCGGGTCGACAGGAGCACCGCCCTGCGACGCGACCGCGAGGTAGGCCCCGTCGCGCTCGACGCGCATGACCGGGTTCTTGCGGAGGTTGCCGGACTTCGAGCCGACCGAGGTGATGACCACGATCGGGTAGCCGGTGTCACGCAGCGTGCCGGCCTTCTCACCGTTGGTGGCCTCGTAGTCGGCCACCTGGTCGCGTACCCACTGCGCCGTGCTCGGGACGTACGTTCCAGTCAGTGCCATGCCTGCCCCAACAGCACGGGCGGCGCCGATCTTCCACGCAGCCCGGTGAACTACCCTCCCGGGCATGAGTGCGATCGAGGGCGTCAGCGAGATCTTCGACCCCGAGGCCTGGGACGTCGTGCCCGGCTTCGAGGACCTCACCGACCTCACCTACCACCGCGCGCGGGAGCACGGCACCGTCCGGATCGCCTTCGACCGCCCCGACGTGCTCAACGCCTTCCGCCCGCACACCGTCGACGAGCTGCTGCGGACGCTGGAGCACGCGCGCACGTCGGCGGACGTCGGCTGCGTGATCCTCACGGGCAACGGCCCGAGCGCCAAGAACGGCAAGTGGGCCTTCTGCACCGGGGGCGACCAGCGGATCCGCGGGCGTGCCGGCTACCAGTACGAGACCGACGGTCACACCGATGCCGGCGCCGAGCCGAACCCCATCGACAAGGCGAAGCTCGCCCGCCTGCACATCCTGGAGTGCCAGCGGCTGATCCGCTTCATGCCCAAGGTCGTCATCTGCGTGGTCCCGGGCTGGGCCGCCGGCGGTGGGCACAGCCTCCACGCCGTCGCCGACCTGACCCTCGCCAGCCGTGAGCACGCCCGCTTCAAGCAGACCGACGCCGACGTCGGCTCCTTCGACGGCGGCTACGGCTCGGCCTACCTCGCCCGCCAGGTCGGGCAGAAGTTCGCTCGCGAGATCTTCTTCCTCGGCGACGAGTACGACGCCGAGACGATGCACCGGATGGGTGCGGTCAACCGCGTCGTCGACCACGCCGACCTCGAGCGCGAGGCGCTCGAGTGGGGCCGCAAGATCAACGGCAAGTCGCCGACGGCCCAGCGGATGCTGAAGTACTCCTTCAACCTCCTCGACGACGGCCTGGTCGGCCAGCAGCTCTTCGCCGGCGAGACCACCCGCCTGGCCTACATGACCGACGAGGCCCAGGAGGGTCGCGACCAGTTCCTCGAGAAGCGCGAGCCCGACTGGTCGCCGTACCCCTGGTACTACTGAGGGACTCCCGGGCCGTTCGGCCCTGTGACCACCGGCCCTGCCGGGCGCAGTGTGGCGTCATGTCCACCGCCGACTTCACTCGCTGGCTCTATCGCGGCGGGCGTCCGAACGCTCTGGCGCGCGCCCTCAACGCCGTGTGGGCACGCGTCTTCGCCACCGGACGGACCCCGTGGCCGGTCGCGACACTCGAGGTCAAGGGTCGCAGGTCCGGCAAGCCCGTGCGGCTCCCCGTCGTCATCGCCGACCTGGACGGCGAGCGCTACCTGGTGTCGATGCTGGGTGAGGACACCAACTGGGTGCGCAACGTCCGTGCGGCCGGGCACCGGGCCGTGCTCCTGCAGCGCGGCCGCACTCCCGTCAGGCTGGACGAGGTGCCGGTCGACCGGCGCGCCCCCGTCATCAAGCGCTACTGCGAAGTCGCCACGAGCGGGCGGGTGCACATCCCGGTCGACCCCGGCGCGCCCGTCGCGGAGTTCGAGGCCGTCGCGCCTCGCTACCCGGTCTTCCGCATCGTTCCCGTGTCCTGAGCCACGAGCGAGGACCCTCGGGCACAAGTGCCTCCGGACGGTGGGACGTCCGCCCCTGTCACTGGCGGCACGTCGGAGCGACCCTGTCCGACGGGGAGTTCTCGAGCCACAGGAGGCCACCCGAGGTGAAGCGCGTCATCGTCGACCACTTCGGTGGTCCAGAGGTCCTGCGCGTGGTGGAGGACTCCGCCCCCCACCCGGCGCACGGTGAGGTCCGGATCCGGCTCCTGGTCGCCGGGGCGTCGTTCACGGACGCCCAGCTGCGCGCCGGCACCTACCTGGGCGTGCCCAGGCCACCCTTCACCCCGGGCTACGAGCTGGTCGGGGTCGTGGACGAGGTCGGCCCGGGCTGCACCCGGCTGCAGGTCGGTGACCGGGTCGCGGCGCTGACCGCCTACGGCGCCTATGCCGAGGAGGTGTGCGTCAGCGAGGACGAAGCGGTCCTGGTGCCCGCGGACCTCGACCCCGCGCAGGTCATCTCGCTCGTCCTGACCTACATGACCGCCTACCAGGTGCTCCACCGGCTGGCGCGCGTCAGGCGTGGCGAGTCGGTGCTGGTCCACGGCGCGGCCGGCCGGGTCGGGACCGCCATCCTCGAGCTCGGCGGCCTCGCCGGCCTTCGCATGTACGGCACCGCGGCGGAACGTGACCGGGCCGTGGTCGAACGGCTCGGCGCCCAGCTCATCGACTACCAGACCGAGGACTTCCTGACGCGGATCCGTCAGCTCACCGGCACCGGGGTCGACGTCGCGCTGGACGGTCTCGGGGGTGCCACGTCGATCCGCTCGTTCCGGGCGCTGCGCCGCGGCGGGCGGCTGGTCGTGTTCGGCCACTACGCGACGCTGTCCGGCGGCCACAAGAGCTGGCGCGGCTGGGCCGCGTGGTACGGCGCCACCGCGACCGTCGCCCTCTGGGGCGCGCTCTCGCCGTCACGGCACGTGATGGCCTACCGCATCCAGCGGCTGCGTGACAGCCGCCAGCTGCTGCCCATCGCGAGCCGCCGTCCGGCCCGCCTGGTCGGTGGCGGCCCGAGGAACCCCGACTGGTTCCGGGTGGACTTCGCAGCGCTGCTCGAGCTGCTGGCCGCAGGGAAGATCCACCCCGTGGTGGCCGAGCGGCTGCCGCTGTCAGAGGCGCAGCACGCCCACGAGCTGCTCGAGGCGTCGGCGTCGAAGGGCAAGCTCGTCCTCGTGCCGGGACCCGACCACTCAGCTGGTCGCGAGCGTGTGGTTGTCGATCTCCGGGTAGTGCCGGCGGATGTTCACCTTGCGCTCGAGCTCGCCGATGACGACGGGAGCGAAGTTGACCTCGGAAAGGGCCTGGGCGCTGCCGAGGCCGCCGGGGCTGAAGACGTTGATCTCCATGAGCTTGTTGCCGACGATGTCGAGCCCCACCAGGAACATCCCGTCGGCGACCAGCTTGGGCCGCACGACCTCGACCATCTCGAGCATCTCGTCGGTGACGGCCACCTTCTCCGCCTTGCCGCCGGCGGACATGTTGGAGCGGATGTCCTTGGTGGAGGGCGTACGACGGAAGGCGGCGTACTTGCCGTCCACCATCAGCGGCTGGCCGTTCATCACGAACATCCGCACGTCGCCCTTGGCGGCCTCGGGCAGGTACTCCTGGGCGACGACGTAGCCGTCGCGGGAGATCGCCTCGATGATCTGCTTGAGGTTGGGCGCCTCCTTGCGGTCGACCAGGAAGACGCCGGCGCCGCCGGAGCCCTGGAGCGGCTTGAGGACCGCCTTGCCGCCGAGGTCCTTGATGAACGCCTCGATCATGGCCTCGTCGCGCGAGATGAGGGTGCGCGGTCGCACGATCTCCGGGAAGTGCTGGAAGTACGCCTTGGACAGCGCGTTGGCCAGGCTGGTCGGGTCGTTGACGACCAGGACGCCGGACGAGGCGATCAGCTGCCCGAACGCGACCCCGGCGTTGTTGCGCCACGGGTCGGTCTCGGCGTCGTCGGCCGGGTCGTTGCGCAGCATCACCACGTCGAACTCGTCCATCCCGATGAGCTGCTCGACGTCGGGGCGCTTCACGTCGGACATGTGCCGCTCGAGGGAGCGGTACGTCCTGGCCTGACCGGCGCGAGCCTTGGTGCTCAGGGAGCCGTCGGGCTCGTAGGCGAAGTCGCCGATGCCCATGTACCAGGCCTCGTGCCCCATCTCCTTGGCCGCCAGGGCGAGCCGGTTGGTCGTGTACTCCGCCTTCTCGGTCTCGATGTCGTTGACGACGAATCCGATCTTCATGCGTGTCCCTCCAGGAGTGTGCCGAGATCATGGGTCCCGACCGCGCGGGCCAGGTTGGCGGGGGTCGCCGGGTCGTGCAGGTAGCGCGGCAGGACGCGGGGCGGCCGCAGCAGCCCGCGCTCCTCCAGCTCGCCGATGAGCGGCAGGTCGCGCAGCGAGAACTTGCCCAGCCAGAGCTGGTCGAGCGACCCGCCGCCGCCGAGGTGCTCGAGGAGCTCGACGAGCCCGCGGAGGTAGATGGCGTCCTTGGTCATCCCACCGGAGCGGTAGACCCGCATCACGGTCGTCCAGGCGCTCCCCTCGGGGAAGTCGTCCGCGACCAGCGCCTCGTGTGCCTCGGCGAAGGTCGCGCCGCCGATCATGCGGTGCACGGTCACCACCCGGCTCGCGAGCTGGCGCAGCCGGAAGGCGGTGAGGCCCCCGCAGGCGATCTCGGCGAGTACGGCGAGGCCCTCCTGGGTCTCGTCGTAGCCCGCGAGCCCGACGCCCAGCACCTTGATCGGCTGGTGGCTGCCGTTGGACTGGGTCACCAGGTGGGTGCCGACCTCGTGGTGGAGCAGGGCCTGCGCGCGGGCGCGCTGCACCTTGGTCTCCGGCCCGATGAGCAGCACGTCTCCGGAGACCATGACGCCGTTGACGTCGGGCCGGATCTCGGCGTGCATGTCGAGATCAGGGTCCTCCTGGCGGTAGTGCCCGATCTCCTCCAGCGCGAGGGCGAGGAACTCCTCGGCGTCGAACACCTCGCCGGTCGGCTCGGTGCGGGTGATGCTCGCCAGCAGCGCCTCGGCCTGCTTGCGCAGCGTCGGCGAGACACCGCCGTAGAGCTCGACGCTCAGGGGCAGGAAGTCGTCGGTGTCGCGCGCCTCGAGCATGTCGAGCTGGAGCTCCATCTCCCGGTGCTTGGCCCGCAGGAGCTGCCCGAGCACAGGGTCCTCGACCTCGCCGAGGTCGATCGCCTCGAGCTCGGTGCGCACCACGGCCGGGTCGGTCTCCAGCTCGCGGTAGGTGAAGTCGGGCTCGGGCTCGCGGCCCTCGAGGAAGTCGTCGCGGAGGTCGTCGGCGTCGACCGGGGTGATGTCGAGGAGGAAGCGGAAGCTCTGTGCGAGCAGGGCCAGGCTGTGGTCCACGGCGAGGTCGGCGGGACTCAGCTCCGCGTGCTCGCCGGCACCGGTCACCGCAACCGCTCCAGCTCTTCGTGCAGGCCGGGCAGGGTGGCGGCGAGGGAGTCCTGCGCGTGGCGCAGCCGCTCCTCGTCGAGCACACCGGTCCACTCGTCCATGAACGTCTTCTTGAACTCCAGCGCCAGCACGCAGCCGACCCGGGGATAGCGGTCGTGCACCCACCACGCCAGGTTGCGACCCTCGAAGGCGACGTTCTCCCGGGCGTCGAGCCGCGCGTCGCGGAGCTCGCCGACGAACCGGTCGACCAGCGGTCCGAAGAGCTCGCGGTCCAGGCTGCCCGTGCCGACGTTGACCTCGGGGTTCTCCTCCTGCGGAGCGGGCGGCTGGTCGGCGCCGTCGCGCCGGTGGTTGTAGGAGTGCACGTCGAGCAGCACGAACGGGCCACGTTCGGCCAGCGCGTCGAGTCGCGGCGCGAGCGCGTCGTAGAAGGCGTCGTACGTCGCCAGGCTGCCTTCGAACAGCTCGTCGGACAGCACGCCGTCGCGCCAGACCTCGAGGCCCCAGCAGTCGTCGGGCTTGCGGTAGACGGCCTCGCGGCGGGGCCGGTTGAGGTCGGCCTCGAAGCGCGAGCGCGAGGTGACGACCCGGTCGGCCACGACCGAGGCGATCCGGTCGGTGAACGGGTCCTCCTCACGCAGCCGCTCGGCCTCGTCCAGCACCATCGCCTCGGCGATCTCGGGCCGCAGGTCGTGGCCGGCGTGCACCGACGTGGCCACCACGGGCCCGTGCCAGTCGCCGACGAACGCGACGGCGTCCGACGTTCCCTCCCAGTCCGTCATGGCCCACTGTCTACCCCACGCGGGGCGGCGTACCCCACCGACCCGCACCCCTACGGGTGGAGGGCTGGTACTACTGGAGGCATGAAGGTCGTGGTGCTCACCGGTGCCGGCATCTCCGCGGAGAGCGGGCTGTCGACCTTCCGCGACGCGGACGGCCTGTGGGAGGGGCACGACCCCATGCAGGTCGCCACCCCGGAGGCGTACGCCGACGACCCGGCGCTGGTCCAGCGGTTCTACGACGAGAGGCGCGCAGCGCTGTCGCGGGTGCAGCCCAACGCCGCCCACCACGCCCTCGTGCGCCTCGAGGAGGCGCTCGGCGAGGACCTGCTGGTCGTCACCCAGAACGTCGACGACCTCCACGAGCGCGCCGGCTCGCAGCGCGTCCACCACATCCACGGGCGGCTGCAGTCCGCGTGGTGCACGGCCTGCGACGAGCGGCACGCGTGGGACGGCCCGCTGGCCCCCGGCCCCTCGTGCCCCGGCTGCGGGACCGCGAGCCTGCGCCCCGACATCGTGTGGTTCGGGGAGATCCCCTACGGCATGGACCTCGTCGAGGAAGCCCTCTGGGAGTGCGACCTCTTCGTCTCGATCGGCACGTCGGGCGTCGTCTACCCCGCCGCTGCCTTCGTGCACTGGGCGCGCGGCGACACCCTCGAGCTCAACCTCGAGCCGAGCGCGGGCGCCAGCGACTTCGCCCGGTCCCGTCAGGGACCGGCCACCCGGCTCGTGCCGGACTGGGTCGGCGAGGTGCTCGGGGACTGACCGTCCACCCCGCGCCGGGGCACCGGCGGGAAGTGCAGGCGTACGCACGTGCCACGGCCGAGGCGTGACTCGACCTCCACCCTGCCGCCGTGGCGCTGCATGACCTCCCGCACGATGCCGAGCCCGAGGCCGGTGCCGGGGCGCCGCAGCGCCTCCTCGTTGGTCGAGCGGAAGAGCGGCAGGAACAGGTTGGCCTGGTCGGCGGCGGAGATGCCGATGCCCTCGTCCCGGCAGGAGAAGGTGATCGACCCGTCGTCGCCGCGCTCCACCCCGACGAAGATCTCGTCGCCGACGTCGGAGTACTTCACCGCGTTGTCGACCAGGTTGGTGACGGCGCTCGCGACCTCGCGCCGGTCCGCGAACACGAAGGCCGGATGGGTCTCACCGACCAGCTGGAGGGTGACGTGAGCCTTCTCCGCGACGGCCGCCATCGACGCGAGCGTCTCGTCCACGATCGGGACGAGGTCGATGCGCTCCATGCTCGGCGGGTGCTGCGGGTCGCTGACGCTGGACAGCATCGCCAGCCCCTCGAGCAGGTCGCCCAGCCGCTCGGTGCCGCGCAGGATGGCCTGGGCCCTTCGGCGGTCGCGGTCGTCCACCAGCTCGCTGCCGGCGAGGAACTCGGCGTTGGCCGCGATCACCGTCATCGGGTTGTTGATCTCGTGGGTGAGCTCGCGCAGGAAGCGGTGCCTGGCCTCCTCCAGCGCGCGCAGCTCCTCGAGCAGGCGCCGCTCGCGCTGGGTGGCCTGGGCGTTGGCGATGGCCCGGCCGAGGTCGTGGCCGAGCTCGAGCGCCGCGACACCCTCGCCGTCGGTCCACCGCCGCGACCCCGTCCGGCGCGCGGCGATGAGCATGCCGAGCACCTCGTCGTCGACGCCCACGGGCGCGACCACGACGGCTTCGAAGCCGGCCGCCTGCATGGCCTGGGTGAACCAGTCGGCGTGGTGCGCGTCGAGCACCGAGTCACCCCAGATGTGCCCCGCCTCGATGATGAGCACCCGCTGGCGCTCCCACGCCCGGGCGGCGGCCGCGTCGAGCGCCTGCCGCACCTCGGGCGCCATGCCGAGCCCGAGGCTGTCGGGCGTCTCGGCGTCCTTGTCGAGGAAGACGTGGATCTCCAGCTCGTCGACCGAGAGCGCACCGAGCAGCGTCGTCCGCGCCTCGCGGAGCAGGTGGCTGACGTCGTGGCGCGCCCGGGTGGACCGGGCCAGCCGGCGGGTGGCGCGGATGACCCGCATGTGGTCGGCGTACTCCTCGCGCTCGACCGCGGTGACCACTGACCACAGGGTCACCGCGAGCTCGTCGGAGATCTGCAGCAGCCTGTCCCGGCTGGGCCGCTTGAGGTCGACGGGGACGTCGAGGTAGAGCAGGGCCCGCAGGTCACCGCGCTCGTCGGGGACCTGCGCGACGAGCATGTCCATCGGGTGCCAGTCGTCCGGGTCGCCGGTGACCGGGACGTCGGGGACGACGAGGACGCCGTCGAGGCGCTGGCGGGTCGCGTCGGAGTAGCTCTCGTCCGGGATCCACACGAAGTGCCCCACGGACTCCCCGTCGGCGATCGCCGCCTGCATGTCCGACAGGCGGGAGGCGGTGCCGAGCCGTTCCTCGGCGTTGGTCATGTCGCCGTAGATCGCGACGAACTCCAGCAGTCCCCTGGGCCGCACCACCTCGATCGCGCACACCCGGAAGCCGGCACGCGTGGCCGCGTCCCGCGCCAGGGCGTGCATCAGCGCCCGAGCACGCGCGTCACCCCAACTCAGGTCGCGCGTCCGGCGCTCCCCTGCCCCACTGTCCATGGCGCTCTCGCCTCCTAGCCAAGTGGATGGTAGGCGCGCTCCGATGCCTCGGGGGGAGCTTTCGCAAGGACTTGACCTTCAGGGGTGAGGACCGCCGTCAGCGGCCGTTCTGGCCGAAGTGCATGTGGTCCCGGGAGCAGCGATGCGGACCTGCTCGTCGACGTACGTCGACGAGCACCTCGCGCGGGAAGTGACTCGCGGGTAACATCGGGGGCATGAAGCGTGAGATCTACGACGAGGACCACGAGGCCTTCCGCGCCTCGGTCAAGCAGTTCCTGGACCGCGAGGTCACCCCGCACCTCGAGGCGTACGCCGCCGGCCACGGCCTCGACCGCGACTTCTGGCTCGCCGCGGGCAAGCAGGGCTTCCTCGGCCTGGAGATCCCCGAGGAGTACGGCGGCTCCGAGGCGGGCGACTACCGCTTCAACGCGGTGCTGACCGAGGAGCTCGCCAAGGTCAACATGACCCTGCCCAGCTGCGTCGGCATCCACGCCGACATCACCGTGCCCTACCTGGTGCACCTGACCAACGACGAGCAGAAGGCGCGCTGGCTGCCCGGAGCCGCGACCGGTGAGATCCTCACCGCGATCGGCATGACCGAGCCCGGCGGCGGCTCCGACCTGGCCAACCTCAAGACGACCGCCGTGCGTGACGGCGACGACTGGATCATCAACGGGTCCAAGACGTTCATCACCAACGGCGGCTCGGCCGACATCGTGCTCGTCGCGGCTCGCACCAGCCCGGAGAAGAAGGCCAAGGGAATCTCCCTCTTCGCGGTCGACACGACCCTCGAGGGCTTCAGCGTCGGACGGGTGCTCGACAAGGTCGGCCAGGACGAGTCCGACACCGCCGAGCTCGCCTTCGACAACGTCCGGGTGAGCAACGACGACCTCGTCGGTCCTCTCGACACCGGCTTCATCTCGATGATGCAGTTCCTCCCGCAGGAGCGCCTCGGCTCGGCCATCACCAACCTGGCCCACGCCAAGCAGATCCTCGAGGAGACGATCCAGTACGCCAAGGACCGCCAGGCCTTCGGCCAGCCGATCGGCGCCTTCCAGAACACCCAGTTCCTGCTGGCCGACCTCGTCACCCGCATCGACGTGACCCAGGCCTTCGTCGACCAGTGCGTCATCGCGCACACCAAGCAGGAGCTGACCCCGGTCGACGCGGCGAAGGCCAAGTGGTGGACCTCGCAGGTCCAGAACGACGTCCTCGACCACTGCGTCCAGGTCCACGGCGGCTACGGCTACATGAACGAGTACCGCGTCGCGCGCGCCTGGCGCGACGCCCGCGTGACGAAGATCTGGGCCGGCTCCAACGAGATCATGAAGATGCTGATCGGCCGCGACCTCGGGCTGTAGTCGGGTCACACTGGGCGCATGTCCCGGATGTTCGTCGCGGTGGTGCCGCCGCCCGAGGCGGTGGCGCACCTCGACGACTTCCTCGCCGGGCGCCGCGACGCGGCTGCCTTCCGCTGGTCGGACCCGGCGCAGTGGCACCTGACGCTGGCGTTCTCGGCGGACGTGCCGGACCGCAGCCTCGACGACCTCGACGAGCGGCTGGCGCGGCTCGCGGGACGGCGTACGCCACTCGACCTGCGGGTCGCCGGCGGCGGCGCCTTCCCGCACCCCGACCGGGCCCGGGTTCTCTTCGCCCGCCTGGGGGCGAGCGACGAGGCGGCCGCCGGGCTCGCCCTTCTCGCCGCCGGCTGCCGCGCGGCGATGTCGAAGGCCGGGGCCAGGGTCGACGGGCAGCGCTTCCGACCGCACCTCACGCTGGGCCGGCTGGGTCGTCCCGACAACGTGACGTCGTGGGTGCGCCTGCTCGACGCCTACGACGGTCCGGACTGGGTGGCCGAGGAGATCGCGCTGGTCGCCTCCCACCTCGGCGAGGGACCGCGCCGGCGGCCGCGCCACGAGGTCGTCGGGACGTACGCCCTGGGTGGCCGGGGTCGCTGAGCGCAGCCTCACCTTCGTTGCACGACGTACGCCGCCGGGCGAGGATTCAGCCGTGAGCAGCATGGAGATCGGGACCGACGACAAGCCCCAGCACTTCCACGACGACATGGGCGACCACGTCGGCACGCGCCTCAACTGGCTGCGCGCGGCGGTCCTCGGCGCCAACGACGGCATCGTGTCGACCGCGGGCGTGGTGATGGGTGTCGCGGGTGCGACCGACGACAGCGGCGCGATCGTGATCGCCGGCATCGCCGCCCTCACGGCGGGCGCGCTGAGCATGGGCGCCGGCGAGTACGTCTCGGTCAGCACGCAGCGCGACTCCGAGAAGTCGCTGCTCACCCTCGAGGCCGTCGAGCTCGAGCGGATGCCCGAGACCGAGGAGCGCGAGCTGGCCAAGATGTACGAGGGCAAGGGCCTGTCGAGCGAGACCGCCGCCCGGGTGGCCCGGGAACTCACCGAGCACGACGCCCTGCGCGCCCACGCCGACATCGAGTTCGGCATCGACCCCGACAACCTCACCAACCCGTGGCACGCCGCGTGGGCCTCGATGCTCGCCTTCACCGTGGGCGCGCTCCTGCCTTTGCTGATCGTGGCCTTCGTCCCCGACGGCTACCGGGTGCCCGTCACCGTCGTGAGCGTCGTGGCGGCGCTGGCCCTCACGGGCTTCGTCAGCGCGCGCATCGGCTACAGCCCGCGCCTGCCCGCGGTGCTGCGCAACGTCTCGGGCGGCCTGCTCGCCATGGGCGTGACCTACCTGATCGGCATGCTGGCCGGCGTCCAGCTGGGCTGACCGGCACGGCGCCCGGCCGGGAGTCAGTCCCGCGTCGGCGCCGGACCGGTCGAGCCCCTGAGCACCAGCTCGGGGGCGAAGAGGTACTCCCGCGACGCCACGGGGTCGCCCCCGATGGCGTCCACCAGGGCGGACACAGCGGTGTTGCCCATCTGGGAGACCGGCTGCCGCACGGTCGTCAGCGGCGGGTCGAGGAACGCCACGAGCGGCGAGTCGTCGAAGCCGACAACCGACACGTCACCGGGGACCTCGAGCCCCGCCGACCGCGCGGCGCGGATCGCGCCGATGGCCATCAGGTCCGACCCGCACACCACCGCCGTCGCTCCCTGGTCGAGCAGCTGGCGGGTCGCGGCGGCACCGCCCTCGACGGAGAAGATCGTCTCGGCGATCCACGTCCGGGCCTCGGCCCTGCCGAGCCCGAGGTGCGAGGTCAGGGCGGTGACGAAGCCCTCGTGCTTGCGCGCCGACGGCATGAAACGCGACGGGCCGATCGCCAGGCCGATGCGGCGGTGGCCGAGCGCGGCGAGGTGCGCCACGGCGAGGTCCATCGCCACGTGGTCGTCGGCCGAGACGAAGGGCGCGGCCAGGTCGGCGACGTAGCCGTTGACGAAGACGACGGGCAGGCCGCGCTCGAGGAGCGCCCGGTAGCGGTCGTGGTCGGCCCGGGTGTCGGCGTGCTTGCCGGAGACGAAGATGATGCCGGCGACCCCGTGGTCGAGCAGCGACTCGACGTACTCGTCCTCCGACAGGCTGCCCGGCGACTGGGTGCAGAGCACGGGGGTGAACCGGCGGCGGGCGAGCGCGTCCTCGATCACCTGCGCGAAGGCCGGGAAGATCGGGTTCTCCAGCTCGGGGACGACGAGGCCGACGAGGCCGGCACTGCGCTGCCGCAGCTGGGTCGGTCGCTCGTAGCCCAGCACGTCGAGGGCGGTCACCACCGCCTGGCGCGTGGCGTCGCTGACGCCGGGCTTGGAGTTGAGGACGCGGCTCACGGTGGCCTCGCTGACGCCGGCCTCTGCGGCGATCTGCGCCAGGGTTGCCATGCAGCGAATGAAAGCAGGCTTGCAACGGTTGTGCAACATCTTTCATTTTCTGCCAGTTCCTTGCTAGCCTCCGGTGATCACGATCACAGCGCCCACCCGGGGCGCGTACTCACTGGGAGACACCAATGCGTCGACTCAAGGCCGGCACCGCCGGTATCGCCGTCGCCGCCCTCGCCCTCACGCTCGCGGCGTGCGGTAGTGACGGCGGGGACTCGGACGGCAACACCGACACCGACACCGAGGGCAGCAGCTCCGGCGACCTCAGCGCCGAGCTGACCTGGTGGGACACCTCGGACGCCACCAACGAGGCCCCTGCCTACGACAAGCTCATCGAGAAGTTCAACGAGGAGTACCCCGACGTCACCATCAAGCACGAGACGGTGCCGTTCGACCAGACGCAGAACAAGTTCAAGACCGCTGCCGAGTCCGGCTCCGGTGCTCCCGACATCCTGCGTGCCGAGGTCGCCTGGACACCGGAGTTCGCCTCGCTGGGCTACCTCTACGCCCTCGACGGCACGGCCGCCCTCGAGAACAACTTCCTCGAGACCCCACTCTCCAGCAACGTCTACGAGGACAAGACCTACGGCGTCCCGCAGGTCACCGACACCCTCGGCCTGATGTACAACAAGGAGCTCTTCAAGAAGGCCGGCCTCGACCCCGAGGCCCCGCCGACCACGTGGGACGAGGTCCGTGACGCCGCCAAGGCCCTGAAGAGCAAGGCCAAGGTCGACGGCATCTACATCAACTCCGGTGGCTACTTCCTGCTGCCGTTCCTCTACGGCGAGGGCGGCGACCTGGTCAACACCGACGACCAGACCATCACCGTCAACAGCCCCGAGGCCGTTGCCGGCATGGAGACCGCCCAGAGCCTCGTCAAGGACGGCAGCGCGGTGAAGCCCACCGCCAACGACCCCTACGGCACGATGATGACCCTGTTCAAGGAGCAGAAGGTCGGCATGATCATCAACGGCCCCTGGGAGGTCGCGGGCATCAGCGACGACCCGAACTTCGGCGGCATCGAGAACCTCGGCGTCGCGCCGGTCCCGGCCGGCAGCGCGGGCCAGGGTGCTCCGGTCGGCGGCCACAACTACGTGGTCTACTCCGGCATGGACGACAACAAGGCGGAGGCCGCTGCGGCCTTCATCGCCTTCATGAGCTCCGCGGAGTCCGAGGCGTTCATCGCCGACGAGCTCGGCCTGCTGCCCGGCAACGCCGACGCGTACGACATGGTGACCAACGAGCGCGTCGCCCTGTGGGCCGACGCCATGGACGTGGCCCAGCCGCGGCCGTGGATCCCCGAGGGTGGACAGTTCTTCGCCGCGCTCGACACCATGGCCACCGAGGTCCTGATCCAGGGCAAGCCCGTCCAGGCTTCGCTGGACAAGGCGGCCAAGACCTACAAGAGCGACGTCGTCCCCGACTACTCGCTGCAGTGACACCCTGCTGACCGAGGAGGACCGGACCGGGACACCCGGCCCGGTCCTCCTCGGGACGCACCCCCCACTTCTGCCCCCTGAACCACGGAGACTCGGATGCGCAAGAGCTTCGACAAGCACTGGTACGCCTGGGCGATGGTCATCCCGACCGTCATCGTCCTCGGTGTCCTCGTCTTCTACCCCCTGGTCCAGGGCGTGTGGCAGTCCTTCACCAACCTCAACGAGTCCAACCAGCGCTCGGAGATCTGCACCAAGATCCTCGGCGGCGCGGTGACGTGCAAGCCCAACCCCGACGCGGCGAAGTTCGTCGGCCTCGACAACTACGTCGACATCCTCACGGGTGCCCAAGGCCACTTCTGGCTCCAGTTCGCCAACACCCTGGTGTGGACGGTCGCCTGCGTCGCGGCCCACTTCGGGATCGGCCTGGGGCTCGCCGTGATGCTCAACCGTGAGTTCCGGGGCCGCGGCTTCTACCGCGTCGCGCTCATCCTGCCGTGGGCGGTCCCAGCGTTCGTCGCCGCCTTCGCGTGGCGCTTCATCTTCGACGAGCGGTTCGGCGTCATCAACGGGGCCCTGCGGGCCGTGGGCCTCGATCCGGTGTCGTGGTTCGAGCACCGCTGGACCTCGCTGTTCACCGCCATCGTGGCCAACGTCTGGCTCGGCGTGCCCTTCATGATGGTCGCCCTGCTCGGCGGGCTGCAGTCGATCAACGGCGACCTCTACGAGGCGGCCCAGATCGACGGCGCCACCCCGTGGCAGCGCTTCGTCAACATCACCCTGCCGGGCCTGCGACCGGTCACCTCGACCGTGGTCCTGCTCGGCACCATCTGGACCTTCAACATGTTCCCGATCATCTACTTCGTGACGCGGGGCCAGCCGGCCGGTGAGACCGAGATCCTGGTGACCGGGGCCTACCGCGCGGCGTTCGAGGGCATCCGTGACTACTCGCTCGCCGCGACCTACGGCGTGCTGATCCTGTCGATCCTCGTCGTCTACGCCAGCGTCTACAAGCGCATGCTCGCCAAGCAGGGAGAGGTGTTCTGATGTCCGAGGTCCTGCCCGCCGAGGCCATCGCCCCGGCAGCCACCGCTGGTGCCGGCCCCCTCGACGCCCGGTCGCGCCCGCCCCGGCAGGGGCGTCAGCGCTCACCCCTCGCCAGCATCGGCCTGCACGCCACCCTCCTCCTGGCGACCTTCAGCGCGCTCTTCCCGATCCTGTGGGTGGTGCTCAGCTCGATCAAGCCCGCCAGCGAGATCCGCCGCACAGAGATCCAGCTCTTCGCCAGCCCGACCCTCGAGAACTACGGCAAGCTCCTCACCGAGACCGACTTCCCGACGTGGTTCCTCAACTCGGTGATCGTCGCGGCCTTCACGATGGTCTTCGGCATCGCGATGTCCGCGACCGCGGGCTACGCGCTGAGCCGCTTCAACTTCCCCGGCAAGCGCCCGCTGATGTGGGTCTTCCTGCTCACCCAGATGTTCCCCGTGGCCATCCTCATCGTGCCGATCTACACGATCATGGCCAACCTCGGACTCATCGACACCAAGCCGTCGCTGATCATCGCCTACTGCACCGTCGCGGTGCCGTTCTGCGCCTGGATGCTCCGCGGCTACTTCGACACCATCCCCCGCGAGCTCGACGAGGCCGCGGCGCTCGACGGGCTGGGCCCGTTCGGCACCTTCTGGCGGGTCGTCCTGCCGCTGGCCCGGCCGGGGCTCGCGGTCACCGCCTTCTACACGTTCCTCACGGCGTGGGGCGAGGTGGCGTACGCCATCGCCTTCATGCAGGGCAGCAACCACTACACGCTGGGCGCCGGCCTGCAGCAGTTCGTGCCGCAGTTCAGCCCCCGCTGGGAGCTGCTGACGTCGGGCGCGGTGCTCATCACCGTCCCGGCGGCCATCGTGTTCTTCTTCGCCCAGAAGCACCTGGTGGCCGGCCTCACGGCCGGTGGCACCAAGGGCTGAGCGCCCTACCGGCGGGCGACCTCGTCGGCCCCCAGGGCGGCGACGATCTCGTTGACCTTGTCGCGGGCGTCACCGAAGAGCATCTGCGTGTTGTCCTTGAAGAACAACGGGTTCTGCACGCCGGCGTAGCCCGTGGCCATGGAGCGCTTGAAGACGATGACGTCCTTGGCGTTCCAGACCTCGAGCACCGGCATGCCTGCGATCGGTGAGCCTGGCTCCTCGAGGGCGGCCGGGTTGACCGTGTCGTTGGCCCCGATCACCAGTACGACGTCGGTGTCGGGGAAGTCGTCGTTGATCTCGTCCATCTCGAGCACGATGTCGTAGGGCACCTTGGCCTCGGCGAGCAGCACGTTCATGTGGCCGGGCAGCCGGCCCGCAACCGGGTGGATGCCGAAGCGGACCTCGACGCCCTTCTCGCGCAGCTTCTTGGTCATCTCGGCGACGGGGTACTGCGCCTGGGCGACGGCCATGCCGTAGCCGGGGGTGATCACGACCGACGACGCGTGGGCGAGCAGGTCGGCCACGTCGTCGGCCTGGATCTCGCGGTGCTCGCCGTAGTCCTTGTCGTCGCCGGGGCCCGCCTCGATGCCGAACCCACCGGCGATGACGGAGATGAACGAGCGGTTCATCGCCTTGCACATGATGTAGCTCAGGAAGGCACCGGAGGAGCCGACCAGCGCGCCGGTGATGATCAGCAGCGGGTTGTTGAGCAGGAACCCCGCGGCGGCAGCCGCCCAGCCGGAGTAGCTGTTGAGCATCGAGACGACGACGGGCATGTCACCGCCCCCGATGGACGCCACCAGGTGCCAGCCGAGCAGCAGCGCGATGGCGGTGACGCCGACCAGCAGCCACAGGGACGGCTCGAGCACGAACCACACCGTCAGCGCGACGAACACGACGAGCGCGCCCACGTTGAGCAGGTTCTTGCCGGGCAGCACCATCGGCGCGGACTTCATCCGCGCCGAGAGCTTCAGGAAGGCGACGATCGACCCCGTGAAGGTCACCGCACCGATGAAGACCCCGATGAAGACCTCGGCGCTGTGGATGCCGAGCAACCCGGCTGCGTCCAGCTCGTGGGCTGCGTCGCGGCCGGCATCGTGCTCGACGTGGAGGTAGCCGTTCCAGCCGACGAGCACCGCGGCGAGGCCGACGAAGCTGTGGAGCAGGGCGATCAGCTCGGGCATTCCGGTCATCTCCACGACCTTCGCCCGCCACAGACCCACGGCTGCCCCGACGACGACCGCCGCCACGAGCAACCCGATGCCGATGGGCTCCAGGCCACTGGGGTCCTCGTGGTTGCCGTTGACGGCCAGGGCGATCGTGGAGACGAGCGCGATGGCCATCCCCAGGATGCCGAACTGGTTGCCGACCCGGGCGGTCTCGTGCTTCGACAGTCCCGCGAGCGCGAGGATGAAGAGCAGGCCCGCGACGACGTACGCCGCGTAGCTGGCGGTCTCGATGCTCATGGTCAACTCCTGGAGAACATGCTGAGCATGCGTCGGGTGACGGCGAATCCGCCGAAGATGTTGATGCTGGCCAGCAGCGTCGCCAGGGCGGCGAGCGCGATGATCGCGCCGTTCTCGAACCCGAGCTGCAGCAGTGCGCCGACCACGATGATCCCGGAGATCGCGTTGGTCACCGACATCAGCGGCGTGTGCAGGGCGTGGTGCACGTGCCCGATGACGTAGTAGCCGATGACGATGGCCAGCGCGAACACCGTCAGGTTGAGCTGCAGCTGTGGCGGTGACGCCGCGATCAGCAGGAAGAGGGCGACCGCCACGGCGGCCACCATCGTCATCCGGCCCCGCGCCGTCAGGGCGGGCCTGGGCTCGTTGGGTTCGGCTGGGGCGACGGGCGCCGCGGCCGGCGCGGCGGAGACCTGCACGGGCGGCGGCGGCCACATGACTTCAGCAGTCTCCCCACCCCCTTCGACACTGCGTGTGACCGCGATCCCGCGCTGGATCACGTCGTCCATGTCCAGAGTGAGCACGCCGTCCTTCTCGGGCGTGAGCAGCTTGAGCAGGTTGACGACGTTGGTGCCGTAGAGCTGGCTGGTCTGCGCAGCCAGGCGGCCGGCGAGGTCGGTGTAGCCGAGCACGGTCACGCCGTTGTCGGTGACGACGCGCTGGTCGGTGACCGTGGCGGCGACGTTGCCGCCGTTGGCCGCGGCCATGTCGACGACGACCGAGCCGGGTCGCATCGCGGCGACCGTGTCGGCGGTGATCAGCTGCGGGGCAGGGCGCCCGGGGATCAGCGCGGTGGTGATGACGATGTCGGCGGCCCGCGCCTCCTCGTCGTACATCGCGGCGGTCGCGGCCTCCTGCTCGGCGGTCATCTCCTTGGCGTAGCCGTCGGAGGACACCTCCTGCTCCATGTCGACGGTGACGAACTCCGCACCCATCGACTCGACCTGCTCGGCGACCTCGGGGCGTACGTCGAACGCGCGCACGATCGCGCCCAGCGAGCCCGCCGCGCCGATGGCCGCCAGGCCCGCCACGCCGGCGCCGACGACGAAGACGCGGGCCGGCGGCACCTTGCCGGCGGCGGTGACCTGTCCGGTGAACAGGCGGCCGAACTCGTGGGCCGCCTCGATCACGGCGCGGTAGCCCGCGACGTTGGCCATCGAGGAGAGGACGTCCATCGACTGGGCGCGCGAGATCCGCGGGACGGCGTCCATCGCGAGGCCCGTGACACCGGCGGCGGCCAGCTGCTCGACGAGCTCGGGGCTGCGCGCCGGAGCCATGAGGCTGATGACCGTGGCACCGCGGCGCAGGCGGGCGACCTCGTCGGCGGTCGGGGCGTTGACCTTGACCACGACGTCGCTGGCCCAGACCTCGTCGGCCGGGACGAGGCGGATCCCGGCGTCGTCGTACGCGGTGTCCGGCTGGTCGGCCGCCGCGCCGGCCCCGCACTCGACCACGACGTCGTACCCGAGCGCGGCGAGCTGCGACGCCGTCTTCGCCGTCGCGGCGACAAGGGTCTCGCCGGGTCGTGACTCACGTGGGATGCCGATGCGCACTGCTGCCTCCTGGGTGGGAGCTCGGGCCCGGTCAGGACCTGAGCGGCGTGCTGGCCGGGCCACAACGTATCGAAAGGAGCCCCCGTGTCACGGGAGTCTCAGGTGGCGCGCGTCACGTCCGCGCGTGGCTCCGCACGCTCAGCGCGGCAGCGGGTTGGGCCCGGTGGCGGTCACGAGCTGCTGGGGCACCCAGTCGTCGACGTGGTGGAAGCCGTCGCGGAACGGCCCGGCATCGAGCTCGACGGACGCCCTCAGCGAGAGCCGGTAGAACTTCACATGGGTGAAGTCCTCGAACAGGATGTAGACCGGGTCGGGCCTGCTGTGGGGCCCCTGGAACTGCTGTCCGGTGAGGACGGGCTTGTGGGCCTCGACGAAGTCGTCGAAGCCGGCGCCGACCACCACGCCGAGGTGCTCCAGCCCCATCCGGTAGACGCGCTGGTGCACGGGCGGGATGAGCTCGATGAGCGGCACGACCTTGCCGTCGAGGACCTCGAGCGGCTCCGCGGGCACGATGAGGGAGATCGGCCGGCCGTTCCAGACGTTCTCGTTGTTGCTCACCGCGTGGCGCTCGAGCAGCGTCCGCACGTGGACGTACTGCTCCCACTCCGGCACGCGGAAGGCGAGGTGGCTGAGCTCGCAGGGGCTGATGTCGATGCCCCGCATGAGCAGGCGGTCGCGCTGCCGCTCGGCGAAGGCGCGGTAGTCACCGATGACGTCGCCCACCGGATCGGACATCGCCGCCTCCCTCCGACCGACATCGTAGGGCGGGCGGGATGCGGGCGCACCCGGGCAGGGCCCGACGCGATTGCTCAGCCGAGGGTGGAGCGGCGAGCGACCAGCTCGGGGGTGAAGACGACCTGCTGGTGGACGTGGCCGGGGTCCTCGGCCTCGTCGAGGACGAGCTCGGCGGCGCGGCGGCCGAGCTCCTGGCGGGGCTGGCGTACCGAGGTGAGCGGCACGGCCGCGGCACTGGCGTACTCGATGTCGTCGTAGCCGACGATCGCCAGGTCGCCGGGCACGGCGAAGCCCGAGGTGCTCAGCTGCTGGAGGAGGCCGAGCGCCAGGAGGTCGTTGGCGCAGAAGGCGGCGGTCGGACGCACCAACTTGCCGATGCCCATCACCCGCTCCCCGGCCGAGCGGCCCTCGACGACCGTCAGCGCATCGGTCGGGACCACTGTCAGCCGCTCCTCGGGCAGGCCGGCGTCGGCCCAGGCCCTGCGCGCACCCTCGAGCCGGTCGCGCACCTGGCCGATCGTGTCGGGGCCGCCGATGAAGGCGACACGGGTGTGCCCGCGCTCGATGAGGTGCTCGACGGCGAGCCGGCCACCGAGCTCGTCGTCGACGGCGACCGAGCAGAACTTTTCGTCATCGCGCTTGCGGTCGACGATCACCAGGGGAGTGCCGTTGCGGCGTACGTCGTCGAGGACGGCGGCGTGCGGGTCCACCGGCGTGACCAGGATGCCCTGGACGCGCTGCTCGACGAGGTGCGCGAGGTAGTCGCCCTCGCGGGAGGCGCGGTTGTCGGAGTGGCACAGGAAGAGCGAGAGCCCGGCGGCCTCGGCGGCCCGCTCGGCGCCCTCGGCGACGTCGGTGAAGAACGGGTTTCGGGCGTCGAGGAGGACGTAGGCGAGCGTGCGGCTGCGCCCCGCACGCAGCTGGCGGGCGGACTCGTTGCGCACGAAGCCCAGGTCGCGCATGGCCTGCTCGACCCTCGCCCGGGTCTCCGGCGAGACGCGGTCGGGCCGGTTGAGGACGTTGCTCACGGTGCCGAGCGAGACGCCGGCGCGAGCGGCGACGTCCTTGACCGAGGAGGCGCGGGCCATCGTCCACCTCCCTCCCGTGCTGTTCGTCGCTCCGGAGTTGAAACGATGCGGGCGGCAGCGTACGCCATCGCCGCTCGTCCGAGTGTTGACGCCCAACTTGGTCGCGCAAAATGGCCCGGACCGACCCTTGACAGGTGTGACGGCGCTCACTTACGTTTCGTTGAAACCTTTCAACGCGAGGAGTCCCATGGCCGTCAGCACCACCGCTGCGCCGGTGCTCGAGCTGCGCGACGTGTCGAAGTCCTTCGGCCCCGTCGTCGCCCTGCGCTCGGGCAGCCTCCGCGTCGACGCGGGCTCGATCCACGCGCTCATCGGCGAGAACGGCGCCGGCAAGTCGACGCTGGTCAAGGTCGTCGCCGGCGTCCACCGGCGCGACGCCGGCACCTTCGAGCTCGGCGGCGAGGCCGTCGACTTCTCCTCGACCGCGGAGTCCAAGCACGCCGGGGTCGCGGTGATCTACCAGGAGCCGACCCTCTTCCCCGACCTCTCGGTCACCGAGAACATCTTCATGGGCCGGCAGCCCCTGGCCCGGGGCCGTCGCATCGACCGGCAGGCGATGTACGCCGAGGCGGAGGGCCTGTTCCAGCGGCTCGGGGTGCGCATCGACCCGCGCCGTCCCGCCGAGGGCCTCTCGATCGCCGACCAGCAGATCATCGAGATCGCCAAGGCCATCTCGCTCGACGCGCGCCTGCTCGTGATGGACGAGCCGACCGCGGCGCTGAGCGGCGTCGAGGTCGAGCGGCTCTTCGCCGTGGCCCGCAGCCTGCGCGACGAGGGTCGCGCGCTCGTCTTCATCTCCCACCGCTTCGACGAGGTCTTCGCGCTCTGCGACACCGTCACCGTGATGCGCGACGGCTCCTACATCGACACCCGCCGCATCGACGGGACGACGCCGTCGGAGCTGGTCTCCCTCATGGTCGGCCGCGACGTCGACGAGCTCTTCCCGAAGGTCGCGGCCGAGATCGGCGAGCCGGTGCTCCAGGTCCGCGGCCTCAGTCGCACCGGGGTCTTCCACGGCGTCGACCTCGAGGTCCGTGCCGGCGAGATCGTCGGGCTGGCGGGCCTGGTCGGCGCCGGTCGCAGCGAGGTGGCCCGGGCCGTCTTCGGTGTCGACCGCTACGACTCGGGCTCGGTGACCATGTCCGGCAAGGAGGTCCGGGCGCACGACCCGCGCTCCGCGATCCGTGCCGGCATGGCGTTCATACCGGAGGACCGCCGCAAGCAGGGCCTGGTCATCGACTCCTCGGTCACCCGCAACGTCGCCGGCGTGATCCGTCGCGGCATCGCAAAGGCCGGGTTGTTGACGTCGGCGATGGAGAACAAGGCCGCCGCACCGTGGGCCGGCAAGCTCGAGGTGAAGACCAGCGCACTCGACATGAACGCCGCCACGATGAGCGGGGGCAACCAGCAGAAGGTCGTCATCGCCAAGTGGCTGGCCACCGGACCCAGGCTGCTGATCATCGACGAGCCCACCCGCGGCATCGACATCGGCACCAAGGCCGAGGTTCACCGACTGCTCTCCGAGCTGGCCGGCCAGGGCCTCGCGATCCTGATGATCTCCTCCGAGCTGCCCGAGGTCCTCGGCATGGCTGATCGCGTCCTCGTCCTCTGCGAGGGCCGGATCACCGCCGAGCTCGACCGCGCCGACGCGACCCCCGAAGCGGTCATGCACGCCGCCACCCACCACCTGGAGCCAGCATGAGCCAGACCGACGTCGAGCGCCCCGACTCGGGGGCCGAGGTGTCCGCGAGCGAGGCGCTGCTCGTCGAGCCGAGCAGGCTCTCCCCGACCCGGCGCGCGCTCACCACCGTGCTTCGCTCGCGCGAGCTCTCGATCTTCCTCGTGCTCGTCGCAGTGGTCGTGCTCGCCACGACGAAGAACAACAGCTTCCTCTTCAGCTCCGACGGGTGGCGCAACTTCCTGCTCAACCCCTCGATCCTGCTGCTCCTCGCGGTCGGGCAGGCGGTCGTGATCATCACCCGCAACGTCGACCTCTCGGTCGGCTCCGTGATGGCCCTGACGGCCTACCTCACCGGACGCCTCTTCATCGAGCAGCCCGGGCTCCCCATCGTCGCGGTCCTCGCCGCCTGCCTCCTCGTGGGAGCCGTCCTCGGCCTCGTCAACGGCGCACTGGTGGCCTACGGCAACGTGCCGGCGCTGGTGATCACCCTCGGCACCCTCTACATCTACCGCGGCATCATGCTCACCTGGGCCGGCAGCGACCGGATCAACGCCGGCGACCTGCCCCGCGAGTTCCTGCGCCTCGGCACCCGGACCATCGTCGGCGTACCGCTGCTCACGATCCTCGCGGTGCTCGTGCTCGCTGCCGTCGGGTACTACCTCCACACCGCGCGCGGCGGCCGCGAGCTCTACGCCATCGGCTCGGACCCCGACGCGGCCGTCCTCTACGGCCTGGCCGTACGCCGCCGCCTGCTCGCCGCGTTCGTCCTCAGCGGCGCGCTGGCAGGCCTCGCGGGTGCGCTCTACACCGCCCGTTACGGCACGGTCAGCTCGAGCGTCGGCAGCGGCATCGAGCTCCAGGCCGTCGCCGCCGCGGTGATCGGCGGCATCGCGATCTTCGGCGGCAGCGGCACCGTGTGGGGCGCGGCCACCGGCGCCTTCCTGCTCGTCACCATCAACCGGGCGCTGCCCAGCCTCGGCATCGAGGACTTCTGGCAGCGCGCCGTGGTCGGCGCCCTCATCCTCGGCGCGATCGTCCTCGACCGCGTCCTCTCCGCCAGACAGGCCCGCCGGCTCGCCGAATCGAGGGACCACTCATGACCACCCAGTCCCCGGCGGCCCCCGTCGCCCCCGCCCGCTCGTACGACGACTACTCGGCGCCACTGTGGCAGCGGGTGCTGCTCACCCGTGAGACCGCCGTCATCGCGCTCACCGCCGCAGTCGTCCTCTACTCGATCCTCAACGTGCCCAACTTCGACGGCCCGCTGACGCTCAAGTTCCTGCTGCAGGACATCGCGCCGATCCTGCTGATCGCGCTGCCGATGACGCTGGTGATCATCACCGGCGAGATCGACCTGTCCGTCGCCAGCATCATGGGCCTGAGCAGCGTGCTGCTCGGGGTGCTCCACGAGAACGGGATGTCCGTCCCGTCCGCCGCGCTCCTCGCCCTGCTCGCCGGGCTCGCGTGCGGGGCGCTCAACGGGTTCCTCATCGCCTACGTCGGGCTGCCGTCGCTCGCCGTCACCATCGGCACCCTCGCGCTCTTCCGCGGCATCGCGGTCGGGCTCCTCGGCACCAAGGCGATCACCGACTTCACCGACAGGTGGGCCGACCTCGCCACCGACACGATCGGCGAGACCAGGATCCCGCTGGTCATGATCCCCTTCGCGGTCCTCGCGGTCGGGTTCGTCGTGCTGCTGCACTTCTCGACCTTCGGTCGCGGCGTCTACGACATCGGGCTCAACGACGAGGCCGCGCGCTTCACGGGCATCGACGTGGCCCGCACCAAGCTCGTCCTCTTCGTCCTCTCCGGGGTCGTGTCGGCCTTCGCCGGCATCTACTTCACCCTGCGCTTCGGCTCCGCCCGCGGCGACAACGCCACCGGCTACGAGCTCCAGGTGATCGCGGCGGTGCTGCTCGGCGGCGTCTCGATCTTCGGCGGCCGCGGTCGGCTGCACGGCGTGCTGGCCGGCGTCGTCCTGATCGGCGTCATCTCCAGCGCCCTGCGCCTCGAGAGCGTGACGGTCAACGTCACCAACATCATCGTCGGCCTGCTCCTCGTGGCCTCGGTGATCCTCCCCAGCGTCCTCGCGTGGACCTCCTCGAGGCTCCCCCGCAAGGCGGCACCCACGACTCCCAGCGAGTCCCACCACCAGAACGCGGCATCCGCCGACGTTGCGGAACACGAAAGGCAGTGACACATGAAGTTCCACACCAGGCGGCCGACGGCTCTGGCCGCGCTCCTGCTCACCGCGACCTTCGCCCTTGCCGGATGCGGCAGCGACGAGGGTGACGGCGGCTCGACGGGCGACGGCGGCACCGGGGGCGGCGACCTGAGCATGACGATGCTGCCGAAGAACCTGGGCAACGCCTACTTCGACACCAGCACCAAGGGCGCCATGAAGGCGGCCGACGAGCTGGGGGCCGACATGGAGGAGGTCGGACCCGAGACCGGCAGCCCCGACGCCCAGGTGTCCTACATCAACACCGTCGCCCAGCAGGGCAAGGATGCCCTGATCCTGTCGGCCAACGACCCCGAAGCCCTCTGCGACGCGATCGACGAGGCCCACAGCGCCGACGTCAAGGTCATCACCTTCGACGCCGACACCAACCCCGACTGCCGTGACCTGTTCATCAACCAGGCCACCGCCGAGGGCATCGCCGCCAAGCAGCTCGAGCTGATCTCGGAGCAGATCGGCGGCAAGGGCGAGATCGCGATCCTGTCCGCGTCGGCCAACGCGACCAACCAGAACGCGTGGATCGAGATGATGGAGTCCGAGCTGGCCGACAACCCGGACTACGCCGACATCGAGCTCGTCGACACCGTCTACGGCGACGACGAGGACCAGAAGTCCTTCGACCAGACCGAGGCGCTGCTGCAGAACCACCCTGACCTCAAGGGCATCATCTCGCCCACCACGGTGGGCATCGCCGCGGCCGCCCGCTACCTCTCCGACAGCCAGTACAAGGGCAAGGTCGCGCTGACCGGCCTAGGCACGCCCAACCAGATGCGCGAGTTCGTCGAGGACGGCACGGTCACGTCGTTCGCGCTGTGGAACCCGGGCGACCTGGGCTACCTCGCGACCTACGCGGCCGCCGCCCTGGTCAACGGTGACATCTCCGGCGAGGAGGGCGACTCCTTCGAGGCCGGCGACCTGGGCGAGTTCGAGGTCGGCGCCGACGGCGTCGTGCTCCTCGGCGAGCCGTTCACCTTCACTAAGGACAACATCGGCGACTTCGACTTCTGATCGGCCCGACCCGAGCTCGCGAGGGCCGGAACAGCCGATCAGGTTGAGGAGGGTCGCGCAGACCCGAACGTGTGAGGGGCTGCGCGACCCGTCTCGAAACCAGACCAGGGTCTCGTGACAGGCGCTGGCGCGCCTTCCTCGACCAACGATGAACGAAAGGAGACCGCGATGCAGCGGGTCTGCTTCACCCTCCAGGTCCGCCGCGACCGGATGGCGGAGTACGCCGAGCGCCACGCCGCCGTGTGGCCCGAGATGCTCCGCGCGCTCCACGACACCGGCTGGCACGACTACTCCCTCTTCCTGCGCGAGGACGGCCTGCTCGTCGGCTACCTCGAGACGCCCGACCTGGCCGCGGCGCAGGCCGGCATGGCCCGCACCGACGTCAACGCCCGCTGGCAGGCGGAGATGGCCGAGTTCTTCGAGGACCTCGACCTCCCTCCCGACCAGGGCTTCTGGCAGCTGACCGAGGTCTTCCACCTCGAGGATCAGCTCGCCGCACTTCCCACCAACATCACCACGACGACCCAGGACTCCCGATGACCAGCTTCTCCGACATCAGCGACCAGCTCGGCGCCCTCGCGATCGAGGTGCCGTCCTGGGCCTACGGCAACTCCGGCACCCGCTTCAAGGTCTTCGGCTCCCCCGGCACCCCCCGCAGCGTGGAGGAGAAGATCGCCGACGCCGCCGCCGTGCACCGCTTCACCGGCCTCGCCCCGAGCGTGGCGCTCCACATCCCGTGGGACCTCGTCGACGACTACGCCGCGCTGGCGTCGTACGCCGCGGACCTGGGTGTCCAGCTCGGCACGATCAACTCGAACACGTTCCAGGACGATGACTACAGGCTCGGCAGCCTCACCCACGCCGACCCGGCCGTGCGCGCCAAGGCGGTGCAGCACAACCTCGACTGCATCGACGTGATGGACGCGACCGGTTCGCGCGACCTGAAGATCTGGCTGGCCGACGGCACCAACTACCCCGGCCAGGGCGACATCCGGGCCCGCCAGGACTGGCTCGCCGAGGGCCTGAGCACCATCTACGACCGACTCGGGGACGACCAGCGGATGGTGCTCGAGTACAAGTTCTTCGAGCCGGCGTTCTACCACACCGACGTGCCGGACTGGGGCACGTCGTACGCCCACTGCGCCGCACTCGGCGACAAGGCGATGGTGTGCCTCGACACCGGCCACCACGCCCCCGGCACCAACATCGAGTTCATCGTCGCCCAGCTGCTCCGGCTCGGGAAGCTCGGCTCCTTCGACTTCAACAGCCGCTTCTACGCCGACGACGACCTCATCGTCGGCGCGGCCGACCCGTTCCAGCTCTTCCGGATCCTCGTCGAGGTGATCCGCGGCGGCGGCTTCGGACCGGAGAGCGACGTCGCGCTCATGCTCGACCAGTGCCACAACATCGAGGCCAAGGTGCCGGGCCAGATCCGCTCGGTCCTCAACGTCCAGGAGATGACCGCCCGCGCGCTGCTCCTCGACACCGACGCCCTCGACAAAGCCCGCACCGCCGGCGACGTGCTGCTCGCCAACGAGATCTTCATGGACGCCTTCTACACCGACGTACGCCGTGACCTGGCGGCGTGGCGCGAGGAGCGCGGCCTCCCGGCCGAGCCGATGCGCGCCTACCTCGACTCCGGCTACCAGCAGCAGATCGAGGCGGACCGCGTCGGCGGCTCGCAGGCCGGCTGGAACTGAGACCCTCCTGATCCCCGATCCACAGCGAAGGAACCCGCACCGTGAGTGACCTCAACCCCACCGTTGCCGAGCTCGTCGAACGCTCGAACCGGCTGGGCGCCGACCCCAAGAACACCAACTACGCCGGCGGCAACACCTCCGCCAAGGGCACCGAGACCGACCCCGTGACCGGCGAGGACGTCGAGCTGCTCTGGGTGAAGGGCTCCGGCGGCGACCTCGGCACGCTGACCCCGTCGGGCCTCGCGGTGCTGCGCCTGGACCGGATGCGCGCGCTCGTCGACGTCTACCCGGGCGTCGACCGCGAGGACGAGATGGTCGCGGCCTTCGACTACTGCCTGCACGGCAAGGGCGGTGCCGCTCCCTCGATCGACACCGCGATGCACGGCCTCGTCGACGCCGCGCACGTCGACCACCTGCACCCGGACTCCGGCATCGCGATCGCGACGGCCGCCGACGGCGAGCAGCTGACCAAGGAGGTCTTCGGGGGCAAGGTGGTGTGGGTGCCGTGGCGCCGCCCCGGCTTCCAGCTCGGCCTCGACATCGCCGCCATCAAGGAGGCCAACCCGCAGGCCATCGGCTGCATCCTCGGCGGCCACGGCATCACGGCGTGGGGCGACACCAGCGCGCAGGCGCAGAAGAGCTCGCTGTGGATCATCCGCACCGCCGAGCGCTACATCAAGCAGCACTCGAGGAAGAACCCGTTCGGTGCGCGGGTGAAGAAGTGGGAGCCGCTCTCCCCCGCCCGGCGTCGTGCCCGCGCCGCCGAGATCGCCCCGCTGCTGCGCGGCATCGCCTCCGCCGATCGCCCCATGGTGGGCCACTTCACCGACGACAAGGTCGTCCTCGACTTCCTCGCCTCGAAGAACCACCCGCGCCTGGCCGAGCTCGGTACGTCGTGCCCCGACCACTTCCTGCGCACGAAGGTCAAGCCGATGGTGCTCGACCTCGCGCCCGACGCCCCGCTGGACAAGGTGCGCGCCCGGGTCGCCGAGCTGCACGAGGCCTACCGCGCCGACTACGCGGCGTACTACGAGCGCAACAAGGTGAAGGGCTCGCCCGCGATGCGCGGCGCCGACCCACTGATCATCCTGGTGCCGGGCATCGGCATGTTCAGCTACGGCAAGGACAAGCAGACCGCCCGGGTCGCCGGTGAGTTCTATGTCAACGCGATCAACGTGATGCGCGGCGCGGAGGGCCTGTCGTCGTACGCCCCCATCGACGAGTCGGAGAAGTTCCGCATCGAGTACTGGGCGCTCGAGGAGGCCAAGCTCCAGCGGATGCCGCAGCCCAAGCCCCTCGCCACCCGCGTCGCGCTCGTGACCGGCGCCGCCTCGGGCATCGGACTGGCGACCGCGAAGAAGCTCGCCGCCGAGGGCGCCTGCGTCGTCATCGCCGACCTGTCGCTCGAGAAGGCACAGGCCGCCGCGGCAGGGATCGGGTCGAGCGACGTCGCCGTCGGCGTGCAGGTCGACGTGTCGGACGAGACGGCCGTGCAGGCCGCGCTCGACGCGACCGTGCTCGCCTTCGGCGGCGTGGACCTCGTCGTCAACAACGCCGGCCTGTCGCTGTCGCGCTCGCTCCTGGAGACGACCGAGCAGGACTGGGACCTCCAGCACGACGTGATGGCCAAGGGCTCGTTCCTCGTCGCGAAGGCCGCGGCGAAAGCGATGATCGAGCAGCGGATGGGCGGCGACATCGTCTACATCTCGTCGAAGAACTCGATCTTCGCGGGCCCCAACAACGTGGCGTACGGCGCCGCCAAGGCCGACCAGGCCCACCAGGTGCGGCTCCTGGCCGCCGAGCTCGGCGAGCACGGCATCAAGGTCAACGGCGTGAACCCCGACGGCGTGGTCCAGGGGTCCGGCATCTTCGCCGGCGGCTGGGGTGCGTCGCGGGCCGCGGTCTACGGCGTGGAGGAGAAGGACCTCGGCAAGTTCTACGCCCAGCGCACCCTGCTCAAGCGCGAGGTGCTGCCGGAGAACATCGCCAACGCGGTCTACGTGCTCTGCTCCGAGCAGCTCAGCCACACCACCGGCCTGCACGTCCCCGTCGACGCCGGCGTCGCCGCGGCTTTCCTGCGCTAGCCGTGGGAGAGGTGACTGCGGGGGGCGGCCCCGTCCACGTCGCGGCCGTCGACCTCGGGGCGTCGAGCGGCCGGGTGATGCTGGGCGAGGTCGGTTCCGACGTCCTGCGCCTGACCGCGGTTGCGCGGTTCGCCAACGGCCCGGTGACCGGACCCGACGGGCTGCACTGGGACGTGTCGGCCCTGCACCGGCACGCGGTCGACGGCCTTCGGGCGGCGGCAGCCGCCGCCCCCGGCAGCCTCGCGAGCGTCGGCATCGACTCGTGGGCCGTCGACTACGGCCTGCTGCGGGACGGACGGCTGCTCGCCGAGCCGTTCCACTACCGCGACGAGCACCGCAACGAGGCCGGGCCGCGCCTGGTGCACGCCCGCGTTCCTGCCGCGGACCTCTACGCCCGCACAGGCCTGCAGTTCCTCCCCTTCAACACCGTCTACCAGCTCGCCGCCGACGAGCGCCTGACCGAGGCCGACCGGCTGCTGCTCGTGCCGGACCTGCTCGCCTTCTGGCTCACCGGCGCCGAGGTGGCCGAGCGCACCAACGCCTCCACGACCGGGCTGCTCTCGGTCACCACCGGCACGTGGGACGAGCCGCTCCTCACCGCGCTGGGCCTGCCGAGGAAGCTGTTCGCGGACCTCGTCGACCCGGGTACCACGATCGGCACCTTGCTGCCCGAGGTCGGCGAGACCGTCGGCGCGCCAGGCCTGCCGGTGGTCGCCGTCGGTTCGCACGACACCGCCTCGGCGGTGGTCGGCGTACCCATGACGGGCGACGAGTCGGCGTACGTCTCGCTCGGCACGTGGGGCCTCGTCGGGCTCGAGCTCGACGCCCCGGTGCTGACCGATGCGGCGCGCGCGGCCAACTTCACGCACGAGGGGGGCGTGGACGGCAGGATCCGCTTCCTCACCAACGTGATGGGCACCTGGCTGCTCAGCGAGACCCTGCGCACCTGGGGTCGCGACGACCTCGAGCCACTGCTCGCCGCGGCGGCCGACGTCACCGGACCCGTCCCGGTCTTCGACGTGCAGGACCCGCGCTTCGTGCCGCCCGGCGACATGCCCGCCCGCATCGCCGCCTGGTGCGCCGAGCACGAGGTGGAGGCGCCGGCCGACGACGTCTCACTGGTGCGCTCCATCGTGGAGAGCCTCGCGGCGGCGTACGCCGATGCGCTGCGCACCGCGGACTCGCTCGCGGGTCGCACCGTCCGGCAGGTCCACGTCGTGGGCGGCGGCAGCCAGAACGTCCTGCTCTGCCAGGCCCTCGCCGACCGGTCCGGCCTGCCGGTCGTCGCCGGCCCCGTCGAGGCGACCGCACTCGGCAACGTGCTGGTCCAGGGTCGCGCCGCCGGGGCCATCTCGGGGGGGCTCGACGAGCTGCGCGCCCTCGTGGCCCGCACCCAGGACCTGCGACTCCACGAGCCGCGCACCCTGCCCCCAGCCAACACCGCATGATGGAGTGACCACATGAAGCGACAGCTGCCCAAGCGACGCGACCTGGCGCCGCTGCTGAAGTTCAAGGAGCCGACGTGGTCGGCTCGCGAACGACGACTGGCCAAGGCGCTGACCGTCGACGACCTGCGGCGCATCGCCAGACGGCGTACACCCAAGGCGGCGTTCGACTACACCGACGGCGCGGCCGACGGCGAGGTCTCGCTGTCCCGGGCGCGCGAGGCGTTCGCCGACGTGGAGTTCAGGCCAGCGATCCTGCGTGACGTCTCGGAGGTCGACACGTCTCGCGAGGTGCTGGGCGCGCGAGTCGCTCTGCCCTTCGGCATCGCACCCACCGGCTTCACCCGGATGATGCAGAGCGAGGGTGAGATCGCCGGCGCGACGGCGGCAGCAGCGGCTGGCATCCCCTACTCGCTGTCCACCATGGGCACCACGTCGATCGAGGACGTCGCGGCGGCCGCACCCGGTGGACGGAACTGGTTCCAGCTCTACATGTGGAAGGACCGCGACCGGTCGATGGCGCTGGTCGACCGGGCCGCGAAGGCCGGCTTCGACACGCTGCTGGTCACCGTCGACGTGCCAGTGGCGGGCGCCCGACTGCGCGACGTGCGCAACGGCATGACCATCCCGCCGACCCTTTCCGCGCGCACAGTCGCCAATGCGATCCCCCGGCCCGCGTGGTGGTTCGACTTCCTCACCACGGAGCCGCTCGCGTTCGCCTCCCTGGATTCGTGGTCGGGCACGGTGGCCGACCTGCTGGACACGATGTTCGACCCCACGGTGACCTACGACGACCTGGCCTGGATCAAGGAGCAGTGGCCCGGCAAGGTCGTCGTGAAGGGCGTGCAGACCGTCGACGACGCCCGCCGGTGCGCCGACGTCGGCGTCGACGCGGTGCTCCTGTCCAACCACGGCGGCCGCCAGCTCGACCGCGCGCCCGTGCCTTTCCACCTGCTGCCCGAGGTGGTGAAGGCCGTCGGCTCAGACGTGGAGGTGCACCTGGACACCGGCATCATGTCCGGCCAGGACGTGGTGGCCGCGGTGGCCCAGGGCGCGACCTTCACGCTGATCGGCCGGGCCTACCTCTATGGCCTGATGGCCGGCGGACGCGAGGGCGTGGACCGGACCATCGAGATCATGCGCGGCCAGGTGGAGCGCACCATGCGCCTCCTCGGCGTGCGGACCCTCGACGAGCTCACGCCCGACCACGTCGTACCCCTGCGCCGGCTCACTCCCCGCTGACGCCCCGGGTCGAGTGCGCCCGCGGTACTACTCGCCACATAGATGCGCACTCGACCTCGGGACTGTGGATGACTCGAGCGGGCATGGACCCGCCGCGGCGACACTGCCCGGATGGGGGAAGCACTGTGGCGGGACCTCGCCGACGCGCAGGTGGGCTTGCTCAGCCACCGCCAGCTTCGCGAGCTCGGCGTCCCGCGCGGGGAGATCCGCAACCATCTCCGCGTCGGTCGCTGGGCGGCACGGTCCGGCGAGGTCGTCAGCACCACTACCGGACCACTCTCCCGGGAGCAGGCCTTGTGGCTGGGCGTGCTGCACGGAGGTCCGAGTGCGATGGTGGGCGCTCTCAGTGCAGCGGGGCACCGCGGGCTCAAGCGGTGGGAGCGTGACGAGATCACGATCCTGGTGAGCAACCCGATGAGCTTCGAGCCGCTCCCCGGCTACCGCTTCTTCCGGACCCGTCGGCCCTACAAGGTGCTCCTGGGGTCGGGGGAGCTGCCGGCCTGCCGCCTCGAACCCGCCGTGCTGATGTTCGCGGCGCACGAGCCACACCTGCGTACGGCGCTGGGCGCAGTCGCTGCGACCGTCCAGCAGCGACTCACGACCGCCGAGGCCCTCGTGGCCTGGCTCGACCGGCTGACGCCGCTCCGTCGCTCCCGAGACCTGCGCGTCCTGCTGGGAGACGTGTCCGACGGCGCACATTCAATGGCCGAGGTCGACCTCCGCGACGCCTGCCGCACCTTCGGGGTGCAGCCGCCCAGGTCACAGCGCACCAGGACCGACAACCGGGGCCGCCGCCGCTACACGGACGCCGAGTGGCTGCTTCCCGACGGACGGCTGCTGGTGCTCGAGGTCGACGGCGGGTGGCACGACGACCCGATGCAGGCCACGCTCGACCGGCGTCGCAATCGCCAGCTGACCACCGCGACGCGGGTCGTCGTCCAGTGCTCGGCCTGGGAGATCAGGCACGAGCCGTGGGAGGTCATGCAGGACCTCATCGCCCTCGGCGTACCCACCCTGGGTTGAGTGCGCACCCCTGCGGGGACTACTACCGCGAGCGCACTCGACCCGGATGACGGGAGGGAGGGTCAGTGCGCGACGCCGTACAACCGGTCGCCCGCGTCGCCGAGGCCGGGCACGATGTAGCCCTTGTCGTTGAGCTTCTCGTCGAGCGCGGCGGTCACGACGGCGACCGGGACGTCGAGGTCGCCGAGCGCCTTCTCGAGGTTGTCGACGCCCTCGGGCGCGGCCAGGAGGCAGATGGCGGTGATGTCGTCGGCGCCGCGGTCGGTGAGGAAGCGGATCGCCGCGGCGAGGGTGCCGCCGGTCGCGAGCATCGGGTCGAGGACGTAGCACTGGCGCCCGGAGAGGTCCTCGGGCAGGCGCTCGGCGTAGGTCGACGCCTCGAGCGTCTCCTCGTTGCGGACCATGCCGAGGAAGCCGACCTCGGCGGTCGGCAGGAGGCGCATCATCCCGTCGAGCATGCCGAGCCCGGCGCGGAGGATGGGCACGACCATGGGCTTGGGCTGCGCGAGGTAGACACCGGTCGTCGGGCTGACCGGCGTGGTGATCTCCATCGGCGCGACACGCACCTCGCGGGTCGCCTCGTAGGCGAGGAGGGTGACCAGCTCGTCGGTCAGCCGACGGAAGGTCGGTGAGTCGGTGTCCTGGTCGCGGAGGACGGTGAGCTTGTGGGAGACGAGGGGGTGGTTCACCACGTGCAGGCGCATGGGGGTCACCCTAGTGGGCCGTCCTGACCGCGAACGAGTCCGAAAGGCCCTTGGCGGGCCCCGGGATGTCTGCGACATTGGGTAGTCCGCAGCCGGTGGGGAGGTCGGTCCGATGTCTGAGCAGAACGGTGAGGTCGACTACGCGCTCGCCGCCTACCTCGAGGACGGCACCTGGCACCTCCAGGACATCGCGCCGCCGGCCTTCGACTCGATCGAGTCGCTGAGCCACGCCCTGCGCCACGTCTCCGGTGAGGCGGGCGCCGTCGGGATCGTCGCGGTCGACGAGGACTTCTTCGTCCTGGTCCGCGTGGACGGGTCGACGACCCGCGTGCTGCTCTCCGACGTGACCGCTGCCGACGAGTGGGAGCTGGCCCAGTCGGCCATCGAGTTCCTCGGCCTGCCGGCCCCGGAGGACGACGACGTGGAGGTGCCCGCCGGCGACCTCGACCTGCTCGGCGACCTGGGCCTGCACGCGATCGACATGGGTGCGCTGCTCGACGACGTCGAGCTCTACCCTGACGAGATGCTCTCCGAGATCGCGCGCCGGCTGGGCTTCGGCAAGCTCTTCGACGACGCCGTGGGCCTCACCTCAGCATGACGTGGGAGACCCCGATGCGCCTGGCCCTCGCCGAGGCGCAGGCCGCGCTGGCCGGTGACGACGTGCCCGTCGGCGCCGTCGTCCTCGACGAGACCGGCGCCGTCATCGGCACGGGGCGCAACACCCGCGAGTCCGACGGCGACCCGACGGGCCACGCGGAGGTGGTGGCCCTGCGCGCCGCCGCAAAGGTCCGCGGCGAGTGGCGGCTCACCGGCTGCACGCTCGTGGTGACGCTCGAGCCCTGCACCATGTGTGCCGGGGCGCTCGTCCTCGCGCGGGTCGACCGCCTCGTCTTCGGGGCGTACGACGACAAGCTGGGCGCCGTGGGCTCGCTGTGGGACGTGGTCCGCGACCGTCGGCTCAACCACCGCCCCGAGGTCGTGGCCGGCGTGCTGGCGGCGGAGT
This sequence comes from Nocardioides sp. N13(2025), assembly GCF_051912545.1. Taxonomy (GTDB): domain Bacteria; phylum Actinomycetota; class Actinomycetes; order Propionibacteriales; family Nocardioidaceae; genus Nocardioides. The sequence continues at coordinate 3,749,644 of NZ_CP196809.1, read as the reverse complement.
CCACCGCCCTGCTCGAGGAGTTCTTCGCCCACCACCGCTCGCCGGAGGTCGGGTGAGCGACGTCCGCCGCGCCACGCCGGCCGATGCCGAGGTGCTCGGCCGGCTGCTGTGGGACTTCAACACGGAGTTCGAGACCGAGACCGACGACGCGGAGGTCCTCGCGGCCCGCTTCGCCCGGCTGCTGGGCCTGCCCGAGATCGTCGCGGTCCTCGCGGAGGACGACACCGGTGATCGGCGGAGCCCGGCGGGGTTCGCCCTGGTGAGCCTGCGCCCGGCCATCTGGTTCGACGGCCCGGTCTCCCAGCTCGAGGAGCTCTACGTCGTACCCCGCCTCCGGTCGCAGGGCATCGGCACCCAGGTCCTCGACCTCTCGCGCCGCCTCGTGCGCGAGCTCGGCTCGCCGGAGATGCACATCAACGTCGACGAGGTCGACGCCGACACCCGGCGGTTCTACGAGCGGCACGGCTTCGTCAACATCGAGTCCGGCGTCGACTACCGGATGCTCTGCTACGTCGGCCCGACCGACTGATCCTCGGCGTACTCCGAGTCGGTCATCAGCCGCGAGCGGATCAAGAAACGCACGCCCTCCGGCGCCTCGAGCGAGAAGCCGGCGCCGCGGCCCGGCACGACGTCGATGGTGAGGTGGGTGTGCCTCCAGTACGCGAACTGCGCGGCCGACATCCACACCGGGACCGGTCGCTCCAGGCCGACGTCGATGTCGCCGAGGTGCACGTCGGACCCGCCGAGGCGGAACTCGCCGTCGGGGAAGCACATCGGGGCCGACCCGTCGCAGCAGCCGCCGGACTGGTGGAACATCACCGGGCCGTGGAGCCCGGTGAGGCGGCGGACCAGGTCCGCCGCCCCACCGGAGACAGAGACTCGGGACATCAGAAGAAGCCGAGCTTGTCCGGGCTGTAGGAGACGAGCAGGTTCTTGGTCTGCTGGTAGTGGTCGAGCATCATCTTGTGGTTCTCGCGGCCGATGCCAGACTGCTTGTAGCCGCCGAAGGCCGCGTGTGCGGGGTAGGCGTGGTAGCAGTTGGTCCAGACGCGACCCGCCTCGATCGCCTTGCCGGCGCGGAACATGCGCGATCCGTCACGCGTCCAGAGCCCCGCGCCGAGGCCGTACAGGGTGTCGTTGGCGATCTTCAGCGCGTCGGCCTCGTCGTCGAAGCTGGTCAGCGAGACGACCGGGCCGAAGATCTCCTCCTGGAAGATCCGCATCGAGTTGTCACCCTCGAAGACTGTCGGCTGCACGTAGTAGCCCTCCGCGAGGTCGCCCTCGAGCACGTTGCGCTCGCCACCGGTGAGCACCTTCGCGCCCTCGGCCTTCCCGATCTCGAGGTAGGACAGGATCTTCTCCAGCTGGTCGTTGGAGGCCTGGGCGCCCATCATCGTGGCGACGTCGAGCGGGTTGCCCTGCGTGATCGCCTCCACCCGCGCGATCGCGTCGGGGACGAAGTCGCTGTAGATCGAGCGCTGCACGAGCGCCCGCGACGGGCACGTGCAGACCTCGCCCTGGTTGAGCGCGAACATCGTGAAGCCCTCGAGAGCCTTGTCGTAGAAGGCGTCCTTCTCGGCCGCGACGTCGTCGAAGAAGATGTTGGGGCTCTTGCCACCGAGCTCCAGCGTCACCGGGATGATGTTCTCGCTGGCGTACTGCATGATCAGCCGACCGGTCGTGGTCTCGCCGGTGAAGGCGATCTTGCGGATCCGGCGGTTGCTGGCCAGCGGCTTGCCGGCCTCGACGCCGAAGCCGTTGACGACGTTGAGCACGCCCGCGGGCAGCAGGTCGCCGATCAGCTCGACGAGCTTGAGGATCGACCACGGCGTCTGCTCGGCCGGCTTGAGCACGACGGCGTTGCCGGCGGCCAGCGCCGGGGCGAGCTTCCACACCGCCATCAGGATCGGGAAGTTCCACGGGATGATCTGGCCGACGACCCCGAGCGGCTCGTGGAAGTGGTAGGCGATCGTGTGCTCGTCGATCTCCGAGATGCCGCCCTCCTGCCCACGTAGCGCGCCCGCGAAGTAGCGGAAGTGGTCGATTGCCAGCGGCATGTCGGCGTTCAGCGTCTCGCGCACGGCCTTGCCGTTGTCCCAGGTCTCGATGACCGCGAGGTCCTCGAGGTGCTGCTCCATGCGGTCGGCGATCTTGAGCAGGATGTTGGACCGCTCGGTGGTGGACGTACGCCCCCACGCGTCGGCGGCGTTCCAGGCCGCGTCGATCGCCGCCTCGATGTCCTCGGCCGTGCCACGGCCGACCTCGGTGAAGGGCCTGCCGTTGACGGGCGAGATGTCCTCGAACCAGACGCCCTTGATCGGGTCGACCCACTCGCCGCCGATGTAGTGGCCGTAGCGGTTCTTGACCTCGATGGTCGAGTCCGCGGATCCGGGCTGTGCGTAGACGGTCATGGCGTGCTCCCAGCGTGAAGTGAAGTGATGAGCGTCACGCTAGGAACGGCCACGTTGCATCGACGTTGCAGGAGTCAGGCCAGCTCGCGGTCCAGCCGCGCGATCTGTCCCTCCACCAGGGCACGCATCGGCGAGGCCGGCGCGATGACGTCGCGCTGGGCCAGCCACACCTCGTAGTCGTCGGCACCCCAGGCGGTGCGGGCCCAGGCCGACATCAGGTCCGCCTCGCGGCTGGCCAGCAGCGCGGCGCGCAGCGAGTGGTGCAGCCGCTCGCGCAGGCGTACGACGCCGGGCGCCGTCGAGCGCGGCAGGACCGGACCGCGGTAGCCCCGCAGCGCCGCGCGCAGGTCGCCCGCCGCGAGCTGCGCCTCGACGGCCAGCCAGTCGCCGGCGATCGTGGTGGCCAGGCGGTAGGGGCGCGAGAGCAGCAGCTCGTCGCCGAGCAGGTGCCGCAGCCGGTTGAGCTCGGCGCGAAGCGTGGAGGAGGCACCGTCGTCCTCGTAGAGCAGGACGGCGAGCTCGTCACCCGACAGGCCGTGCGAGGCCGTGCCGAGCAGCAGCACGATCTCGCTGTGGCGTGGCGTGAGCCGGATCGGCGTACCCCTCCGGCCAGGTGTGGAGACGGACACCAGCGCCTCGTGCCGGCCGAGCAGCTCGATCCCGACCTGGAGGCCCGCTGCGCCGGCGAGCTGCTGCGGACCGCCGCTCAGCAGCTCGCGCGCCAGCTCGGCCTCCGCCATTCGCGCCGCGGCCCGGACCATGGCAGTCGTCTGCGGGACCGCGATGTCGTCGCCGCCGGTCACGTCCAGGACGCCGAGCAGGGTGGAGGACGCCGGGTCCAGGATCGGGGTGGCCGCGCAGCTCCACTGCTGCACCGAGCGGCGGAAGTGCTCGGAGCCGCGCACCAGCACGGACTGACCGAGCCTGAGCGCCATGCCGGGAGCGTTGGTGCCAGCCATCCGCTCGTCCCAGTTGGAGCCCTCGACGAAGCCGATCCGCTCCGCCTTGCGCAGCATCGACGGCGTGCCGCACACCCACAGCAGCTGTCCGGACGCGTCGCTCACGGCCATGATCGCCCCGCACTCGCGGGCGGCCTGGCCGAGCACGTCGTCCAGCAGCGGGAAGACCCGGGCCAGCGGGTGGGCCTCGCGGTGGTCGCGCAGGTCGCTCGCCTCGAGGGTGATCGGCGCCTGCGCCGTCTCGGCGTCGACCCCCGCGGCCGCGGACAGGTGCCAGGAATCGGCCACCTGCGCGCGCATGCTCTCGGTGGTGAGTGTCGTCACGCGCGTAGGGGACCACGCGTCTCGTTGGCCAAGGGTTGGTCAGGAGCCTGTCACGCCTGAACGCGATCAACAACACCTGGCTCCGGATCTCGATGAACGCCAGCACCGGCAACGGCGGGCCTGCTACGGCGACTCCGGCGGCCCGAACTTCCTCGGGACCACCGACATCGTCGCGGCGACCACGATCACCGGTGACGCCGTGTGCCGCTCGACCAACGTGGTCTACCGCCTCGACACTGCGTCCGCGCGGGCGTTCCTGGCGGACTTCGTCACCCTGCCGTGAGGTGAGGCGGGCTCATCCCGTCGACACCATCTCCTCCACGCCCTCGACGAGGCACTCCTCGAGCCCGGGGAGGTCGGCCACGGCGCTCGCGTCGATGTTGACGCCGATGCAGGCGGTGTCGCCGCACGTGGTGAGGACGACGGTGAGCGCGGCGCCCGGCAGCGGCCCGAGGACGTACATCCCCTGCACCTCCGCGCCGGCCATGTAGCGCTTGCGCGGCGGGCCGGGGAGCGTGAGCACGGAGGCGTCGGGCGCGGCGGCGGCGCGCAGCGCGGAGGCACCCACGAAGGACGGCATCCGGTTCATCACCGGAGCGGCGGCGTCGAGCACCTCGAGCGCACGCTCGGTGTGCAGCGACAGCACCTCGCCGCGCACGGCCGCGACGCGGTCGACCGGGTCCTCGATCGCGAGCGGTCCGGAGATGAGCGCGCCGGCGAAGCGGTTGCCGAGGTCGTCGGCGCGGTCGAGCGAGACGCGTACGCCGACCGGGATCTCGCGCAGGTCGCTGCCGCGTCGCGCGTGGTAGCGGCGCAGCCCGCCGAGCACCAGCGCGACCGCGGCGTCGTCGAGGGTGCCGCCGCCCTGCCGGGCGATCGTGCGCAGCGGCTCGAGCGGCGCGTCGAGGGTGAGGAAGGTCCATCGCCTGCCGGTGCGTGGCGACAGCTCCGGCGAGGGGTGCGCCGCCCGGGTCAGGAGGCGGCGGACCGAGGCGCCGTAGCGCAGGGTCGAGGAGACCACCGCCTGCGGCCGCGTCGCGGCGTGGCCGAGGGTGCGCGCGGCGGAGAGCGCCACCTCGGGCAGTGTCGCGACGTCGGTGCGCACCCCGGTGACCGCGAGCTCGACCGGGTCCGGGGTGGTGGTGGCCGCCGTCTCGTCGCCCACCGGCTTGCGGGCGGTGTGCGCTCGCTTGCCCGACTGGAGCATGGACAGCAGCTGCACCGTGCCGAGCGGGTCGGCCAGCGCGTGGTGGATCTTGAGGACGTAGGCCGCCCCCGCTCCCTCCACCTCGAAGAGCACTCCCTCCCACAGCGGCCGCGAGCGGTCGAAGGGGTGCAGCGCCAGCTGTGCGGCCCGGGCGAGCATCTCCTCCCGGCTCGCGACCTGCTCGCGACGCAGGTGGTAGTCGAGGTCGAAGGTGGGATCGTCGGCCCACGTGGGTGCGGCGGTCGGGACCACCGGCTCGACGACGCGCTGGCGCAGGCGGCGTACGAGCCCGGTGCCCCACTCGGTCGCGGCGACGAATCGCTTCCAGTCCGGCGCCCGGTCGAGGTCGATGACCACGGTCGACGTGGACGACTGGACGGGGTGCCGCTCCGCGCGCCACAGCAGCGTCTGCATTGAGGTCAATTCAGCTGAGCTCGACCATGCCGCCGCGCCGCCCCAGCGCTCGAAGTCGTCATTCATGCGGGCCACCTCGCCAGGGTCTGCTCGAACTTGGTGTGCAGCGCGGCGATCCGCTCGCTCATGTCGTCGGTGCTCCAGTCGGTCTCCGGCTCGAGCACGCAGACGTCGACGACGCCGGGGTTGAGCACCAGGGAGTTGCGCCGCATCAGCTCGCCGGTGTTGCGCAGCACCACGGGTACGACGGGCACGCCGGCCTGTGCGGCGAGGTGGAAGGCGCCCTTGCGGAACGGCCCGAGCACCGGCGTCGCGGACCGCGTGCCCTCCGGGAAGATCATCAGCGAGGTGCCGCTGCGGATCCGCTCGACGACGCCGTCGAGGGTGGCGCGGGCGGACTCGGAGTCGGAGCGGTCGATCCAGGCGGGGTCGATGACGACCGACCCCACGACGGCGCGCGGGTCCCAGCGCGCCTCCTTCTTCGCCACGATGGTGAAGTCGCGCTCCAGCAGGTTGCCCAGGACCGGGATGTCGAGCGAGCTCTGGTGGTTGGCGACGAAGATCGCCGGCCGGTGCGTCCAGAGGCGCTCGCGGTGGAGCACGTCCATCGAGACGCCGGCCAGGGCCATCGGCACCGAGGTGGCGAGCTTGACGGCGGTGTTGCGGCCCTCGCGGAGGTTGCCGCGCGCGACGCCGTAGGCCATCCCCGCCGCGACGCCGGCGTTCATCCCCGCCAGGGCGGCCACCGTGCGCCCGGCCGCGAGGAGCGAGCCCCCGACCGGGTCGGAGAGGTCCAGGACCGGCCAGTCCAGGCGAGCGGCAGCCGCGCGGAGGTCGCGGTGCGGGTTGAGGGCGGTGGGGTGTCCGACGGAGGAGAGGAAGGCGACGTCCTCGTAGCCGTTGCCGTAGGCGTAGGACTCCGCCAGGTCGACCGCGTGCTCGCGGGCGAACGCGCGTACGCCGCCGGCCTTGTGCCGGCCCCACAGCATCGGGCCATCGGTGGCGCCGGTGAACTGCCCGTCCTCGACCACGAGCTGGGTGCAGACCAGGTGCTCGACGCCGAGGTCCCTGGCGACCGGCGCGATCTGGTACTTCGTGGCCGCCGAGGCGACCGCGACCGTGTGCCCGGCACGCTGGTGGGCCTGCACGAGCGCGCGCGACTCGCGCCGGATGGTGCCCGCGATCTTGGAGCGGAAGAGCCGCTCGCCGAGGTCGGCGAAGGCCTCCTCTGACTCACCGCGCATCGCGGAGAAGGCGACGTGGGCGATGCGGGTCGGGTCGCCGCCCAGCTCGCCGTCGACCGCGGTCACGACCGTGCGGAGGAACTCGGCTGGCGACACGTCACGCCCCTTGAGCCGGTCGCCGTAGAAGGTGGCGGCGGTGTAGCCCGCGACCAGGGTGCCGTCGAGGTCGAAGAACGCGCCGACCGACGGGCCATGCGGGCCGGCCTCGATGGCGGCGATCGCGTCCTGGACCGCTGTCGAGAGCCCGCTCACCTGCTCTCCTGCGACGGCGACTCCGGCTGCGATTCCGGCTCGGGCACCACGACCTGGACCGGCTCGCCGGCGATCTCGCCGACGATGTTGACCCGGCGCACCGAGTCGCGCAGCTCGGCGGCGAACGCCTCGCGTGCCGTGCCCACGCCGTCGCCGGCCTCGAGCAGGCCCTTGTGGCGGGCCAGCGCGATCGCGGTGCGGAAGAGCTCGAGCGAGATCGACTCCGCGCTCGCGACGCGGCGCTGCAGCGCCCACTGCCGGCCGACGGCCAGCGCGTCGGCGAGCAGGGCGTCCTCCTCCACGGCGCTGTCGCCGTGGTCGGCGAGGCGGTCGGCCACCACGAGGTAAGCGTCGAGGAAGGGGCGCAGGACGAGGTGCGAGAGGTGCGGTCGCGCGCTCACCAGCAGCTCGCGGGCGCGACCGGGTGTCAGGTCGGTGACCCCCTCACCGACCAGGAGGCGCAGCTCGGTGCGCAGGTCGTCCTCGAAGCCGGCGCGACCCGGGAAGAAGAACTCGAACTTGAGGAGGTCGCGCATCCGCTTCGCCTCCTCCCAACCCACCTGCAGCGCACCGCCCGGCGGCAGCTCGGCGTCGGGCTCGAGCTCGCTGACGGTCAGCAGCGCGAGCTCGCCGATCGCGCGCTCGACGAGGATGTGGATGACCGTGTTGCGGTAGAACGCGGCGACCAGGTGCTGGTCGTCCCCGATCTTCCAGACCGGCTCGGTGCCCCCGTCGTACGCCGTGAGCACGCCGCTGCGGGCCAGCTCGGCGAGCGCGCGACGGATGGTCGAGCGGTCCCGGAGGTCGGCGGCTCCGGCGACGGGCCACTGCCGGGCGTCGATGTAGGCGGCCAGCGGCTCGACGGTCTCGAGCACCTCGTCGACGGTCAGCGCCCGGTCGGCGCCGAGCAGGGCGAGGGAGACGATCGCGGTCACCGTCACCGGGGTGGCGCGGTTGAGCCGGTGGGAGATGTCGAGCGCGACCCGCTCGACCGCCTGGTGCCCGGTCACCCCCTCCGCGGCGAGTGCCTCCATCCGCTCGCGGAGCGAGAAGGGCTCGCCGACGGTGAGGTAGGCCCGGCCCAGCCGGTTGCGCTGGAGGCGGGCGAAGCGCACCAGCCAGCGCCAGTCCTCGGGCGTCTTGCTGGCCCCCCGGGCCTCCTGGGTCATCAGCGAGACCTCGTGGAGCTGGTCGTAGACGACCGAGACCGGGACGACCTGCACGTCGGGCGCCTCGTCGTCCTCGTCATGGCGCTCCACCGCGTCGGTGAGGTACTTGAGGATGCCGTGCACGGGCGGGCGCAGCTTTCCGGTGCGCGTGCGGCCGCCCTCGATCGACCAGGCCAGGTTTCGCTTGTTGGTGACCATCTGGCGGATGTAGGAGCGCAGCGCGAGCCGGTAGACGGGGATCTCCTGCGTCGCCCTGCGGATGAAGATGAGCCCGGTGCGGCTCGCGAAGGACCCGATCACCGGCAGGTTGAGGTTGGCCCCGCCGAACGTGTAGGTCGGCGAGAAGCGCCGCGCCATCAGGACGTTGGGGATGACCATGCCGTCGAGGTACGAGCGGTGGCTGAACGCGAGCGCGAGGCTGTGCGAGCGGTCGAGCCGCTTGAGCGCCTGCATGTCGTCCTCGTCGACGAGCACGTCGTAGGCCCGGAGGAACCACTCGCCCAACCGCGCCCAGCCCTGCGAGGCACGGTCGTCGTGCGCGGCGGCCATCTCGTGGAGGTAGCCCTTGACCTCCTCCCAGACCTCCTCCTCCGGCCGGCCCTGCTCGTCGGCCGCCTCGGCGACGGCGCGCTGGAAGCGCTTGTCGTGCAGCAGCTCGGTGACCTCCTGCGGCGGCGCGGCCGGCAGCCGGTCCCCCACCCTCCTGGGCAGTGCGGATCTCGCGAGGTCACGGGCGCGTCGGACGGCTGGCACGAGTCAGCACCGCTCCTTTCCCGCTCGCGCGGGGCGCGAGCACAGGTGTGCGCCGAAGTTACCGGTCAGGCGCTCCTGCTGGCCACGGCGCAGGCCCAGTTCGTGGACGAGACGCCGTTTTTCGACTCGCGCTCACCCTCCGGTAAGGTTCGCGCCGGTGGCGTGTCCGAGCGGCCGAAGGTGCATCACTCGAAATGATGTGTGGGGTCAAACCCACCGTGGGTTCAAATCCCACCGCCACCGCCAGCCGATCGGGCCGGTCCGCACTGCGGACCGGCCCGATCGTCGTCCTGCTGCCGGTCTCAGGCCGGGTCGGTGACGTCCGCTACCTGGGCGTCGAAGTGGCGTACGACGTCGTCGGCCGACAGGGTCGCGGCGACGCCGTGGGCACCGGCCCCGATCGAGATCGTCCGACCGGCCATGCGCTCGTCGGCGATCACCGGCAGGGCGACGGCCGAGCCGAAGGGCGTGATCGTGCCTCGCTCGTAGCCGGTCACCGCGCGGGCGGCGTCGGCGTCCGGCATGGAGATCCGGTTGACGCCGAGGAGTGCGCGCAGCTTGGGCCACGAGATCTCGCGGTCCCCGGGAACGAGCACGAAGAGGTGGTCGCCCTCGCCGCGGCGCACGACCATCGTCTTCACGACCGCCGACGGCTCCACCCCTCGTACGGCCGCGGCCTCGGCGAGCGAGCCGACCCGACCGTGCCGGGTGACATCGTGCTCGATGCCCGAGGCGGCCAGCGCACGGAGCGCGGGGGTGTCGTCGTCCACGTCGACGAGCGTACGGCGACAGCGTGCGGCCGGCATCCGACAGTCCCTTCGCTGCGCTTCTCGACCGTTGCAACGGGCAGGAACCACGCCGATCACCGGGTACCCGGTGATCGCACCAGCTCCGGGATGCGGGGGTTATTTGCACTGAGTGCAACACTGGTCGAGTGACCGAGACACCACGGCCGGACGGCCGGAGCACGCTGCGCGAGCAGCGGCGGGCCGCCATTGTCGACGCGGCCCGCACCCTGACCACCCAGCACGGGGCCGCCGGCTTCACCGTCGACCGGGTGGCCACGCTGGCCGGCGTCTCACGGCGCACCGTCTTCAACCACTTCGCCGGGCTCGACCAGCTCCTGGTCGCCGTGTGCGAGCAGATCCTCGACGAGGTCACCAACGCCCTCGTCGAGGGGGTCGAGCGACGCACCGCCGACCTGCCCGCCGGGGACGACGGCAGCCGGGCCGCGCTCGACGCCGTCGGTGAGGCGACCCGCGAGGTCGACCTGCCCACCGCGATCGCGACCATCCACCACGCGCTGGGCGCGCCGACCGACCCCGACGAGCGGACCGACGCCATCTCGCGCACCGCGCTCGAGCACGTCGTCGGCCGGCTGCGCGAGCGGCTGCTGTCGCAGGCGCGCAGCCTCGACCCGCTCGACCTCGAGCTCAGCCTCGCCCTGCTCACCAGCGGCCTCGCGACCCTCGCCCGGCACTGGCTCGAGCAGCACCCCGAGCTCACCCCCGACGTGACGCCCGACGCCCGCGCCGACTGGGGCCGGCTCCTCGACCGGCTCCTGCACCGGCTCCGCGTCGGCCACGCCGGCTGAGCACCCCACGACCCCGAACACGAAAGGCCCGTCACCCGACATGGCTGAGCTCCTCTTCCGCATCGGTCGCTTCGCGGCCCGCCGCCACTGGACCGTCATCGGCGCCTGGCTCGCGGTCCTGGCCGTCTCGGCGGTGACGTACGTGTCGTTCGCCGGCGCGCTGTCCTCGTCGATCACGCTCCCCGACACCCCCACCACCCGGGTCTCCCAGCAGCTGGAGGAGGACTTCGAGGGCACCGGCGGCGGCAACGGCGCGATCGTGGTCGAGACGACGGACGGACAGGCGCTCACCTCCGCCCAGCGCAGCGAGGTCACCGCACTCCTCGACCGGGTCGCCGAGGTCGAGGACGTCAGCCACGTGACCGACCCGTTCGCCACCCAGGAGCGGCTCGACGCCTCGGCGAGGAAGGTCGCCGACGGCCAGCGGCAGCTCGAGGACGGCTTGCGGAAGCTCCGGGACGCGCAGGCACAGATCGACTTCGGTCGCGATGCCGTGGCCCAGCAGCGTGCGCAGGCGCGCAAGGCCGGGACGCTCGCCGCCGTGCGCGACCAGCTCGACGCTGCCGTACAGCAGCTGGACGAGGGGCAGACCGAGCTGGACCAACAGCAGGCGAAGGTCGACGAGCAGGCGCCGCAGCTCGAGCACGGCGCGACGCTGTCCGACCTGTCCTCGGGCTATCGCGCGGTCTCCGAGGACGGCTCCGCCGCCGTGGCCAACGTCGTCTTCACGGTGGCGATCAACGAGGTCGACGCCCAGGTGAAGACCGAGATCGAGGAGCTGGTCGCCGGCGCCGACATCGACGGCGTGGAGGCCTACCCCTCGCAGGACATCGCCCAGACCGTCCCGTCCGTGCTCGGCCCGGGCGAGATCGCCGGCGTCGTCATCGCCGCGATCGTGCTCACCGTCATGCTCGGCACCCTGATCGGCGCCGCGCTCCCGCTCCTGACCGCCCTGCTGGGCGTGGGCGTCGCGTCGCTCGCGTCACTGTCCTTCTCCGGACTGGTCGACTTCGTGTCCGTCACCCCGGTGCTCGGCGTCATGCTCGGCCTCGCCGTCGGCATCGACTACTCGCTCTTCATCATCAACCGCCACCGCCGCCAGCTGAATCAGGGCGCCGACCTCCACGAGTCGATCGGACTGGCCAACGGCACCTCCGGCAACGCCGTCGTCTTCGCCGGCGTGACCGTCATCGTCGCGCTGCTCGCGCTCAACGTCACCGGAGTCGGCTTCCTCGGCCTGATGGGCACCGTCGGCGCCGTCGCGGTCCTGGTCGCGATCCTGATGGCCGTCACCCTCACGCCTGCGGTGCTCTCGCTCGTCGGCATGCGGATCCTGCGCCGGCGCGAGCGCGCGGCCCTCGCCGCCGGTGCCGTCGCCGACGACGACGCCGCGATCACCGACCGCGACCGCCCGATGCGCAGCTCCCGCGCGTGGACCGCCCTCGGACTGGGCGTCGTCGCCCTGCTCGTGGTGGCCGCGCCGGCGACCCAGATGCGCCTCGGCCTGCCCGACGGCTCGACCCAGCCGCCGGAGTCCGCCGCCTTCAAGGCGTACGACGTCCAGGCGGAGAAGCTCGGCGACGGTTCCAACGGCCCGCTGCTGGTCGTCGCCGACCTGCCCGGGGCGGTCGCCCAGGATGACGTCGTCGCCGAGCAGGCCGCCATCGGCGAGCAGCTCGGCCGGGTCTGGAACGTCGAGGCGGTCGTGCCGATCGGCGCCTCGCGAGACCGATCCGCCCTCGCCTTCCAGGTCGTCCCGAAGGGATCGCCGTCGAGCGAGTCCACCGCCGAGCTGGTCCAGAACCTCCGGACGCTGACCCCGCAGACGGCCTCCGGCGGCGAGGCGACCCTCGGCGTGGCCGGCAACGCCAGCGCCGGGATCGACATCTCCGACAAGCTCGCCGACGTGCTCCCGCTCTACCTCGTGCTCGTCGTCGGGCTCTCGCTGCTCATCCTGGTCGTGGTCTTCCGCTCGATCCTGGTGCCGCTGACGGCGACGCTCGGCTTCGTGCTGTCGCTGCTCGCGGCCTTCGGCGGGATCACCGCGATCTTCCAGATCGGCTTCCTCGCCGACCTCTTCGGCGTCCACGCTCCCGGGCCGGTCCTGAGCTTCCTGCCGATCATCGCGACCGGGATCCTGTTCGGCCTGGCGATGGACTACCAGCTGTTCCTCGTCTCGGGGATGCGGGAGTCGTACGCCCACGGCGCCCCGGCGCGGGTCGCGGTGCAGCACGGCCTGCACGCCGGGCGGGCCGTGGTGACGGCCGCCGCGATCATCATGATCTCGGTCTTCGCGGGCTTCGTGTTCTCCCACGACGCCACGATCAAGCCGATCGGCTTCGGGCTCGCCTTCGGCGTGCTGCTCGACGCGTTCGTGGTGCGGATGCTGATCATCCCGGCCGCGATGCACCTGCTGGGCGAGAAGGCCTGGTGGCTGCCGCGCTGGCTCGACCGGATCCTGCCCGACGTCGACGTCGAGGGCGCCCGCCTCGAACGGAGCCACCCGGTGCACCACGCACCGCCTGCGAAGATGGTGCCGTGAGCGAATCCCGTCCCGTACGCACCTGGCTGACCGACATGGACGGAGTCCTCGTGCGCGAGGAGGACCCGATCCCCGGGGCGAAGGAGTTCATCGCTGCCCTCCGCGAGACCGCGACCCCGTTCCTGGTCCTGACCAACAACTCGATCTTCACCCCGCGCGACCTGCGGGTGCGCCTGCTCCGCAGCAGCGGGATCGACGTGCCCGAGGAGTCGATCTGGACGTCGGCGCTCGCGACCGCCCAGTTCCTCGACGACCAGCGCCCGGGCGGGTCGGCGTACGTCGTGGGCGAGACCGGGCTCACCGCCGCGATCCACGACATCGGCTACGTGATGACCGACCACAAGCCTGACTACGTCGTGCTCGGAGAGACCCGCACCTACTCCTTCGAGGCGATCACCCGCGCGATCCGCCTCATCAACGACGGGGCGCGGTTCATCGCGACCAACCCCGACCCGAGCGGGCCGAGCACGCAGGGGATGCTGCCGGCGACGGGCTCGGTGGCCGCCCTGATCAGCACCGCGACCGGCCGGCAGCCCTACTTCATCGGCAAGCCCAACCCGCTGATGATGCGCAGCGCCCTCAACCGGCTCGAGGCCCACTCCGAGACCACGGTGATGATCGGCGACCGGATGGACACCGACATCATCAGCGGCCTCGAGGCCGGCATGCGCACGATCCTGGTGGCCACCGGCGCCACCGAGCGCCACCAGGTGCAGGACTTCCCCTACCGCCCGACCAAGGTGGTCGACTCGATCGCGGACGTGGTGCCGCTCGTCGGCCAGACGCTGCTGCCCGAGGACGCCTGAGCCGTCGTCTCAGCCCGGGAGCGCCAGTCCGAGGACGACCCCGGCGAGCGCGCACGCGCCGAGGGTGCGCAGCACCGACCAGCGTCGCCAGAACACGAGGGCGCAGCCGAGGGCGGTGATCGCCAGCGAGACCGGGTCGAGCGACGCGAGCCTGGGGTACGCCAGGTCCAGCGGCCCGGCGGTCACCCGCCCGGTCTCCTCGAAGAGGGTGTGGAGGGCGAAGAAGACCGCGAGGCTGGCGATGACGCCGACCACCGCTGCGGTGATCCCGGCCAGCGCGGCGGCGAGGTCCCGGTTGCCGCGGAGGCGCTCGACGTACGGCGCCCCGAGGAGGATGAACAGGAAGCACGGGACGAACGTCACCCAGGTCGTCAGCAGCGCGGCGACGAGCGCCGCCGCCCAGGGGTCGAGGTCGCCCGGCGCGCGGTAGGCGCCGACGAACGCGACGAACTGGACCACCATGATCAGCGGTCCCGGGGTGGTCTCGGCGAGAGCGAGGCCGCGGACCATCTCGCCGGGTGCGACCCAGCCGTAGACCTCGACGGCCTGCTGGGCGACATAGGCCAGGACGGCGTACGCCCCGCCGAAGGTGACGACGGCTGCACCGGAGAAGAACACGCCCTGGTCGACGAAGATGCTCGACCGCCCGAAGACCGCGGCGGCGACCGCGACCGGTGCGAACCACACCACCAGCCCGACCGCCAAGGTGAGCGCCGCGCGGCGACCGGACGGTCGCTCGGCGTGCAGCGCGTCGTCGCTGACGAGCGGCGGCGGACCGTCGTCCGCCATGGTCCTGGGCGGGTGGGTGAGCGTCGGGATGCGCCGCCCGAGCGCCCAGCCGAGCACGGCCGCGCCCAGCACGACCACGGGGAACGGCACGCCGAAGACGGTCAGCGCGACGAACGAGGCCACGGCCAGCACGACCAGTGCCGGGTGCCCGAGCCCCTTGCGCCCCACGCGGACCACGGCCTGCACGACGATCGCGATGACAGCCGGTGCGAGGCCGAGGAACACCGACTCGACGATCCTCGTCTCGCCGTAGGCGACGTAGACGCCCGACAGCACGAGCAGCGCCACGACCCCGGGGATGATGAAGAGGATGCCGGCGACCAGCGCCCCCTTGACGCCGTTGAGCAGCCACCCGACGTACGTCGCCAGCTGCTGGGCCTCGGGCCCGGGGAGCAGCGTGCAGTAGGACAGCGCGAAGAGGAACCGCTGCTGCCCGATCCAGCGCTTCTCCTCGACGAGCATCCGTTGCATGACGGCGATCTGCCCCGCCGGACCACCGAAGGTCTGGAGCGAGATCGCGAACCAGGCCGCGGTCGCCTGGCGGAGGGGGATGACGTCGCGCTGGGACGCGTGCGGCGCGGGCATGGGAGCACCGAACCGCTGCCGAGACCCAAAAGTCAAGTCGGCAGGTCTACAAACTCGACTACGTCAGCGGCGCCGGCTGCAGCAGGCGACCGCCGCGCCACGAGCGGCGGATCACGACGGCGGCCAGCACCGCGCCGGCGGCACCGAGCGCGAGGTCCCCCAGCGTGTCGGCGTACGCCAGCTCGCGCTCGCTCGACTTGCTGATGAAGGCGAAGAACTCCGCGAGCTCCCACGCGATCGCAGCCGTCGCCCCGAAGGCCAGGGCGCGCTCGAGGACGCGACCGAGGCCGACGTCGCGGGGCAGCGTCAGCAGGATGAACGCCGCGGCGAGCAGGCCGGTGTTCATGAAGTGCATCCAGTCGTCGAACCACACGACCGTGTCGTAGAGGTCCATCCGGTTGCCGAGGATGTCGGTGAAGCAGGTGATCGTGATGAGCAGGTCGGTCAGCCACGGGAAGGAGATCCGCTCGCGCCACAGCGTCCACCAGAGGACCGGGACCGTGAACGAGATGAGGGGGTATCCCACGGCCCGCATGCCGGCGGCCTTGTCGCGCATGTTGCCCTGGTCGGGGTAGAGGAGCGCGAGGACCAGCAGCAGGACCAGCGCGCCCTTGGCGAAGACGTTGGCGGTCCTGGCGAAGGCCGGCGTCGCGGAGCGCTCGATCACCAGCTCGGACACGTGCACCTCGTTCCCCCGGGCGCGTGCTGATCAGGCGCCTGCGCGCCTCAGTGTGTCATCTGCGAGGTCACCAGGTGGCGGAGTGGCACTCCTTGGCCGGGTTGGCCTCGACCTGCAGGGTGGCGTGCTCGATGCCGTGGCTCTCGCGCAGCGTGGCCTGGGCCGCGGTGAGGACCGCCTGCGCGTCAGCACCCACCCGGGTGACCAGGTGGGCGGTGGCGACGTTCATCCCCGAGGTCAGGGTCCACGCGTGGAGGTCGTGCACCTCCGCGACGCCCGAGACGCCCTCGAGGTCGCGCACGACGGCCGCGAGGTCGACGTCGTGCGGTGCGTGCTGGCCCAGGACGGCGAGCACCTCGCGCCCGAGAAGGACCGCGCGCACCGCGACGAGGACGCCGATCGCCACGGCGACGACGGTGTCCCACACCCCCGAGCCCGTGAGGCCGACGAGGAGACCCGCGAGCAGCACGCCGACGCTGCCGGCGGCGTCGGCCGCCACCTCGAGGTAGGCACCCTTGACGTTGATCGACTCCTGCGCGCCCCCGCGCAGCAGCACCAGGCAGACGAGGTTGACGACCAGGCCGATGGCGCCGACGACGAGCATCGGACCGGACGAGACCTCGACGCCATGCCCGGTCCGGCGGACCGCCTCCACGACGACGTAGGCCGAGACGCCGAGCATGACCAGGACCGTGAGCCCGGAGGCGAAGACCTCGGCGCGGTAGGAGCCGTAGGTGCGCCGGCCGGTGTCGTCACGCCGGGTCGCGATCTTGGTCGCGACCAGGGCGGCGCCGAGGGCCACCACGTCGGCCGCCATGTGGCCGGCGTCGGAGATCAGCGCCAGCGACCCGCTGACCAGGCCCACGACGAGCTCGATGCCGAAGAAGCACGCGACGAGCCCGAAGGCCGAGGCGAGGCGCCACCGGTGCCGCGCACCGGCGTGGCCGTGGCCGTGCCCTGCACCCATCGAGCCCTCCGTCGCCGTGCGGCCTCGCAGCCCCCGTGCGGCGATGATAGGCCTCGCCCGGCGACGCGGCACGGGCCGCGCCACCGGGCGTACGGGCTCAGGCGGGCATCTCCAGGGTCACCGGCTTGGGCGGCCCGACCCCCTCGGTGAGGGTGATCGTGAAGGTGACCTCGGCGGCCCCCTCGGGCACCGGTTTCGCGAAGGCGAGCGTCGCGGTCTGCTCCTCGTCGGCGTCGAGCGGGACGGTGCCGAGCTCCGTGCCGTCAGCCACGGCGGTGACCGTGCCGTGGCAGCCGGTGCTGCCGGTGCCGCAGGTCGCCTGCACCGACACGCGTCGCTGGCTGTCGGGCCGCAGGGCGGTGGTCGTCACGCTGAGCAGCGAGGGGAACTCCACGCCGGTGGGCGCGTTGCTGCCGTCGGGGTCGAAGCAGCCGTCGAACTCCGCGACCGGGTTGGTCACCACCCGACCGCGGGTGTCGGTCAGGGTGGCGAAGCCGACGAGCTTGCTCGGGGCCCCGGCGGTGTAGCAGCCGTTGCTGTGGACCTGGAGCTCGAGCTTGCCGTAGCCCTCGGGCGGCATCGGGTTGTCCGGGTCGGTCCAGCTGACCAGGCAGTTCCAGTTGCTGCCGGGCCCGACGTCGGGCTCGACCGCGCCGCCCTTGTCGCACATGGCGCTGGCGTGGAGCGAGGCCGGCGTCACGCCCGCGTGGCCCAACAGCTTCGACTGGGCGGTGTAGAGGTTGGCGAACGTGGTGGGCAGGGACCGCTCGAGGCGGGCCCTGGTGACGGTGCTCCCGCCCCCGGAGCCGGCGACGACCGCGCCACCGACCGCCAGTACGACGGCGAGTGCGGCGATGAGACTGATGATGAAGCGGCGCATGGTCAACCTCCGGTGATGTCGCGACGGCGCAGGACGAGGAAGGCGGTGGCCAGGGTGGCCACGCTCCAGACGGCGCTGGTGAGCAGGCCGTCGAGGAGCGGTCCGGTGAACCGGGGCTCCGCGAGCAGGCCGTGCCAGGCCTCGAAGGGCGTGGTGAGCAGGAAGGGCCGGATCGCCTCGATCCCGCCGAGGGAGCCGACGAGCTGCATGACCATGCCCAGCACCACCGGCGCGGCGATGCCGACGGCGGCGTTGCGCGACCACACCGAGAACAGCAGCGCCAGGCAGGTGAACGCGACGAGCGGCGGCGCCATCGTCGCCCAGCTCGCGGCGACCAGCGCCAGCGCCGCACCGGGCGCGACCACCTGGCCCGACAGGCCGATGAGGGGCTGGTGGCCGACGATGAGCAGGCTGGAGGCGATCGTCGCGCCCGCGAGCAGGACGAGCGCCAGCAGGCCGAAGACGACGGCGACCAGCACCTTCGCCCAGAACAGCCGGGACCGGCTGACCGACCTGGTCAGCACGGTCTTCCAGGTGCCGTGCTGGTCCTCGCTGGCGAAGATGTCGCCCGCGACGATCGCGGTGACGAGCGGGAGCAGCCACTGGCTGGCGAAGCCCAGCACCAGCAGGGCCATCGCGAAGCCGTTCTCGGTCGAGAAGCGGCCGAACAGGCTGTCCTTGGGCGGACGCGACTGGGCGCCGACGACCACCACGACGGCGATGGGGGCCACCAGGGTGCCGACGAGCAGCGCCTTCGTCCGCAGCTGCGCGCGCAGCTTGCGGGTCTCCCAGCGCACGGCCGCGCCGAGCCCGGCCGGGACGCTCGCACCTCCGGTGTCGACGGTGCGACCGGTCGGTCGCACCACGGTCGTCGTGGTCATCGGACCACCTCCATCTGGTCCCGGACGGGGTCGACCTCGTCCGGATCGCCATCGGTGAGCATGAAGAAGAGCGCCTCGAGCGGGGTCCGCGTCGGGGTGAAGGCCAGCAGCGGCACGTCCGCGCGGACCAGGTCGGCGACGTACGCCGACAGCTCGTGCGCGGAGCCGGTCGCGACCAGCCCACCGCCGGGCCCGGCCTCCACCATCACCTCCGGGTGGCGGGACCGGCCGATCGCCACGGCCTCGGCGTCGTCGCCGGTGCGGAGCAGGTGCCCCGGGTCCGGAGCCATCGCGCGGAGGTCGGCGATGGTGCCGTGGAACGCCACCGAGCCCTGCCGCATGATCGTGACGTTGTCGCAGATCTCCTCCACCTCGTCCATGTGGTGCGAGGAGAGGAGCACGGTGAGCCCGCTGGCCGCGAGCCGCTTCACCAGGGCGCGCATGTCCCTGATGCCGGCCGGGTCGAGCCCGTTGGCCGGCTCGTCGAGCACGAGCAGCCGGGGGCTGCGCAGCAGGCTGGCCGCGACCCCGAGCCGCTGCCGCATGCCGTACGAGTAGCCGCCCACCTTGTCGTGCTGGCGCTCGACGAGGTCGACGACGTCCAGCACCTCGTCGACGCGGTCGGGCAGGCTCGCCCTCTCGGCCGGGCCGTCGAGCAGGCCGAGGCCCTCGAGGTTCTGCCGGCCCGTCAGGTAGGGGTAGAACCGGGGACTCTCGATGAAGCCGGCGACGCCGTCGAGGGTGTGCACGCCCGCCTCGGCCCACGTCCGGCCGAAGACGTGGATGGTGCCGCTGTCGGGCCGGATGAGGCCGAAGAGCATCCGCAGCAGGGTGGTCTTGCCGGCCCCGTTGGGGCCCAGGATGCCGTAGACCTCGCCCGGCGAGACGCGCATCGACACGTCGTCGACGGCGACGAGCGAGCCGTAGGTCTTGGTGATCCCGGAGACGTCGACGGCGGCCCCGTCGTCCCGGTCCATCGGTGTGGTGGTGGTCATGCCGGCCACCGTAGGAATCCGAGGATGAAGGAATGATGAAGCTGAAGCGCTAGCCCAGGGGGACGAGGACGGTCGCGGTCATCCGGTCGTCGTGACGGCACGGCACGTCCGCCGGGGTCCCTGACGTGACGTGGTGCCCGCCGTGGCACAGCCTCAGCTCACCCCCGGCGGTCGCGACGAGGTGCTCGACGAGCGCGAGACCGAGCCCGGAGCCGGGACGCGACCTCGCCTCGGGCGCCCGGCTGAAGCGCCGGGTGGCCTGGGCCAGGAGGTCGGGCGCCATGCCCGGGCCCGCGTCGGACACGGCCAGGACGGCGTACCCGCCGTCGCGGCGTACGACGACCTGCACCGGCGGCGCGCCGTGGACCAGCGCGTTGGCCAGCAGGTTGGTCACGACCCGGGCGTGCGCGTGCCCGTCGGAGGCCACCGGGACCGGGCCGGCCGGGAGCTCGAGCACCACGTCGGCTGCCCGCTCGGGGTGCGCGGCCTGCCACCGGGCCACCTCGCGCCGGGCCACGTCCGCGAGGTCGGCCCGGTCGGCGGGCAGGGTGCGGGTCGCGGACCCCCGGTCGAGTGCGAGCAGCTGCTCGGCGAGACCGGCGAGCCGGTCCACGTCGACGGCGAGCTCGTCGAGCACCGCCTCGTGCTCGGCCACCGACCGCTCGCGGCGCCGGGCCACCTGGATCCGGGACCGCAGCACGGTGAGCGGGGTGCGCAGCTCGTGGCTGGCGTCGCCGACGAACTGCCGCTCGCGATCAAGCGACTCGTCCAGCGCGCCGAGCATCTCGTTGAGGGTGTGCCCGAGGCGGGTCACCTCGTCGTCGCGGTCGGACGGCACGTCGAGGCGCAGGTGGGAGGACCCGGCGGCGATCTCGGCCGCGCGGCGGCGGTAGCGCTCCACCGGTCGGAGCGCGAGCCGCGCGAGCAGGTCGCCGACGAACGAGGCGATGACCAGGGCACCGACCCCGGCGAGGGCCATCTGGAGCAGCAGCTCGCGCAGGGCCTCGTCGCGGTGGTCGCGGCGCACGCCGACCAGCAGGTACGCCGCGCCGTCCCGGGCGTCGTCGCGGTGGTCGCGGCGCACGCCGACCAGCAGGTACGCCGCGCCGTCCCGGGCGTCGTCGAGCCTGGTGACCGCGACCCGGAACGGGGCGTCGGCCACCGGGAGCAGCGTGCCGACGTCGAGGGTGCGCGTGGCGTCGGTCGGCAGCTCGGACGCCCGGACGAGGGGTCGGGCCGGAGCCGGGCCCCCGGAGTCCAGGACGGTGCCGTCGGCGCCGAGCACCTGCCACGCGGTCCCGGTCGCGTCGGCGGCGCGGGGCGAGGCGACGGTGCCGTCGGCGCCGACCAGGGGGGCGATGACCGACCGGGCCGAGGTGAGCTCGGTGTCGAGGCCGCGGTCGAGGGCGTACTGGACGCGCCAGTAGACGACGCCACCGGCTGCGGTGAGCAGCACGAGCATCGCGGCGGCGAAGCCGGCCACCAGGCGCGTGCGCAGCGGAAGGGACCGGAGCCGGTCGGCCACGTTCACGACGGCTCGAGGCGGTAGCCCGCACCCCGCACGGTGACGATGCTGCTCGTGCCGAACGGCTTGTCGACCTTGGCCCGGATGGCGCCGAGGTGGACGTCGATGACGTTGCTGCGCAGGTCGGTGTCGCCGCCCCAGACCTCGTCGAGGATCGCGAAGCGCGACACCACCGTGCCGACCCGCGACGCGAGCAGCCAGAGGATGTCGAACTCCCGAGCGGACAGCTCGATGTCGGTCCCGCCCCGGCTCACCCGGCGCGCCCCACCGTCGACGACGAGGTCACCGACCGTGACGACCTCGGGTGCGTCGTACGACGACCGCCGGTGCAGCGCGCGCAGCCGGGCAAGGAGCTCGTCGAGGTCGAACGGCTTGGGCAGGTAGTCGTCGGCGCCGGCGTCGAGGCCGTGGACCCGGTCGCGCACCTCGCCGCGCGCGGTGAGCACCAGGACCGGCGTCGTGACGCCCATCTCGCGCAGGCGGCGACACGCGGTGAGCCCGTCCATGCCCGGCAGCATCCAGTCGAGCAGCAGCACGTCGGGCGGGTTGTCGGCGAGCGCCCGGGCGTAGGCGGCGCGGCCGTCGTCGACGGCCTCGACCTCCCACCCCGCCTCCGTCAGGCCCTGGGCCAGGACGCCGGCCAGCCGGGCGTCGTCCTCGGCCAGCAGCACGCGCATCGTCCGCCTCCTCTGGGCTGGCCTGCGTGGCGTGGCGCGAGGCCGGGCGTGGCGGCAGGAGTGGTGGCGGGCCCGTCCCCGGGGGGTAGGACGAGCCCGCACGACACATCATGGGCAGCGTTACCTGCAAGGAACCTGACTGCCGTCGTGTGCGTGCCTCAGCGGCGCGGCAGACGGATCCGGAAGGACGCGCCACCGTGGGCCGGGGGGTCGAGGTCGACCTCGCCGCCGAACGAGCGCGCGAGCCGGCGGGCGATCCCCAGCCCGAGGCCGGCGCCCCGGCTCCTGCCCGACACACCGGGCTCGAAGAGGTGCTCGCGCACGGACGCGTCGACGCCCTCACCGTCGTCTCTGACGACCAGCTCCACCCGGTCCGGGTGGTCGGTCGCCTCGATGACGACGCGGCGGCGCGCGTGGCGAACGGCGTTGTCGACGATGGGAGCGGCAGCTCGTACGACGAGGTCGGCCGGGGCTGCGATGCGGGCGGACGACTCGGCCGTACGGTCGACCACCTCCACCCGGTCGGCGACGATCGCCACCAGCCCGGGAACGACGTCCGCGACCCGGCAGGCGCGACCGGTCGCCGTGCTGTCGCGGGCCGCGTCGAGCAGGGTGGTGATCACCCCCGCCATGTCGCGCGCGGACGCCGAGATCTGCCTCAGGTCCTCGCGCACCGCCTCGTCCTCCACGCCGCGCAGCAGCGCAAGGTCCGCCGACCCCTGGATGGCGGTCAGCGGCGTGCGCAGCTCGTGCGCGAGCTCGGAGGTCAGGCGCTGCTCCGAGCGGATCGCCGACGCGACGCGGTCGAGGAGGTGGTCGAGGGTCTCGCCGAGCGCGGCGAGCTCGTTGGTCGGCGGGCCCAGGTCGAAGCGGTGGGTCAGGTCGTGCTCGCTCCAGTCCGCTGCCCGGTCGGCCATCCGGGTCACCGGCTTGAGCGCCTGCGTGGTGACCTTGAGCGCGATCACGGCCGTCGCGCCGATGACGAGCAGGGCGAGCACGATCGTGGCGAGCATGGCGTAGCGCTCGGACCGCTCGTAGGGGCCCGTCTCCTGGCTCACGACCAGCACCCCCGAGTCCCCGCTCGGGGTGGTGAAGGGCGTGGCGAGCAGCTGCTCCTCGTCGCCAGGGCCCTGGACCCCGCGAGGCCGGTCGCTCGCGCCGAGCGAGTCGGCCAGCTCCCGCACGTTGCTCTCCACGGACCCGGCCACCCGCTCGCCGGTGTCGTCGTAGACGACCATGCCGGGCTCGAGCAGGTCAGCCGGCACCGTCAGCCGCTCGGACGACGCCCGCTGGACGATCGTGACCATCGCCTGCGAGCGGTCGCGGAGCACCTGCTCGATGTCGCGCTGGGCGGTGTACTCCAGCACGAGCTGGATGCCGAGCACCACCACGACCATGGCGAGCGTCGTCAGCCCGACGGTCGCGGCGACGATGGTGCCGCGGAACGACCGGGGCGCGAAGAGATGCACCCCCTCAGTCCATCACTTCAACGTGTATCCCACGCCGCGGACCGTGGTGAGCTCCAGCGGCGAGTCGACCTCACGGAGCTTGACGCGGATCCGTCGGACGTAGGAGTCGACCGTGTTGTCGCTGACCGCACCGCCCTGCGGCCACGCCGCGGCGACGACCGCGCGACGACGTACGACCTCGCCGGGACGCGACGTGATCGCGGCCAGCATCCGGAACTCGGTCGGCGTGAGGAGGACCTCCGTGCCGTTGCAGGCCAGGGAGTGGCGGGCCGGGTCCAGGACCAGGTCCGTCGGTGCCTCGGCCACGACGAGGCGGCCGCGCTTGGCCAGCGCCTCGACCCGGGCGATCAGCTCGAGGACGTCGAACGGCTTGGGGAGGTAGTCGTCGGCGCCGGCGCTGAAGCCGGCCAGCCGCTCGTGCACCGCACCGAGCGCCGTGAGGAAGAGGACGGGAGCCGACTGGCCCGCCGAGCGGAGCGCCTGGCACACGTCGCGCCCGTCGGCGTCGGGCAGGCCGATGTCGAGGATCACCACGTCGAGGGAGTCGTCGTCGACGAAGAGGCGGAGCGCCTCGCCGCCGTCGTGGGCAGCCACCACGTCGTGCCCCGCGAGGCGCATCGCATCGGTCACCACCCGCCGGATGGCGACATCGTCCTCGCAGAGACCTACTCGGGCCATCGATCGTTCCTCGTTCCAGGGGGTAGCACCGACCGCACGGTGCCGCCCCGCGCCTGCACACAACCTGACTGACGTCGCTGGAGAGTCTGCCCCGCGATCAGGTGGCGTGCAGGTAGGTCCTCCTAGCGTCCGGGGAATGTTCGATCTGATCAACGGCCTGCCGGTGCACCCCCTCGTGGTGCACGCCGTCGTCGTCCTGCTCCCGCTCGCCACGCTCGGCGTCGTCGCGATCGCCGTGCGTCCCGCCTGGCGCCGCCCCTACGGCCTGCTGGTCGTGGCGTGCACCGCGCTCGCGACCGTGATGATCCCCGTCGCGACCTCGAGCGGCGAGGCCCTGGAGGAGCGCGTCGGCAACCCGGGCGAGCACGCCGAGCTCGGTGACCAGCTGATCTGGTTCGCCCTCCCGATGCTGCTGCTCGCCGTAGCACTGTGGTGGCTGGACCGCCGCAGCACCGCCGCGGGATCGGCCACCGGATCGGCCGGCACCGGCCGTACGACGAGCGCGGGCATGGTCCGCACGGTCGCAGCACTGGCGGTCGTCGCCGCCCTCGCCACGTCGGTGCAGGTCTACCGCGTCGGCGACTCGGGAGCCCGCTCCGCCTGGGGTGACCAGGTCTCCTCGTCGGGTGACTGAGGGGGTGACCTAGCCTGCGGTCGTGGAGAAGCGACTGCTGGCCGACACCCGGCCGCTCGCCAACCCGCACTTCCGCCGGCTCTGGCTGGCCAACATCATCACCGTCGTGGGCGCCCAGCTCACCGTCGTGGCGGTGCCCGCCCAGATCTACGTGATGACCGGCTCGTCGGCCTACGTCGGGCTGACCGGCATCTTCGGCCTGGTGCCGCTGGTCGTCTTCGGCCTCTGGGGAGGCGCACTGGCGGACGTCTTCGACCGGCGCACCCTGCTGATGGTCACCACGACCGGCCTCATCCTGACCTCGGCGGGCTTCTGGCTCCAGGCGGCGCTCGGGGCCGAGGACGTGTGGCTGCTGCTGTCGTTGTTCGCGGTGCAGCAGGCCTTCTTCGCAGTGAACCAGCCGACCCGCTCGGCGCTGCTGCCGCGGCTCCTGCCGCTCGAGCAGCTGCCCGCGGCCAACTCGCTCAACATGACCGTGATGCAGGCCGGCGGCATCGCGGGCCCCCTGGTCGGCGGGGCCCTCATCCCGTTGATCGGCTTCTCGTGGCTCTACCTGCTGGACACCATCGCGCTCTTCGCGACGCTCGGTGCCGTCGTACGCCTCCCGGCCCTGCCGATCGTCGGCGCGACGGTGACGCCCGGCATCAGGGCGGTCGTCGACGGCTTCCGCTACCTGCGCACCCAGCCGGTGCTGATGATGTCCTTTGTCGTCGACATCATCGCGATGGTCTTCGGCATGCCGCGCGCGCTCTTCCCCGAGATGGCGGACGTCGACTTCGGCGGCCCGAGCGGGGGTGGCCTGGCCTTCGCTCTGCTCTTCGCCGCGATCCCGGCCGGCGCGGTGGTGGGCGGCGTGCTCTCGGGGTGGGTCTCGCACGTCGAGCGCCAGGGCCTCGCCGTGATCGTGTCGATCCTCGTGTGGGGCTTCGCGATGGTCGGCTTCGGCGTCGCGGCGATGCTCGCGTCGTTCGCGCCCGGGCCGATGCTCGGACTCGCGGTCCTGATGCTGGCGATCGGCGGCGCCGCAGACATGGCCTCGGCTGCCTTCCGCACGTCGATGCTGCAGTCCGCGGCCGCCGACGAGGTGCGCGGGCGGTTGCAGGGGATCTTCATCGTCGTGGTCGCCGGCGGCCCGCGCGTCGCCGACGTGGCCCACGGCGCGACCGCGGCGGCCACCGGAGCCGCGGTCGCCGCGGCGGGCGGCGGTGCGCTGGTCGTGGTCTTCACCGTCCTCGCCGCCCTCGCGGTCCCGGCGTTCGTCCGCTACCGGGTGACGCGGGCTGTCGTCTGACTCCTCGCCGCCGCGGTTCCGACACGCCTGGTGTCAGGACCGACGGCAGGTCTGTGCGTGTGGTGTCACGGGTCGTGCCGGAACGCCGAGCAGGCTGCCACGGTGGGCGAACGGTGGTGTGTCACATCCGCGACGGAGTCGAGGGCAGCACCGTGCCTGAAAGCGTCAGCAATGTCGCCCCGTCGCGGTTACGGTTCGCGAGACATCCAACCGGGGGTAAGGAATCTCGTGAAGCTCGTCATGTCGGCCGTCGTGGCCTCGATCGTCCTGTCCGCTCTTCCGTCCGCTTCCGCCGTGGTTCCCGACGCCCGCCCGAGCGTTGCCTCGATCTCGAAGGCCGTGGTCAAGGCCTCGTCAAAGGAGGTCACCGAGGGTGACCGGATCACGTTGCGGGTGCGCGTGCCCCAGTCCGGCAACGCCAAACGAGTTACCTTGCAGGAGCGGGTCGAGGGCTTCTCTACGTACGCATGGACCGACGTCGCGAGCAAGCGAGCACTGGCACGCGTGAAGTTCCGAACCACCGTCACCGCGCGCAATGAGGCGGTGTACCGCGTCGCGATCACCTACCGCAATCGACTCAAGCCGGTGGACTCGAGGCCGGTCAAGGTCACGGTATGGCGTTGGATCCAGCTGCGCGAGTTCACGCCGTACTTCCAGACCTTCCTAGCCGGCTACGGCGAGGCCGACATCAACGGCGACCGCTACGCGGTCTGGGGCGGCTACGCCGGGACATCTGTACGCGCGTGGGAAGCTCGTGTCACCCCGGGCCGAAACTGCACGAGGTTTCGCGCCGTCCTGGGGTTGGCGGACACCTCGGACGACGAGTCATCGGGTGTCGTCGCGTTCGCCACGGACGAGGCCACCACGATCTACCAGTCGCCCGCGCTGACGCCAGGGATGGCGCTGCCCGTTGAGCTCAACCTCTCGCGGCCGTATCGCTTCGGCATGACAGCGGCCAACACCTCCGCCGAGACGATCAGGTCGTACCCGAGGGTCGGCGACGGTGCCTTCTACTGCACCGGCATCGAGAACTGATTGCTGACAGGCTGGAGCGTGACTCCTGCACCGGCATCCGTCCTGGTGATCACCGGCGCGGCCGCCACCGGGAAGTCGACGATCGGTGAACACCTGCGGGGCCGCCCGGGTCTGCTCGTGATCGACGGTAACGTCCTGGGTCGGGGCGCGAAGGCCACGGCGGCAGGCCGCCGGGACTACGTCGGGTTCTGGCGCTACGTCCTCGCGATCTGCCGGGAGGTGCGAAGCAACGGGCTCACGCCGGTGGTGCCCTGCATCTGCCTGCCGGACCAGGTCCTCGCCGCCGTGACTGACGAGGTCGTCCACTTCCTCGCACTGGTGAGCGAGCCCGAGACGATCCGCCAGCGCATCGCAGGTCGGCAGGAGGCGTCCGAGGTGCCCTCACCGGAAACCCATGTCGACTTCGACACCAGGCTCCATGCTGTGGATGCCGTGCCCCGGCCCCACACGTGGCAGGTGCACGACGTCTCCCGCTGTGATGTGGCACAGACCCTGACCGTCGGCTCGGCCTGGTCGGACCGGCGCGCCTGACGCGCCTGTTCCGACACGGTCCGTGTCACCACTCCGAGCCAGCTGCTGCACGTGGTGAGACGGACCGTGTCATGACAGGCAGCCATCCGCGGCGGGTCGTGACCCGGGGTGCGCCACCACGCTGCGGTCAGGCCACGCGGCCCTCGGGCACCTGGGTGAGCTTCGGGTCGCGGACCACGACCGAGCCGATGGCCTCGTCGATGCGCTTCATCACGTCGTCGTCGAGCTTCACGCCGGCCGCCTTGACGTTGTCGGCGACCTGCTCGGGACGCGAGGCGCCGACGAGGGCAGCGGCGACGTTGTCGTTCTGCAGCACCCAGGCGACCGCGAGCTGGGCCATCGTGAGGCCGAGGTCGTCGGCGATGGGCCGCAGGTCCTGGACCGCGGTGAGGACGTCGTCCTTCATCCAGCGCGAGATCATGTCGGCGCCGCCCTTGGCGTCGGTGGCCCGCGAACCCTCCGGGGGCGCCTGGCCCGGCTGGTACTTGCCGGTCAGCACGCCCTGGGCGATGGGGCTCCACACGATCTGCGAGACGCCGAGCTCCTTGGACGCCGGCACGACCTCGTCCTCGATGACGCGCCACAGCATCGAGTACTGCGGCTGGCTCGAGATCAGCTGGAAGCCGAGCTCCTTCGACAGCGCCACGCCCGCGCGGATCTGGTCAGCCGTCCACTCGCTGACGCCGATGTAGAGCGCCTTGCCCTGTCGCACGATGTCGGCGAACGCCTGCATCGTCTCCTCGAGCGGGGTCTCCACGTCGTAGCGGTGCGCCTGGTAGAGGTCGACGTAGTCGGTCTGCAGCCGCCGCAGCGAGCCGTCGATCGACTCCATGATGTGCTTGCGGGACAGGCCGGTGTCGTTCTTGCCCTTGGGGCCGGTGGGCCAGTAGACCTTCGTGAAGATCTCCAGCGACTCGCGCCGCTCGCCCTTCAGGGCCTCGCCGAGGACGGTCTCCGCCGCGGTGTTGGCGTAGACGTCGGCGGTGTCGAACGTCGAGATTCCCTCGTCGAGCGCCGCGCGCACGCACTGCGACGCGACGTCGTTCTCGACCTGGGAGCCGTGGGTGAGCCAGTTGCCGTAGGTGATCTCGGAGATCTTCAGTCCGCTGTTGCCGAGGTATCGGAATTCCATTCCCCCGACACTAGCGAGACGCCCTGAGCGAGGTCAGTCCAGCACGACCAGGACGTCGCCGTCCTGGACGACGTCGCCGACGGTCACCTTGATCGCGGTGACGGTGCCGCTGCGCTCGGCCAGCATCGGGATCTCCATCTTCATGGACTCCAGCAGCACGACGGTGTCGCCGGCCTCGACGTGGTCGCCCACGGCGACCTCGATGAGCAGGACGTTGGCGACGAGCTCGGAGACGATCTCCAACGACGTGGGGCGGGCCATGCGCTCGACGCTAGCGGTTACCCGGGCGTAGCCGTCGATCGACGGCCCCGCACTCCTCGCGGACGACCCAGGGCCGGCTCAGAGCTCGGAGAAGCGGCGGGGCTCGGGGCGGTGCGGGCCGGCTTCCTCGGCCCGGCGGCCGCGGCGGCCCTTGGGCCCGGTGAGCGCGAGGTCGGCGCGGATGACCAGGTAGCCCAGCAGCAGGCCGAGGACCAGGGAGTACGCCGCGCGGAGCACCGCCTCGAGGTAGGAGCTGTCCGGCGCGACCAGGCCCGAGGCGATCGGCACCGTCGCCGCCACACCGAACGCGCAGACCCACCAGCCCTGCCGGCGCCGGGCACGCACGTGCGTGCCCCACACGAGCGCGGGGATGCCGAGGAGCACGACGAGTGGGCGGGGGAAGGCCCCGATCCGCTCGGAGGTCGCGTCGGCGAAGTCGAGGATGGACGAGACGAAGGTCTGGGCGCCGTAGCGGCGCAGCAGCTCGGCGTACGCCAGGGTCGCGAAGAGGACCGCGAGGCCGATCGCGACGACGATCAGCCCGCGACGGCCGAGGCCGTGGAGGCCGGCGCCGAGCCGGTAGACGGTCGTGAAGACCATCGCCAGCGCCAGCAGCAGGGCGGCGAGGTCGAAGCGCTCGGCTGCCACGGTCGGCTCGAAGCCCACGGCCGCGAGGGCCGTGACCGCGGCGACGAAGGTGGCGATGAGCGTCTCGCGCACGGCCTTCCACCACGTGACGGCCGGCACCGTGACCATCACGGCGTAGACGCTGCCGACGACGCACGTCATCACCGCCGCGCCCGTGGGCAGCACCCGGCCGCCGACGACGAGGCTGGTGACGCCGAGGACGACGGCGAGGCCCGCCGAGACCATCGCCCGGCCGGCGGTGCGCGTGGCCAGCAGCCACGACAGCGCGGTGACCACGGCGACCGACCCGGCGCCGTCCAGCCAGCCCGGCGCGGGACCGAGGCGCTCGAGGGTGGCGTTGTCGTGGAGGACCCCGTTGATCGCCGACCAGAGCAGCGCGGCGACCCCGATCGTCAGCACGGCGAGCCACAGCGCGAGCAGCGACCGCCGCGGACCGTCGAAGGTCGGCTGCGGACGGGAGGCCTCGGCGGGCTCCGGCGCGGGCGTCACCCCGGCCTCCGGAACCCGGACCGCCTCGGGCTTGACGTCCTCCGCCTTGCGGGTGCGCCTCAGCCGCGACGGCGGCCGCTCGGCAGCCCGCTTGCCGCGGGACGACCCGCGCGGGCTCTCGGAGGTGGGGGAAGACACGTCGGACGAGGTTACAGCCGGCGGTTGGCCAGGGACGGGTTGGTACGCCTGGCAGCCAGCAGGTCGTCACGGACCAGGGCGACCTCGAGGGTCTCCTCGGCGCCGTCGGCCGCGGCGAGGGTCTCCCCGAGCGGCCCGAAGACCGCGGAGTGCCCGCTGTAGCGCGGCTCCGGCTGACCGGCGCCGACCACGAAGCAGGTGTTCTCGATGGCGCGCGCGGCCAGCAGGGTGCGCCAGTGCTCGACCTTGCGCTCGCCCGGCAGCCACGCCGCCGGTACGACGATCACCTCGGCGCCCGCGTCCACCAGGCGCCGGGCCAGCTCGGGGAAGCGCAGGTCGTAGCAGGTCATCAGCCCGACCTGCCACCCGGCGACGTCGACGACGACCGGCTCCGCCGCACCGCCGGTCAGGCGGTCGGACTCGCGGTAGCCGAAGGAGTCGTAGAGGTGGATCTTGCGGTAGGCCGCCTGGCTCGCGCCGCCGACGACGAGGGTGTTGTAGGGCCGGTCTGGGTCGTCGGCCACCTCGAACAT
The DNA here is from genome assembly GCF_051912545.1 of Nocardioides sp. N13(2025). GTDB lineage: Bacteria > Actinomycetota > Actinomycetes > Propionibacteriales > Nocardioidaceae > Nocardioides. The sequence continues at coordinate 3,719,152 of NZ_CP196809.1, read as the reverse complement.
GCCGGCGACCACGGTGCACCCGGCCCGGTCCGCGAGCAGCGAGACGGCCCGCCCGAAGGGGCCGTCGAGCGGCTCGGCGTACGGGCTCACGTCCGACCCCGCCTCACCGAAGTCGCGTGCGAAGGCCTCGGGGAAGACCACCAGGTCGGCGCCGGGCGCCACGCCTTCCGCGAGACGCACACGGTTGTCCTCGGGGTCGAGCCCGCTCGCCCACTGGTGCACGCGCACCCGCAGCTCCTCGCTCATGGCCCCAGCCTAGGGCCGGGATCCGGCTGCGAGGATGTGCGCATGGACCTCGACCTCACCGCCGGCGGCTTCTGCGGCGTGGTCCTCGCGGGCGGGACGGCGGCCCGGATGGACGGCGTCGACAAGGCGAGCGTCGAGCTGGCGGGGCGGACCCTCCTGGAGTACGCCGTCGACGCGTTCGTCGACGCCGACGAGCTCGTCGTGGTCGCTCCCACGAGCGTCCCGACGAGCCGGCCCGTGACGTTCGTCTGCGAGGACCCGCCACGCGGCGGGCCCGTCGCCGGCCTGCTGACCGGCGTCGACTCGCTGCTGCGGCGGCCCCGGCTGGTCGGCGTGCTCGCCGTCGACATGCCCCGGGTGACCGCGTCGACGATGCGCCGGCTGCGTGACGCGGCGGTCGGCTGGGACGGCGCCTTCCTGGTCGACGGCGACGGGCGCCGGCAGCTCGCGGGCGTCCTGGACGCCGAGCGACTGGCCGCGGTCCGACCCGGGCTCGAGGCCCAGCACAACATGGCGCTGCACCGGCTGCTCGGCCAGCTGCGCCTCGCCGACGTGCGGGCCGACGGTGACGAGGCGATCGACATCGACGCCTGGACGGACCTGCGCGACCTCGGCGGATGAGCCGCGCCGGTCGGCCCGACTCGGGCCGGTTCCCTTGCCGCGCGCACGTCGGGTGCGAGACATTGGGCTCGTGAACCTTCACGACTGGATCGACGAGCTCAGCGATGTCCTCGACGTCGAGACCGAGGTCGACGAAGGCCTGGTCCTCGATCTCGCCCGCTGTGCGGCGCACAACGTCCAGAGGACGGCAGCGCCCATCACGGCCTACCTCCTCGGTGTGGCCGCCGGCGCCAACGACGCCGACCCCGAGACCATCGAGAAGTTCGCAGCGCGCGCCCAGCAGCTCGCCGAGAGCTGGGACCGGCCGGCCGACGCGCCCGACCCCGACGACGTGGACGACGAGGTGCCCGACGACTCGTCGGTCGACCACTCGTCCGATCTCTACGAGGACTGATCGCGTGCGAGCTGTTGTCGCCACCGAGGCCGGTGGCCCCGACGTCCTGTCCGTCGGCGAGGTGGACGACCCGCGCCCCGGACCCGGCGAGGTGCTGATCGACGTCGTCGCGACCGCGGTCAACCGCGCCGACACCCTGCAGCGGCAGGGGTTCTACCCGCCGCCGCCCGGGGCCCCGGACATCATCGGCCTCGAGTGCAGCGGCCGGGTCGCGGAGCTGGGCGAGGGCGTCGAGGGCTGGACGGTCGGCGACGAGGTCTGCGCCCTGCTCGCCGGTGGCGGGTACGCCGCTCGCGTGGCCGTGCCCGTCGGCCAGGTCATGCCGGTCCCCACCGGCGTCGGCCTCGTCGAGGCGGCGGCGCTGCCCGAGGTCGCCGCGACGGTGTGGTCCAACGTCTTCATGACCGCCCACCTGCAGAAGGGCGAGCGCTTCCTCGTCCACGGCGGAGCGGGCGGGATCGGCACGATGGCGATCCAGCTGGCCGCCGCGCGCGGCGCCGAGGTCTTCACGACCGCAGGGTCGCCGGAGAAGCTCGAGCTGTGCCGGTCGCTGGGCGCGAGCCGGGCCATCGACTACCGCGAGGAGGACTTCGTCGAGGTCCTCTCCGAGGCGGGCGGTGCGGACGTCATCCTCGACAACATGGGCGCGAAGTACCTGGGCCGCAACGTCGCCGCGCTCGCCACCGGCGGACGCCTGGTGATCATCGGCATGCAGGGCGGCAGCAAGGGTGAGCTCGACATCAACGCCCTGCTGCGCAAGCGTGCCTCCGTCACGGCCACCACCCTGCGGGCCCGTCCCCGGGCGGAGAAGGCGGCCATCTGCTGCGGCGTGGTCGAGAACGTGTGGCCGCTCGTGGCCGCCGGCGCCATCCGTCCGATCGTCGAGACCACGATGCCCCTGGAGGACGTCGCCCGGGCGCACCAGCTCATGGAGGACGGCGCGCACGCCGGCAAGATCGTCCTCACCCTCTGAGACACCGCTCGACCCGGGCGCCACCGCGGAGGTCATAGGGTTGGCCGCATGACCGAGCAGCAGCAGCCCGAGCCCAGCGCCAGCACCACCACGTCCGAGGAGGACGTGGTCGTGGTCGTGGGACCTGACGGCCAGCCGATCGGCACGATCCCGGCGAGCGCGCTCCCGGAGATGACCCAGGCGTCCGGTGGCGACGACCCGGACGGCGACGGCGAGCGGCACATCACCGAGCTCGTCGAGCAGCCCGCCAAGGTGATGCGGATCGGCAGCATGATCCGCCAGCTGCTCGAGGAGGTGAAGGCCGCGCCGCTCGACGAGGCCAGCCGCCAGCGCCTCAAGGAGATCCACGCCGCCTCGATCAAGGAGCTCGAGACCGGGCTCGCCCCCGAGCTCGTCGACGAGCTCGAGCGGCTGTCCCTGCCGTTCACCGAGGAGGGCACCCCCTCCGAGGGGGAGCTGCGGATCGCGCAGGCCCAGCTCGTGGGCTGGCTCGAGGGCCTCTTCCACGGCATCCAGACCGCGATCTACGCCCAGCAGATGGCCTCGCGAGCCCAGCTCGAGCAGATGCGTCGCGCCCTCCCGGCCGGTGGGGGCCACGCGCCGAGCGCCCACATGGGCATGCCCAACGTGCCGACCGAGGACAGCGACGACACCGGCGGCAGCCGCAGCGGCATGTACCTCTGACTACCTCGAGCGGAGGCGGCGGCGGGCGAGCACGGCCAGCGCCGTCAGCCCGATGACGCCGATCGCCAGGGAGAACCACCGCAGGTCCTCGCGCCGGAACCGGTCCAGCTCCACCACCGACCTGCCCGGCAACGGGGCGGCTCCTTCGCCGAGCGCCCCGAGCACGGTGTCGTACGACGGATCGGTGCGGGCGGCGCTCCCGGTGCAGAGGTTGGCCGCGACCCGGCCCTCCTCGTCGACGTAGCCCAGCACCACCATGTCGGCGCCGGTCTCCCACTCGATCCCGCACGAAGCCTCCCCGCCGCGGGGCGTGACCACGTCCTGGATGCGGTGCACGTCACCGGCGTGGACCGTCTGCACGCGGAAGCGGTGCGCGACGTCCTCGTCGTCGGCGCGCTGCTCCTGCAGCACGCCGGTGAAGGCCACGTCGGCGTGGACGGCGAGCTCGGCAGGCTGGTCGCGCACGCACGAGCACGCGGCGGCAGGGCTGGCCGGCACCAGCAGCAGCCCGCCCACCAGCACCACCAGGGCAGGGCCCAGGTGAGAGACCAGGCGAGAGACCAGCCGGGCTGTCATCTCCGGGACAGGCGGCGTACGACGACGAGGCCGAGGAGGCCGATCAGCGCGGCCGCAGCGCCCGGGGCCGCCGTGCGCGCGAGGCCGGCCGGGGGCGAGTCCTCGACCCGGGTCAGCGTGGCGGTGGGCGGCGGGGGCGGCTCGACCGGGGTGCCCTCGCCGAGCAGCTTCTCGACCTTCTGGACCTTCGTCGGGTTGGCGACGCTGGTGCCGCCGCAGCTGTCGGCGTCGTAGGGCGCCTCGGTGCCGGTGGCGAAGAAGACGTAGGTGGTGCCGACGCCGAGCTTGCCGAGGCCGCACGCCTTCTTGCCCCCGGCGGAGAAGACCTGCGTCGACCGCTCCGGCATGCCCTGGTAGGCCCGTGACGCGGTGATGTCGTAGGTCTGGTCGTTGCCCGCGGTCTCGACGTTGTCGACCGTGCCGATGAAGACCACGTCCGCCCGCCCGACCTGCTGCTCGAGCTGTCCCTGCTTGCAGGTGCAGGCGGCGGAGGCCGGGGAGCTGACCGTGAGGACCAGGCCCAGGCACGCGAGCAGCATCGCGGCGGCGACGTGGAGGGCACGGAACATGGCGGTCAGCCTAGCGAGCAGGGGCATCAGGCCCGAGTCGGCGGGCTCACCCCGGCAGGGCGAACAGCTCGCTGAGCACCGCGGCGACACCGTCGTCGTCGTTGCTCGGCGCGAGGTGGTCGGCCAGCGCCTGCACCGACGCGTGGGCGTTGGCCATGGCGTAGGACGTGCCGGCCCACTCCAGCATCGGCAGGTCGTTGGGCATGTCGCCGAACGCGACGACCTCCTCGGGGCCGAGGCCCATCTCGGCCGCGATCGAGGCGAGGGTCGTGGCCTTGGTGACGCCGGCGGCGCTGATCTCGACGAGGGTGCCGACCGACGACCACGTCGTGACGACCTGCTCGCCCACGACGTCGGCGACGCGCTGCCAGTACGGCTCGGCCTCGAGGTCCTCGTGCCGGGCCAGGAGCTTGACGACGGTGTCGTCGACGATGTCCTCGAACGAACCCTGCGCGACGTCGTCCGCGAGGTTGACCTTGAGTCGCGGCATGAAGCCGGGCTCGCGCGCGAAGCCGGTGGTCTTCTCGAGCGCGAAGACGGTGCCGGGCACCTCCGCGCGGAGCAGGGCGGCGACGTCGAGCAGCACCTCGGCCGGGATGGTCCGGGCGGTGCGCACCTCGCGGCGCGCGACGTCGTACACGATCCCGCCGTTGCTGCAGATGGCCAGCCCGTGGCCGCCGACGGCCTCCCACAGGTCCGCCATCCAGCGGATCGGGCGGCCGGTGGTGAAGACGACGGGCACGCCGCGGGCGTCGAGGACGTCGAGCACCGCCCGGGTGCGCGCGGTGACGGTGCCGTCGGAGTGGAGGAGGGTGCCGTCGAGGTCGGTCGCGACGAGCCGGGGGAGCTCAGGCATCAGGCGGGGAACCACCGCGCCATCTCGACCGCCGCGCCCTCGTCGTGGACGGTGGCCGTCACGTCGTCCGCGGCTGCCTTCACCTCGTCGACGGCCTGGCCCATCGCGACCCCGCGACCGGCCCACCTCAGCATCTCGATGTCGTTGCGCCCGTCGCCGATGGCGAGGACGTCGGCGGCCGAGAGGCCGAGCTTGTCGCACACGTGCTGGAGGCCGGAGGCCTTGGACACGCCCACCGGCGAGAGGTCGAGCCACGCGGTCCACCCGACGACGTAGTCGGTGCCGTGCAGGCCGAGCTTGGCGGCGAGCTCGATGAAGTCGTCGGCGGTCGCCTCGGGGTCGCGGACGATCACACGACTGACCGGCTCGCCGACGATGTCGTCGACGTGGGTGATGATCTGCTCGCCGGACAGCTCGCCGTCCGGGAAGACCCGGTTGACCCGGTAGCCGCCGACCTCGCGCTCCTCGACCGCGACGAGCGCGTGGGGGTGGTGCTCCAGCACGGCGGCGACGGCGGGCGCGGCGTCGAAGGTCTCCTCGTGGACGACCTCCATGGGCGGGTAGCGGAAGACCACGGCGCCGTTGGAGGCCACGACCCACAGCTGGTCGGCCTCCTCGCGCGGGATGTGGAGCAGGTCGGCGATCGTCGTCATGCCGTGAGGCGAGCGGCCGCTGGCGAGGACGACGTGCGCACCGGCGTCGAGCGCGCGGTGCACCGCGTCGTACACCTCGGGCGTGATCGTCTCGTAGTGCTCGGTCTGACCGTCGACCCACTTGAGCAGCGTGCCGTCGATGTCGAGGGCGACGACGCGGGGGATCCAGTCAGCCAAGGGTCTTCAGGACTTCCAGTCCGCCGAGGTAGGGACGCAGCGCCTGCGGCACCGTGACCGAGCCGTCCTCGTTCTGGTGGGTCTCGAGGATCGCGACGATGGTGCGGGTGATGGCGGTCAGCGTGCCGTTGAGCGTGGCCACGGGCACGGTCTGACCGTCCTCGCGGGTGCGGATGTCGAGGCGGCGCGACTGGAAGTCGGTGCAGTTGGACGTCGAGGTCAGCTCGCGGTACTTGCCCTGCGTCGGGATCCAGACCTCGCAGTCGAACTTGCGCTGCGCGCTCAGGCCCAGGTCGCCGGCGGCCACGTCGATGACCCGGTAGGCGACCTCGAGCCTGTCGAGGAACTCCTTCTCCCACGCCAGCAGCCTCTGGTGCTCGGCGTACGACTCCTCGACGGTCGTGTAGACGAACATCTCCACCTTGTCGAACCAGTGCACCCGGATGATGCCCTTGGTGTCCTTGCCGTGCGAGCCGGCCTCCTTGCGGAAGCAGGGGCTGAACGCGGCGTAGCGCCGGGGCAGCGAGCCCGCGTCGAGGATCTCGTCGGAGTGGTAGGCCGCCATCGCGACCTCGCTGGTGCCGACGAGGTAGAGGTCCTCGCCCTCGATGCGGTAGACGTCGTCGGCGGCCTGGCCGAGGAAGCCGGTGCCCTCCATCGCCCGCGGCTTGACCAGCGACGGGGCGATCACCTGGGTGAAGCCGGCGTTGCGCGCCTGGTCCATCGCCATGTTGACCAGCGCCAGCTCGAGCTGGGCGCCGATGCCGGTGAGGAAGTAGAAGCGCGAGCCGCTCACCTTGGCGCCGCGCTCGAGGTCGATGGCGCCGAGCAGCTTGCCGAGCTCGATGTGGTCGCGGGGCTCGAAGTCGAACTCGCGCGGGGTGCCGACGTGCTCCAGCACGACGAAGTCGTCCTCGCCGCCGGCCGGAGCCTCGTCGGCCGCGGGGTTGGGGATCGCCTTCATCGCCTCGTCCCACGCGGCCTCGGCCTCGTTGCGGGCGGCCTCGGCCGCCTTCACGCCGGCCGCGAGCTCCTTCACCTGCGCGAGCAGGGCCTGCTTCTCCTCGCCCTGCGCCTTCGCGACGAGCGCGCCGCTGGCCTTCTGCTCGGCCCGCTTCGACTCGAAGTCGGCGATCGCCTGCCGCCGCGCGGAGTCGGCCTCCAGCGCCCGGTCCACCACGTCGGCGGACAGACCGCGCTTGGCCTGGGCGGCGCGCACGCGGTCGGGGTCGTCACGGAGGAGGCGAGGGTCGATCATGTGGAAAGGCTAGCCGTCGGGAGATCGGGGAAACGACCCGGTTTGGGCATACTTCGCGGGTGACTCCTGCCTCCCGCACCCGCAACCTCCTCTGGGCCGGCGTCTCGCTCGTCCTCTTCTCCGTCCTCGGCTACCTGGTGACCGGCGACCGCGCGCCACTGGACGCCTTCGACGTCGAGGGGAAGCAGCTGGAGGACTGGGCGGACAACTCCTCCCTCGTCATCGACGTGCTGCGCGGGATCGAGATCGCGTTCGGCACCGCCGGCATGACGATCCTGACGGTGCTGCTCGTCGTCGGCCTGCTGGTACGCCGGCACCGCTGGGCGGCGCTGTTCGCCGCGGTCGTCATGATCGCGACCTCCCTGGCCACCTCGGCCCTCAAGGTGTGGCTCGGCCGTGACCGGCCGGAGTGGCAGGGCGACCTGGGGCTGCTCAACTCCTTCAGCTTCCCCTCGGGCCACGCGTCCTCGACCGCCGCGTACGCCGCGATCCTGACCATGCTGCTGTCGCTCTTCGTACGACGCGCCAGCCTGCGCCGCCTCGGCATCACCCTCGCCGTCGGCTGGTGGCTCGTCGTCTGCCTCGACCGCGTCCTGCTCGGCCGCCACTTCCCCACCGACGTGATCGCCGGCTCCCTGCTGGGCTTCGGGTTCTTCTTCCTCGCGCTGGCCCTCATCGACCCGCGCCCGCGCTCCACCGCCGCCAAGGCCGAGCCGCTGCCCGAGGTCTACGCGTCCCAGCGCCGGCTCGCCGTGATCCTCAACCCGATCAAGGTCGAGGACGTCGGCCAGTTCCGCTCGATCGTCGGCGAGATGGCCAAGGAGTCGGGCTGGTCCGAGCCGACCTGGCAGTACACGACGATCGAGGACCCCGGCACCGGCATGGCCGAGAAGGCCGCGGTCTCGGGGGCCGACCTGGTGATCGTCTGCGGCGGCGACGGCACGGTGCGCGAGGTCTGCGCCGAGCTCGCCGGCACCGGCATCCCGGTGGGCATCATCCCCGCCGGCACCGGCAACCTGCTGGCCCGCAACCTCGACATCCCGCTCTACCTGCGCTCGGCCATCGACGTCGCCCTCAACGGCCAGGACCGGGCCATCGACCTGGTCCGGGTGGGCGGCGACAACATCGAGGACAGCCACTTCATGGTGATGGCCGGCATGGGCTTCGACGCCGCGATCATGGAGGGCGTCAACGAGGAGATCAAGAAGAAGATCGGCTGGGTCGCCTACATCATCTCCGGCCTCAAGTCGCTGATGTTCCCGGCGATCAGGGTCGAGGTCCAGGTCGATGACGAGGAGCCCACGGTGCACCGGGCGCGCACGGTCGTGGTCGGCAACGTCGGCTTCCTCCAGGCCGGGATGCCGCTCCTGCCCGACGCGACGATCGACGACGGGATCCTCGACGTGGTGATCATCCACCCGCGGCAGTTCCTGTCGTGGATCACGGTGGCGATGCGCGTGCTGCGCAAGAGCACGATCGTCGACGAGACGCTCGACCGCCGCACCGGCTCCCGCGTCCGGGTCAAGGCTTCCGCGGACACCCCGCGCCAGCTCGACGGCGACTCGATCGGCGAGGGCCGCGAGCTCTGGATGGAGTGCATCCACGGGCGGCTGCTGGTGCGCGTCCCGCGCTGAGCGCCCCGTCCGGCCTCAGGGACGGGCGTGCTCGATCGCCTCCTCCTCCTCCGGCGAGAGCTGTTGCTCGCAGGACCAGGAGGAGATCGACTTGGCGTAGGTGCGGGCCTCGCTCCGGCCATGGATCGAGGTCAGGACGACTCCGTGGCCGGCATCGTCGAGCAGCGCCAGGCTCCAGCTGAGGTGACCGCCCACGTCGCCGAAGGCGTCGTAGCGCACGACCGAGAGGTGGCGCAGCGCGTCGGCGTTCTCGGCCTTGAGGGCAGCGACCTCCTGCCGGAGGCCGTGCACGTCCTCGGGCAGGGCGTCGACGCCGTCAGCGGCGGGGCGTCGGGGCGTACGACGGAGGGCGAGCGCAGCGAGCACGCAGGCCAGCACGGCCAGGACGACGGCGACCACATCGAGCATGGGGGGAGCCTATGTTCGGGGGGCGGTCACGGCCGGCCGGACACGGCCGGTCGTGCCAGACTCGCCGACGTGAGCCGCCGCATCGCCTACCAGGGAGAGCCCGGGGCCAACTCCCACCTGGTCTGCCAGCAGGCCTACCCCGACTGGGAGCCATGGGCGTGCGCGTCGTTCGAGGACGCCTTCGCGGCCGTCGAGAACGGCGACGCCGACCTCGCGATGATCCCGATCGACAACTCCATTGCCGGGCGCGTGGCCGACATCCACCACTTCCTCCCGACGTCGGACCTCCACATCGTGGGCGAGCGGTTCCTCCGCATCCAGTTCTCCCTGATGGCCCTGCCGGAGGCGAGTATCGACTCGCTGCGCACCGTGCACAGCCACGTCCACGCGCTCGGCCAGTGCCGCGGCGTCATCCGCGAGCTCGGCCTCACCCCCGTCGTGGCCGGTGACACCGCCGGCGCCGCCCGCGAGGTGGCCGAGTCCGGCGACGTGACCCAGGCCGCGATCGCCCCACCGTTGGCTGCCGAGATCTACGGCCTGCAGGTGCTGCGCGAGGAGATCGAGGACGAGGACCACAACACCACCCGCTTCGTGGTCCTCTCCCGCGACTTCGAGCAGGCGCCGCGCGGCGAAGGGCCGGTCGTGACGACGTTCATCTTCAACGTCCGCAACCTGCCCGCGGCGCTCTACAAGGCGCTCGGCGGCTTCGCGACCAACGGCGTCAACATGACCAAGCTCGAGAGCTACATGGTCGGCGGCCACTTCACCGCGACCCAGTTCCTCGCCGAGGTCGACGGCCACCCCGACGACCCGGGCGTGCACAACGCGCTGGAGGAGCTGGCCTTCTTCACCACGGAGGTCAAGGTCCTCGGCGTCTACCCCGCCGACCCCTTCCGCGCGGAGTGACTGAGACACTCCCCCGGTGATCGATCTGCTGGTCGTGGCCCTCGCCTTCGGCGCCATCTTCGTCGTCGAGCTGCCCGACAAGACCTTCATCGCGACGCTCGTCATGTCGACGAAGATGCGACCGCTCTTCGTGTGGATCGGGGTCGCGCTCGCCTTCCTCGTGCAGACCGGCGTCGCGGTCGGCGTCGGCAAGGTCGCCTCGTTCCTGCCCGAGCAGCTGATCCACACGATCGCCGCGCTGATGTTCCTGATCGGCGCGGTCATCCTGGTCCGGGAGGCGCGCTCGGCCGACGAGGACGAGGCCGAGCAGGAGGAGGAGTACGCCGCCAAGTCCGACGTGACCGCCCACGGGTTCAAGGTGGTGGTGACCTCGTTCCTGGTGCTCTTCGCCGCCGAGTGGGGCGACCTGTCCCAGCTCCTCACCATCTCGCTGGTCGCGAAGTACGACGCCCCGCTGTCGGTCTTCCTCGGCGCCTGGGGCGCGCTCCTCGCGGTCTCCGGGCTCGCCGTCATCGTCGGCCGGGTGCTGCTGCAGCACGTGAAGGAGTCGGTGCTGCACTACGTGGGTGCGACGGTCTGCGTGTTGATGGCAGGGTTGACCGTGTGGGAGATGACGCGCTGAGGCGCACGCTCGAGGCGGTCCGCGACCGCTATCTCGCGGTCAACGGGGAGCACCCGATGACGCCCGAGGACGACGCCTACGTCCGCGACGGCTTCGTCGCCGCCACGCCCGAGGCGCTGGCCCTCATGCTGCCCGACCGCCTGCCCCTGCCGTCGTACGTCCTCGGCGACGGGACGCCGATGGTGCCCGCGACGCACGGCGACCTGGTCGCGGTCGCCGGCGGCGTGGACCGGCTGCGGAGGTGGTTCGTCGCGTTCTGGGAGGACGACCCCGCCACCGGCGAGGCGGAGTGGGGGCACTACCTGTCCGGGCAGTACGTCTGCCTCCACGAGGTGACGCCCGCCCGCATCAAGGCCAGGACCGAGCGCGTCGCCGAGGCCGAGGCGGCGGTCGAGCTGCTGCGCCGCGACCGCCACGACCCGATCGGGCGCGGGATGCTCGGCGAGGCCGTCGACGGCGTGCTGGCCGTTCCCGGGCTGGACTCCCTGCTGCGACCGATGACGGCCTACGACCGGCTCCGCTTCGGCGGCCCGACGGTCCGCGAGCGGTGGGTGGAGGCCCCGCGCACGGAGTTCCTCACCCCGCCCTCGCCTGCGTGGACGCTGCGCACCGAGCGGCTCGTCCTGCGCCCGTTCCGGCCCACCGACACCGACGCCTTCGTCGACGCCTGGGCCTCGGAGGAGTGGACCAGCCTGCTGCTCACCGGCACCCTCAACCGCGCCGAGGTCGCCGACATGGTCCGCCGCCGCACCGAGCCCGGCGACGGGCGCTTCGTCGGCCTCGTCGTCGAGCACGACGGCGAGGTCGTGGGCGACTCGATCCTGGTCCTGCAGGGCACCGGGCTCAACGAGGGCGAGATCGGCTGGACGATCCTGCCGCAGCACGCCGGGCACGGCTACGCCACCGAGGCCGCCCGCGAGATCCTGCGCCTCGCCTTCGAGGACTACGGGCTGCGTCGCGTGGTCGCCAACCTCGACGCCCGCAACGACCGCTCGGCCGCCCTCTGCGAGCGGCTCGGCATGCGGCGCGAGTCCCACAAGCGCCGCGACTTCTGGTCCAAGGGCACCTGGACCGACTCGTTCGAGTACGCCCTCCTCGCCGAGGAGTGGCGCCGCCACTAGAGTCGCGACATGTCCAACCCCATCAGCAGTGGCGCCCCGCACGGCGCCGACAGCGAGGTCGGTCGCCTGGCCACCGTCATGCTGCACCGCCCCGGCAACGAGCTCAAGCGCCTGACTCCCCGCAACAACGACCGGCTGCTCTTCGACGGCATCCCGTGGGTGAGCCGGGCGCAGGAGGAGCACGACGCGTTCGCCGAGACCCTGCGCAGCCGCGGGGTGGAGGTCCTCTACCTCACCGAGCTGCTCACCGAGACCCTCGAGAGCGAGCTCGCGCGCAACCACGCGATCACCAGCGCCCTGTCGGGCCTGCACCTCGGCGACACCATGCGCCGCTACCTCGCCCAGGCGCTGCGCGAGCTGTCGCCCGCCGCGCTGACCGACGTGCTCACCGCCGGCATCCGCAACGACGAGGTCAAGGGCGGCCACGGCCTGGTGACGAGCCTGCTCGACCCGCACGACTTCCTCGTCGACCCGCTCCCCAACCTGCTGTTCACGCGTGACTCGAGCGTGTGGGTGCGCGACCGCGTCGCCGTCACCAGCCTCGCGATGCCGGCGCGCAAGCGCGAGACCCAGCTGACCGAGCTGATCTACACCGAGCACCCGCGCTTCGCCGGCACCCGCAAGATCCACGGCTGGCACAACGAGCACGTCGAGGGCGGCGACGTCCTCCTGCTCGCGCCCGGCGTGATCGCGGTCGGGGTCGGCGAGCGTACGACGCCCGCGGGCGTGGAGCGGCTCGCCCGCCAGGTCTTCCACGCCGACCTCGCCCACACGGTGCTGGCCGTGCCGATCGCGCAGGAGCGCGCGACGATGCACCTCGACACCGTCTGCACGATGGTCGACGTCGACAAGGTCGTGATGTACCCCAACGTCGCCGACACGCTGCGCGCGGTGACCGTGACCCTCGGCGACCAGGGCTCCGACGAGTCCGACCTGACCCTCAGCGTCAGCGAGTCCGAGCCGTTCCTCGTCGCCGCGGCCAAGGCCATGCAGATCGACACGCTGCACCAGATCGACACCGGCCTCGACCCGGTGACGGCCGAGCGCGAGCAGTGGGACGACGGCAACAACACCCTGGCCCTGGCGCCGCGGGTGGCGGTGGCCTACGAGCGCAACGACGAGACCAACGACCGGCTCGAGGACGCCGGCATCGAGGTCGTCCGCATCGCCGGCTCCGAGCTGGGCTCCGGTCGCGGGGGCCCGCGCTGCATGAGCTGCCCGATCTCCCGGGAGCCGCTGCCCGTCGACTGAGGCCCCCCTCGGTGGTCGAGTGCCCGGCGAGGGACGAGCCGGGCGTATCGAGACCCGGCATCACGTTCGTCGCGGTGGATCGTTGGACGGGCATGACTGAATCCATCCTGGATGCCCTCGAGCCCGCCGACGCCGAGCGCGTCCTGGCCGCAGGCAAGGCCCTCACCGTGCCGCAGGGCTGGTCGCCCATCGCGGCGGGCACCCCCGCTGACAAGGCGTACCTCATCACCGAGGGCGAGGTGTCGGTGCGCAAGGGTGGCGTGGAGATCGCGACCCTCGGCCCGGGCGCCGTCGTCGGCGAGAGCGCCATCGTCAACCGCACGCTGCGCACGGCCACCGTGGTCGCGGTGACCCCGCTCAAGGTGGTCCACTTCACCAGCGAGCGCATCGAGCAGCTCGCCGACGAGGTCCCGGCCTTCGGCGCCGCCCTGCGCGCCGCAGCGGCCGGACGCCTCCAGGGGAGCTGACCGGGGTGGGCGCGGAGCCGGCGCCGCCCGCCTCCGACGCACCGGCGGACCTCGCTCGCGCCCTGGAGGCCTACCTCCTCGGCCAGGAGCCCACCCTCACCCGGGTGCAGGTCGCCGAGCGCGCGGGCGTGCCCCTCGACCTGGCCGTCACGCTCTGGCACCAGCTCGGCTTCCCGCACCACCACGACGACGACGTCGCCTTCGCCGAGAGCGACGTGGAGGCGCTGCGGCTCTCCGCCGACCTCGTCGACATCGGGATCCTCCCGCCGGACTCCCAGGCCGCGCTCGTGCGCACGTGGGGCCGCAGCTATGCGCGGCTGGCGGAGTGGCAGACCACCCTCCTCGCCGGGCTGGCGGTGCAGGAAGGAGACCCGGCGGCCGGACTGACCTCGCTGGCCACCGACGTGCTGCCGCGGGTCGAGGCCCTGCAGACCTACGTCTGGCGTCGCCACCTGGCCAGCGCGGCCGGGCACCTCCTGGAGGACACCTCGGTGCTCACCCAGCCCGAGACCCGGCTCTCGGTCTGCTTCGTCGACATCGTCGGCTACACCACCCAGAGCCGCAGCCTCGACGGCGCCGAGCTCGTGGAGTGGGTGGACCGCTTCGAGCAGGACACCACCACGCTCGTCGTCGACCACTCCGGCCAGGTCATCAAGACCATCGGTGACGAGGTGCTCTTCACCGTCGCGGACCCCGCCGCCGCCGTCACGATCGCCCTCACCCTGACCGGGCGCGGCGCCGACCCGGACGACCCGTTCCCCGCGGTGCGGGCCGGCATCGCGCACGGACCCGTCGTACGCCGCCTCGGGGACGTGTTCGGCTCGACCGTCAACGCGGCCTCACGCCTGACCTCCGCCGCCCGCCCGGGCACCGTGCTCGTCGACGCGGGTGTCCACGACGCCCTGACGGCCGACGAGGCGGGCGAGGACGACGACGAGCCGGGCGACACGGACTGGCGCTGGCGCCGGCTGCGACGGGTCTCCGCGAAGGGGTTCGACCACCTCGAGGCCTGGCGGGTGAGACCGCGGCCGCACGACTGACCCGGGACATGAGGAGCCCGGCCGTTGTTGACGGGGGAAACAACAACGACCGGGCAGCAACGAATCTACTCCGCTCGCGAGCACGCGCACAACCGTTGGCCCGGTTGTGTTCACGTCGTGGCCAAAGAGAGGGGCGGTCCTTACCTGATCGTGACCTGACGGTTGGCGAGTCCTGCCCGCGCGGAGCGCTCGGCGGCGCTGAGCTCGCCGCCGTCCATCGCCTGCTCGAGGTCCTTCGCGAACCGGGCGGCCGGCTCCTCCAGCACCTCGGCACCGGTGCCCAGGGGCAGGTCCCAGACCGGCGCGAGCAGCCCGTGGGCGCGGAACATCCCGACGAAGCGCGACCCCTCGGCCACGGAGTCCTGACCGGCCGCGTGCAGGCGGGCGAGGGCGTCGAGCAGCTGGTCCTCGGGGTGCGGCATCACCCAGCGCAGGTGCTCCTTGGTGCCGACGTTGGTCCAGTACGCCGCCTCGACCGAGGTCAGCCGGCTGGTGGGCATCACGCCGGCGTTGGCCTGCTCGAGGGCGGCCTCCATGCTGGCGTCGCGGTCGGGGATGTCGTCGATCCAGTACTCGAAGCCGTCGTGGACGGTGATGTCGAGGTCGGTGTTGCTGATGAGGTCCTGCAGGCTCGGGCCCTCGCCGGGGTCGGTGGGGAGGCCGACGATGCCAGGCTCCTCGGTGGCGAGCGCGCGCTCGAGCACGGCACCCAGGTCGCGGGCCGGGTTGCCGTAGGAGTGCTGCACCTGCAGGCCGAGCCACACGTCGCCGGACTCGCGCACCATCGCCGGGGCGGCACCGGGGAGCAGGGTGGCCAGCCGGACCGTGCGCCCGCCGTCCTTGAGCGTGAGAGGGGCGGTCGCGGCCGGGACGAGCTCGCGCAGCGCGATCACGTCGCACTCGCCGGGCATGCCCTCGAACGGACGGGCCACGAAGGTCGGCGCGGCGCCGCCGGCCGCGCCGTGGCAGGCCTTGTAGCGCTTGCCGGAGCCGCAGGGGCAGGGCTGGCGCGGGCCGACCTCCCCGGGGGAGGCGTCGGCGGGCTGGGTGCGGTTGCGGGACTTCTTGGCCATGCCCGAACCCTAGTCGGGCACGAGGGACGAGTGCTCGGCGTGGGTGAGGGGGTAGAGCAAGCCCGCGACCGAGCCCGCGAGGTCGCGACGGCGCGTCGAAACCCTGGAGCGCGCTATCCGCCGAGCAGCTCCAGCATGTAGCCAGGACGGTCGCTGATCACCGCTGTGACCCCCAGGTCGAGGCAGATCTGCAGGTCGTCGGCGGTGTTGACGGTCCACACGTGGATCTCGCGCCCCTCCTTCACCAGGTGCCGTCCCAGGCCCGGGTGGTCGCGCAGCTCCTTGATGCCGGGCCCGATGATCCAGTCGTCGCCGACGACCGGGCGCAGCACCGGCCAGTGGTGGGCCTTCTCGACCAGGATCACCACGGCGAGGTCGGGGGCCAGCTTGCGCACCCGGTTGACCGCGTTGAGCGAGAAGCTCATCACCCGCGCCGGTGACCCGGCCCGGTCCCACCCGAAGTCACCGAGCGTCTCGACCAGCCGGCGCTCCACCAGCCCGCCGTAGCGCGTGGGGTGCTTGGTCTCGATGGCCATCTCGACGTAGCGGTCGTAGTCGGCGACCGTCTCCAGCAGCTTGCGCAGCGTCAGGACCTTGCCGTCCTGGGCGGTGCGGTCGGGCGCCTCGTCGTCGAGGTCGGCCCACGGGCTCTTCCACGAGGCGAAGTCGAGCTCGTCGAGCTCGGCGAGGTTCATCGTCGACACGAGGCCGGGGGTGGCGGCCGTGCGCCGCAGGTCACGGTCGTGCACGCAGACCAGGTGGCCGTCGGCGGTGAGCCGCACGTCGCACTCGAGCGCGTCGGCTCCTTCGTCGAGGGCCTTCACGTAGGCCGCGAGGGTGTGCTCCGCCGTCTCGTGGCTGCTGCCGCGGTGGGCGACGACCTGCGGTCGGGCGAGGGGCTTGCGGGCCCGTCTGCTGCGCGGCGTACGACGCATGGGGTGAGCATGGCACGACCCGCGCGGGCGTCAGTGGATGTGGTCCCGCCAGTCGTCGGGCACCCGGCCCGCAGGTCCCGGGACGGGCTGGTCGTCGGGGCGGCTCTGCGGGTCGGCCAGCCGGGGGCCGTCGACGCCGGTGGACCGCTCGTAGTCCCAGAACCAGTCCTCCCCCGGCTCGTAGCTCTGCACGACCGGATGGCCCGTCTCCCGGTGGTGCGCGGTCGCGTGCTGCGACGGGCTGGTGTCGCAGCAGCCGACGTGGCCGCACTGCGCGCACCGGCGCAGGTGCACCCACCACCCGGAGGTCGCCTCGCACTCCACGCAGCCGGGACCGGACGGCGCCACCTCGGGGTCGAACCCTGCGTCTGCGCTCATGCACCCAGCCTGCCCCCTCAGGAGCCGGCGAGGAACCCCGGCAGCCAGTGGGCCTCCCACGCGGGGATCTCCTGGCGCTCGACATTCGAGCGCTCCGGCGCCCGGGCGGCGGTGCGGTAGCGGCCCGCCTCGCGCTCGAGGTAGTGGTAGTTCACGAGCTCGCGGCGCAGGTAGGCGAAGTCCTCGTGCACCCCCAGGAGGACCTCGTTGACCTCCTTCTCGGCGTAGTCGCGCCCCGGCTCGAAGCGGCTGACCACCTCCAGCAGCACCGCCGCGCGGACTTTGCGCTTCGCCGGCACCCGCTCGATGCGCCCGCCGGTGAACAACCGGCCGACGAGCCGTTGCTGCTCGGCCCGCGCAGCGTCGTACGCCGCCTCCCGCGGGCCGGCGCTCGCCTCCACCGCGGCGCGGGCGGCGGTGTAGCTCTCCCCGGTCTCGGCCATGCGCGCGCGCACGACCTGCTTGAAGTCACCGTTCCTGGTCATCGTGATCACCTTCGACTGCGCTGCGTCCCCAGTACGCCGCTGCAGCGGGCGTCAACGATGCGACTCATGGATGCGCCCGAGGATCTGCTCCCCTTCGCCACCTCGCACGGACTGGGGCCGACGCGCGGGCTGGGCGTTGGACGACGCCCTCGGTCGTGAGTCTCCCAGAGACTCACGGCCCAGGGCAAAGGCTTTGGCACCGACGCCGGCGTGACCCCACACTGGGGCCATGCCGTCGTCGAGCCAGTGGATCGCGTTCCTCGTCGCGTCGATCCTCTTCATCCAGGTGCCGGGCCCGAGCCTGCTCTTCACCATCGGCCGCGCCCTCACCGTGGGTCGGCGCGAGGCGCTGCTGTCCGTGCTCGGCAACGGCCTCGGCCTGACGGCCCAGGTGGCCTTCGTGGCGATCGGCCTCGGCGCGGTCGTGGCGGCCAGCGCGACGGCGTACACCGCGGTCAAGCTGCTCGGGGCGGCGTACGTCATCTGGCTGGGCCTCCAGGCCATCCGCCACCGCAGCGACGCCCGGCTGGCCATGGCCTCCGCCGCTCCGGTCCGGCGCGGGCACCCGGTGCGGATCGGCTTCACGGTCGGGGCGACGAACCCGAAGACGATCGTCTTCTTCGTGGCCTTCCTGCCCCAGTTCACCGACCCGAGCGGCCCGGTGGCCCTGCAGACGATGCTGCTGGGGCTGGTCTTCGGCGTGATGGCCATCGCCTCCGACGGCATGTGGGCCCTCGCCGCCGGCACCGCCCGCGACTGGTTCGCACGGCGGCCCACCCGGCTCGACACCCTCAGCGCCACCGGGGGCACGATGATGATCGGGCTCGGCGCCACCATGCTCACTGTCGACTGAGCTCCTCGACCTCACCGGCCTGCTGCCGCCGGCTCGCGACCACGCTGGTGGCGATCGTCGTGGCGAGGATGCCGACGATGACGAACAGCGAGGCCAGAGTCGGCACGTCCGGCACCGACGGCCAGACCAGGTGCGCCCAGTGGAGCACCAGCTTGGCGCCGATGAAGCCGAGGATCGCGGCGAGGCCGTAGCTGAGGTGGACCAGGGCGCTGAGCGCGCCCTCGAGCACGAAGTAGAGCGCGCGCAGGCCGAGCAGCGCGAAGGCGTTGGTGACGAAGACGAGGTAGGGGTCGCCGGTGATGCCGTAGACGGCGGGCACGGAGTCGACGGCGAAGACGATGTCGGTGGCCAGCACCGCGATGGTCACCAGCCCGAACGGCGTCAGCGCGCGCACGCCCTTCCGGACCACGGTCAGCCGCGCGCCGTCGTACTCGTCGCTCACCGGCATGACGCGGCGCACCACCGTGACCACGCGCATCTGCGACACGTCGACCTCGTGCTCCTGCCCACGGATCGCGTCGCGCAGCAGCTTGACCCCGGTGACGAGCAGGATCGCGCCGAAGACCAGGAAGACCCAGTCGAAGCGGGACAGGGCGGCGGCGCCGAGCGCGATGAACATGCCGCGCAGGACGAGCGCGCCGACGATGCCGTAGAGCAGCACCCGCTGCTTGAGCACCTCGGGCACCGCGAAGGCGGCGAGCAGCAGCATGAAGACGAAGAGGTTGTCGACGCTCAAGGTCTTCTCGACGAGGTAGCCGGTGTAGTACTCCAGGCCGCGGTCACCGCCGTGGACGTTCCAGACGTAGAGGCCGAAGCTGAGCGGCAGCGCGATGTAGAACGCCGACCACGCCAGGGCCTCCTTCATCGAGACCTCGTGGGGCCGGCGCGTGGCGACGAAGTCGACGACCAGCAGGGCCAGGACCGCTGCGATCGTGACGAACCACAGGGTGGGGGAAGCGATGGACGACATGTCTCTCCTCAGGAACGAGCTCCTGAGGTCTCCCCCGCCGGCAGCGTGTCGAGCCGGTCCCCGTCGAGGCGCCTGCGGAGGCGCCGTAGTGACCGACGGAGGTTGGGTGGGGTACTCCCCTCGAGGTGCAGTGTAGTTGACCAGGCAACCAGGTCGCGACCCGACGACGCACCCGTAGGCTCCCGGGATGGAGACCCAGGAGTACGACGTCGTGGTGCTGGGCGGCGGTCCGGCCGGCGAGAACGCAGCCCAGTACGCCGTGGAGGGCACCTCGATGACCGCGGCGATCGTCGAGCGCGAGCTGCTCGGCGGGGAGTGCAGCTATTGGGCGTGCATGCCGAGCAAGGCGCTGCTGAGGCCGATCACCGTGGCCGGGGTGACCGCCGACCTCGAGGGAGTCTCGACGGCGCACGTCGCCGACCGGGCGCTGCTCGCACGGCGCGACACGTGGGTGTCGCACTACGACGACTCCGGCCAGGTGTCGTGGGCCGAGGGTGCGGGCATCGCCGTCGTCCGCGGTGACGGACGGCTGGCCGGCGAGCGGACGATCCGGGTCACGTCCTCCGCGGGCGACCGGCTCGTCCGGGCGCGGCAGGCCGTCGTCATCGCCACCGGGAGCGAGCCGCACGTGCCCGACGTCTACTCCGAGGCGCTCCCCTGGGGCTCGCGCGACGCGACGGGCGTCCTGGAGGTGCCCGACCGCCTCGCGATCGTCGGCGGCGGCGTGGTCGCCTGCGAGGCAGCCGTGTGGATGTCGGCCCTGGGCTCGGAGGTCACCCTGCTCGTGCGCGGACCCCGCCTGCTCGCGCGGATGGAGCCGTTCGCCGGGGAGGCCGTCCTCGACGGCTTGCGGGCTCGCGGGGTCACCGTGCACCTCGGCGCGGCCGTGGCCGACGTACGCCGCTCGGATCCCGCCGACACGGGTGTCGGGCGGATCCACGGCGGGGCGGTCATCCTCACGACGTCCGCCGGCACGACCTCGGCCGGCACGATCGAGGCCGACGAGGTGCTGCTGGCGATCGGGCGCTCGCCGCGACTGGAGTCCCTCGGCCTGGAGTCGGTCGGCCTCTCCCCCGACGACGTGACGGGCGGGCGGCTGCCGGAGTGGCTGCACGCGGTCGGCGACGCCGCCGGTGGGCCGCCGCTCACCCACTGGGGCAAGCACCAGGCGCGGGTCGTCGGGGCGCGCATCGCGGCCGCCGCCGACGGCGAGGTGGCGTGGGAGCCCGACCGCGAGGCGCCCGTGCCCCAGGTCGTCTTCACCGACCCGGAGGTGGCCAGCGTCGGCCTCACCGAGGCCGCCGCGCGCGACGAGGGCCACGAGGTCGTCGTCTCCCGCGTGCCGACGTCCTCGGCGTCGGGCACGAGCCTCCTGCGCGACCACGTCGCCGGCCAGTCCCAGCTGGTCGTCGACGCCCACAGCCGCCTGCTGCTCGGCGCGACGTTCGTCGGGCCGGAGGTCGCCGAGCTGGTCCACGCGGCGACGGTCGCCATCGTCGCCGACGTCCCGGTCCACGTCCTCCGGCACGCCGTCGCGTCGTACCCCACCGCCAGCGAGCTCTGGCTGCGGCTGCTCGAGGAGCTCCCGCCCCGCTTCCGCGCGCCTGCGTGACCTCTCCCCCTCCTCTTCTTTTGGTTTCCCCGCATATGCGGGGAAACCCCGACAGCACGGGGCGGGCAAGCACCCAGAAGCTCGAAACTCGCCCGCGAGGTCGGAGGGCGGGTCAGCCGCGCTCGCGCAGGTAGCGGCCGAAGTGCGGGACCGTGAAGGCGATCCGGCCGCGCTCGCCGGAGTAGACGAGGCCCTTCTTCAGCAGCGAGTCGCGCGCCGGCGAGAGCGACTGCGGCTTCTTGCCGAGCGCAGCGGCGACGTCGGAGCTGAGCACGGCGTCGCCCTCGACCTCACCGGTCGAGGCCTGGGCGACGGCCACGTCGGCCATCGCCATCAGGTAGTCGCGCTCCCCCGGCGTGGCCCGCTCGTAGCGCGAGCCGAAGAAGCCGACCGCGAGCTCGGACTCCGCCTCGGGGGCCGCGACCGCGACGTCGGCGGCGGTGATCGGCGAGCGGGGCGCGAGGTCCCACACGGCCTTGCCGTAGGCCTGGATGAAGTAGGGGTAGCCGCCGGTGGCGTCGTACATCGCGGCGAGCGCCTCGGGCTCGAAGGCCGCGTCCTCGTCGGCCGCGGGCGCCTCGAGGGCGCGGTCGGCCGCGTCGCGGGTGAGGCGGTCGATCCGCTGGTAGCGGAAGAGCCGCTCGCTGTAGGACTTGCTCGCGCTCAGCACCGCGGGCAGGTGCGGCAGCCCGGCACCCACCACGATGACCGGCAGGCCCGACTGGCTGAGCTCGTGGCAGGCGGCGCACAGGGCGGAGACGTCGTCCGGCCCGAGGTCCTGCATCTCGTCGATGAAGATGCCGATGCCCTTGCCGACGTCGGCGGCCAGCCCGCCGAGGTCGGTGAAGAGCTCCACCAGGTCGATCTCGATGTCGCCGGAGTCGGCGCGGCCGCGCACGGCGGGCACGTCGATGCCCGGGCTCCATTGGTCCTTGAGCTTGGCGTTCGCGCCGGCGTCGCGGTGGGCGAAGGACTTGATCACGCCGAGCACGTGGTCGACCGACTCCTCGTCGCGGTGACCGAGCTCGCGCACGGCCTGGTGCAGCGCGCTGCTCAACGGGCGCCGCAGCCCCTGGCCCGGCCGGGCCTCGAGCTTGCCGGTGCCCCAGCCCTTGCGCACGGCGGTGCCGCGCAGCGCGTTGAGCAGCACGGTCTTGCCGACCCCGCGCAGACCGGTGAGCACCAGGCTGCGCTCCGGACGGCCCTTGGCCACCCGCTCGAGGACGACCTCGAAGGCGGCCAGCTGCTCGTCACGGCCGGCGAGCTCGGGCGGGCGCTGGCCCGCGCCCGGGGCGTACGGGTTCCGGATCGGGTCCACGATCAGAAGATATCCGGCAATCTAGGCCGATCCCTAGATCGCCGGATAGTCCGCGAGTCGCCGCTGCTGCGTTCCCCGGATATCCGGGGAAACTGGAGCCTCACCCCCGAAACTTCGCACTGGAACCGCAAGAATCCCCGGGTACCCGGGGATCACAACCGGGACGGCGTCAGCCGGCCTGGACAGGACGGTCGGGGCGGTCGAGGCGTTCGACCCGCTCGCGGGCGACGGCGTACGCCTCGTCGAGGCCCTGGCGGAGGAGGGTGATCAGGTCGGGCACGTCGTCGGCGGGGAGCCGGAAGGTGCCGGCGCAGACGTTGTCGCGCCAGAGCGAGAGGACGACGACCTGCGCCTCCTGATGCCAGGTCACGCGCATCGAGCGATCCTCACCACGGGGGTCGAGGAAGACCTTCCCGGTGCGGGGGACGCGCTGCTGGGCCATGTCCCATTGTGACCCGCCACACAAAGATCTGCCTAGACTCGTCCGCGTGCCCGAGCTGCCGGAGGTCGAAGCCCTCGTCCAGGACCTGCGCGGTCGTCTGGTCGGCAAGGCGATCAGCCGGGTCGACCTGGCCGCCTTCAGCGCCCTCAAGACGTTCGACCCGCCCCTGCAGGCGCTGCACGGCACGCTCGTCGACGACGTGACGCGGCACGGCAAGTTCCTCGACATCGACGCGAGCGGCGTGCACGTGATCATCCACCTGGCCCGGGCCGGCTGGATCCGCTGGCGCGACGAGGTGCCGGCCCTGCCGGCACGGCCCAACAGCAAGAACCCGCTCGCCGCCCGCATCGTCATCGACGACCCGGACCTCGACACGCAGCCCGGCCTCGACGTCACCGAGGCGGGCACCAAGAAGAGCCTCGCGATCTACGTCGTACGCGACCCCGCCGACGTCCCGGGGGTCGCCCGGCTCGGACCGGACCCGCTCGCCGACGACTTCACCATCGAGGTGCTGCGCCGGATCCTCGAGGCCGAGGGCCGCAAGCAGATCAAGGGCGTCCTGCGCATGCAGTCGATCGTCGCCGGCATCGGCAACGCCTACTCCGACGAGATCCTGCACGCGGCGAGGATGTCGCCGTTCAAGCCCGCCAACAGCCTCGACGAGGCCGAGCTGCAGACGTTGTACGACGCCCTCCGCGGCACGCTGGGCGACGCGGTCGCCCGCTCGAGCGGACTGGCGATGAGCGAGCTGAAGGGCGAGAAGAAGAGCAACCTCGCGGTCCACGGCCGCACCGGGCAGCCGTGCCCGGTGTGCGGCGACGTGGTGCGGGAGGTGTCGTTCGCCGACTCGAGCCTGCAGTACTGCGCGACGTGCCAGACCGGCGGCAAGCCGCTCGCCGACCGGCGGATGTCGCGGCTGCTGAAGTGAGACGACACGGGTGCGGCCGGACTCACCCCCGTGAAGTCCGACCGCACCCGGAACGTCAAGACTACCTTGACGGGGTCAATCGTCTCACGCAGTGGCGTTCTTGTCGCCTGACTTCTTCGTGAATCGCTCCCACGCAGCCTGACGCGTCACCCCGAGGGCACGTCCGATCTCGGCCCACGAGACGTTGCGCTCGCGGAGGAGGTCCACCCACTCGTGCGCGAAGGCGACGTTCTGCTCGGCGCTGGCGAGGATCTGGGGCAGGACCGCCAGCACCTCGGCGTCGCTCATGGCCTCCCACGGCATCGTCTTCCGGGCAGCACCCAGGCGCTGCTCGTCGTGGAGGATCGTGTGGAAGTCGTCCACGCACGTGGCGCACACCTGCGCACCGAGCCCGCCGATCAGTGGCACGTCGGTGCCGGGGCCCCCGGGGGTCGCGCAGAACGAGCAGATCCTGCCCTCGCGTGTGATCGACATGCTGCCCTCCCAACCCCGTACGAACGATGCTACCCGCCCGGCCTCGATCCCACCGGCGTACGGAGAAGCCGCCCGGACGTCACTCGGTGGAGTCCGGCATCTCCGGCAGCTCGGGCATCTCGAGGTCGTCGAGCGGGTTGCCGCAGGTCTCGGTGAGGTAGTCGGAGAAGGCCTTCGCCTGCTTCTGGACCTCCTCTGAGGCGTCCTTGCCGCCGGACTCGATCTCCTCGAGCTTCTCGATGGAGAAGTCGGAGGCGTCGATGTCCCTGGCCTGCGCGACGACCGCGTCGAAACCCTTGCGCGCGTCGTCGGGGATGTCCTCGGGCGTGCCGACCCGCTCGAGCTCGGCGCCCCAGTCCTTGACTGCCTTGGCCATCGCCTCGTCGCTCGGGAGCTCGGGGTTGCTCATGTCGTCGGGCATGAGGTCGGCGAGCAGGCTGGACTGCGTCTCGCAGAAGTCCTTCTCGCTCGCGTCGGTGGGGGCACCGCCACCGCCGCACGCCGCGGTCGCGGCGCCGACCAGCAGCACGGCGCTGGTCATCGTCAGGCGGGTCGAGATCTTCATGGGTTCCCCTTCGCTAGTCGTCCACGTGGAACAGGGCCGGCAGCGGGAGGTGCAACGCGTGCTCGAGCGCCTCGAGGTACTCCCCGCGCGGACGTCGTACGACGCCCAGCGAGGCCAGGTGCGGAGTCTGCCACTGCACGTCGAGCAGCCGCTGGTCGGCGTACTGGTCGCGCATCAGGTCCACGAGCCCGAGGAGCGCGACCTTGGAGGCGTCGCGCTCGCGGTGGAACATCGACTCCCCGGCGAACAGGCCGCCGATGCTGACGCCGTAGAGCCCGCCGGCCAGCCGGCCGTCGCGCCACGCCTCGACGGAGTGCGCCCAGCCGAGGCGGTGCATCCGGCCGTAGGCGCGGGCGAAGTCGGGCGTGATCCAGCCGTCGGGCCGCTCCGGGCTGCCGCACTCGGCGAGCACCTCGTCGAAGGCGGTGTCGACGCGGATCTCGAAGTCCCGCGCCGCACGCCGCAGCGACCGCGAGACGCGTACGCCGTCGAGCGGCAGGACGCCGCGCTCGACCGGGGAGAACCAGCCGAGCTGCTCCTCGCCGTCGAGCGTCACGGGCATCGGGAAGAGCCCGACGCTGTAGGCCGCGACGAGCGTGCCTGGCTCGAGGTCCGCACCCAGCGCGACGAGGTCGTCGTCGGGGTCCCACGTCGCGTGGGGCGGGAAGCCCCAGGGCGTGGGGGCGGGGGCTATCGGCACGGATCGAACGCTAGTCCACGACGCGTCGTACCCCGGTGGCGTCGCGCGCGCCCTGTGGCCCGCGACCGTACGATCGGGGCATGGGGTTGAAGCAGACGGTCGGGCGACAGCTCGCGCCGAGGATCCAGGAGCTCGCGCCGGGGCTGACGACCGGCTTCGTGCGCGAGGCCCTCAACCGTGCGATCGACGGCATCGGGCCGCTCGCGCCGGCCGCCGCCGCCGCGGAGAAGCAGCTCGCCGAGCAGCGCGGCAACGTCGAGCGCGCGATCCACGAGGTCATCGAGAACAACGTCCGCATCGCCGGCGCGCAGGGCTTCGCGACCAACGTCGGCGGCCTCGTCACGATGGCGGTCACGATCCCGGCCAACGTCACCGGCCTGGCGCTGATCCAGTGCCGGATGGTGGCCGGCATCGCGCACCTGCGCGGCCACGACCTCGACGACCCGCGGGTCCGCAACGCGATCCTGGCGCTGCTGCTCGGTGAGGACCAGGTCGACGAGCTGATCAAGAAGAAGAAGCTCCCCAACACCCCGATGGCGCTGGCCACCGCCCCGGCCCACGACCCGACCCTCGACGGCACGATCTCCGCCGTCGTGGCCACCGACATCATCACCCGCGTCGCCGGCAAGCGGCTGGCCACCACCGTCGGTCGGCGGGTGCCCGTCGTCGGCGGAGTGGTGGGCGCGGGGGCCGACGGCTACGCGACGTGGAAGATCGGTCGCTACGCCGACCGCGAGCTGCTGCCGCGGCCGCGGTGATGCGCTGGCGGTTGCTCGCCCTGCTGTCGCTGACGGCATGCCTCGCGGTGACGTCCGCGCCCGTCGCGTCGGCGGGCGAGGCGTGCGACGGTCGCCCGGCGACGATCGTCGCCGTGGACGGCCGACCCACCCATGGGACGGAGGGCGCCGACGTCATCGTCGGCACCGATGGGCCCGACCTGATCGAGGCACTGGGTGGCGACGACGTCGTCTGCGGGCTCGGCGGAGCCGACGAGCTCCGCGGCGGGGAAGGTGACGACCGGCTCTTCGGCGGCCTCAGCGGCCGTGACGAGAACGGGGTCTACCAGGCAGACCTGGTCGTCCCGGGTGCGGGTGACGACACCGTCGACGTGGGGCTCGACCCGACCGCGCTCACGGATGGACAGGAGGACAACGGGCCGGGTTTCGACTCGATCAGCTGGGAGGACAGCCCGGCGGGCGTCACGGTCGACCTCGTGGCCGGCACCGCGGTCGGCGAGGGTTCGGACACGATCGTCCTCCAGCCTGCGATCAAGGTCGTCGGATCGGCGCATGCCGACAGCATCACCGGGTCCGAACGCGACGAGCTGTTCGACACCGGACCCGGCGACGACGTCGTCACCTCCGCGGGCGGCGACGACTCGATCACGCCCCGGGCCGGGGACGACCGCATCGACGCAGGGGACGGCGACGACTTCCTCGTGCTCGGCAGCGGTGCGGACGACGTGGACACCGGAGCAGGTGCCGACTTCGTCGACCTGCAGCGTGGCGCCCTGGGATCGAGGGTCCTCGTCGGTACCGGGAGGGACCAGGTCCTCGTGTCCGCGCCCGCCGACATCGACACCGGGAGCGGCCGCGACGACCTGCTCCTGGTCCTGCGCCCCGGCGACCGGTTCGCCGTCGGGGGTGGCACCGGACGCGACCACATCGACGTCGTCCCGCGCGGCTTCGCCGACGGACCGATGACCTGGGACAACGCCCGCGGCCGGGTGACGGCCGGCAGGAAGCTCGTCGGACGGACGTCCGGCTTCGAGCGCTTCACGCTCTCCGACGGGGTGCGGTGGACGTTCCTCGGCGCCGACCACGGCGAGCGGGTCCGCGCGTACTACGGAGCCCCGCCGGTCCTGCTGCGCGGTGGCGGTGGCGCCGACGTCCTCTGGGGCACGGAGAACGACGACGTGCTCGACGGCGGGACCGGACGCGACGTGCTCCACGGCAGCCCCGGCCGGGACGTCTGCCGCGCCGGTGAGGTGCTCCGAGGCTGCGAGTCGCGCCGCCGCTGATCAGTCGGTCGCGGTCGCGCCGAGCTCGAGCTGCTCGATCCGTGCCCGGAGGCAGCCCTCGGCCATCCGCCACAGGGTGGCGGAGTGGGCGTGCTGGTGGTGGACCCCGGTGCCCGGTCGCGCCCGGTCCCGGAACGCCTCCTGCAGCAGGGCGCGCGCGGCGAACTCGTCAGCGACGAGCGAGAGCTCGCTGATCAAGGACGCTGGTGCGACGGTGACCCCCATGGGGAGACATTGCCACCCGAGCCGCCTCGCACCGCAGGATCGACGGCACATTGCTCAATTTTGGCGGGAAACCGCTACGCCAAGTGCCTGCGGGCCTTGGCCCTCCGGTAGACGTCCAGCGTGCCGCGCCCGGCCGGGGAGTCCTCGAGGGTCGTCACGATCTTGCGCTTGACCCGGTACGACGCCGTCATCCGCGCGCGGTCGAGCTCGGCGTGCGCCTCCCGCAGCTCCTCGTGCAGCCGCTCCTCGACCGCCCGCAGCCGGGCGCCCTCGACCAGCAGGGCGCTGATCGCGTCGAGGGCCGGCGGGAGCAGCTCCTCCGCGCTGGCCCGGTCGGGGTCGGCGAAGGTGCCGAGGTCGGCGCCGAGCAGGTCGTCGAGCGAGCCGCTGACGTCGTAGCCGCGATCGGTGAGCACCGCGACCCAGCTGCGGCACAGCTCCTGGGCCCACGCGTGGTCGTCGGGCGAGAGCCCGAGGCGCGCCGAGGCGACCCCGCGCGAGAGCGTCTGGTGGGCGAGCAGCTCGCGCACGAGCGGGCGGTAGTCGGGCGGGGCCAGGATCGAGGTCACCCGCTGGTTGATGGTGCGCAGCAGCGAGGTCTCCGGCACGCCGAGGGAGGGGTTCTCCCGCTCGGCGGCGAGGTCGAGGTCGAGGCCGTCGAGGCCGAAGGTGTGCGAGAAGCGGCGCCACAGCTCGCCGCGGTCCGAGCCCGACGGCGGGACGGTCACGAGGTGGACGTGGTCGGCGGGGAGCGAGGAGCCCCACCGGTCGAGGATGTCGGGGATCTCCTGCACCGCCCAGAACCACGAGCCGATCTTGGTCTCGCGCCCGGGGTCGCGGATGGTCTGGAGGAACCTCGCGTAGGTGATGTGGCTGCGGTGCTTGACGTTCTCCTGCCACTCCGCGGGGATCTGGCGCACCAGGTCGCGCACCGAGAGCACGAGGTGGACCTCGGCGTCGCCGAGCGAGTCGAGCGCGCGCCGGACCTGGGTCGGCGTGGCGCGGGCGAAGATCTCGTGGCTGATGATCGCCGTGCCGTGCCACTCGCGCACCTGTTCCGCGAGCCGGTCCCACGCGCCGACGGCCTCCGTCTCGAGGCCTCCCCACGGCAGCGTCATCAGGTCGAGCGCGGCCAGGAAGTGCGCGTCGAAGCGGTCGGCCGGGTAGAGGATGTCGTGCTCGCGCAGCACCGACTGGTTGCGGAACAGCACGTCCTGCAGGTAGGACGTGCCCGTCTTCGGGCAGCCCACGTGCAGCAGCACCCGCCTGCTCACCGCTCCACCTGCCCTTCCCTGCTCGCTCCCGTGCGCCACCTCGGGTCCACGACCATCCTGATCGCCAGGTCCAGCACCTGCTGGTCGTCGGGGCCGGTCACGGCGGACGGCTCGGTGCGCGGAGCGAGGTCGGCGAGGTCGCCCACGACAGGGTAGCCAGCGCGGGTCAGGCTGCGCGTCATCCGTGCCGCCGACGAGGCCACCCACTCCCGCTCCCGGGCGGGTACGCCGACGGGCGCGGCGCCGGTGTCGGGGATCCGTCGCTGGAGCGTCCGCATCAGGTCGGGCCGCCGCTCGGCCGGGACCTTCAGCCCGACCACCGCCGCCACCCGCCGGGCCAGCTCGGCCTGGTCGGCGCCGGGCACCCGGACCTGCGGCAGCGTGCGCACCCCGACCTGGTGGGGCAGCCGGTCGAGGTCGGTGACGATCCGGACGAACGGTCGGCGCGCGTGCCAGCGGTGCACCGACGCGGGCAGGTCGGCGCGCGCCGGGAGCTGGTCGCGCTCGCGCCAGAACCGCAGCCACTCGGTCCACGGCAGGGCGCCGGTCTCGAAGCAGCGCTGCGTCCACGTGCGGGCGAGCAGGTCGTCGAGCGGCGCACCCACGGCGACGAGGAAGGGCCGCGGGCCGCCCTCGGGCCGGCCGCGCGCGAGCAGGTCCTGGCGCAGCACCCCCACCACCACGGGGTCCCCGACCAGGCGGAACCGCCGCCGCCACGGCCGCACCCA
Source organism: Nocardioides sp. N13(2025) (assembly GCF_051912545.1). Classification (GTDB taxonomy): domain Bacteria; phylum Actinomycetota; class Actinomycetes; order Propionibacteriales; family Nocardioidaceae; genus Nocardioides. The sequence continues at coordinate 3,689,716 of NZ_CP196809.1, read as the reverse complement.
GGACCTGCGCACCGGGTCGGCGCCGAGCGTGACGAGGTCGTCGGCGAGCAGCACGCTGGCCACCCGGAGCAGCTCGTGGGCGCTCACCGTCGCGGGGTCGACCGGCTGGGCACCGAAGCCCGCAGCCGACGTCCCGAGCAGCGGCAGGTCGGCCTTGCCGCGACCGGCCGCCGGGGCGGCGAGCACGCGGTCGGCCAGTCGAGTGCGCTCGCGGTCGTGGTCGCCACGGGGCTGCGCACTCGACCCGAGGGCGAGGTTGATGCGACGGAGCAGCTCGAGCTGCTGCGCGCCCGGCATCGGCCCGGGACGCACCACGGGTGAGTCGGCGCGGTCGGCCCAGGCCAGCCACGGCGTCGTACCCCCGTCGCGCAGGTGCGCGACCCAGCTGTGCGCGCGCCCGGACGACCCGGACGCGGCAGGGTCGGCGGTCAACGCTCGCGCAGCCGACGAGCCGTGTCGCGCAGGCGTCCGCCCAAGGAGTCGGACTGCGCGCCCTTCGCGGCCTCCTGCGTCATGACGGTGAGCGCGTCGAGGGCGGCGCCGAGCTCGAGCTTCGCGCGGACCCGGTCGGGGTTCTTCCACTCCGTGCCCTCGGCGGGCCGGCGCGGGCGCAGGTCCTCCACGTCGCCGATCACGTCGACGCCGCTGCCCTTGATCCAGTCGATCCAGGCCTGGGCGCGCTCCTCGGCGAAGTCGAAGCGCTCGGGGGGCAGCCGCACCGGGATCGCCTTGCGGGAGACGAGCACCTCCTGCGCGAGCAGCTCGCGGATGAGGTTGTCGTAGGCCGGCTCGCGCCACACGCCGAGCTCGAGGCGCCGGTTGAGCTTGCGCAGCAGCGACGTCTCGGCGATGCCCAGCGACCGGTTGTCGCGCTCGGAGTCCAGGGGCGCCCAGGCGGGGTCGATGCCGAAGGCGCGGCAGAACCGCAGCCACAGCTCGTCGCCGTTGGGACCGCGGTCGTGCGGGACCGTGACCACGTGGACGCGCTCGGGGGGCAGCTTGGCGCCCCACTGGGAGAGCACCCGCGGCAGGTCCATGGCGTTGAAGAACCACGTCTGGCCGCGCTCGACCTTGTTGAGGAAGCGACGGAAGGGCCACTTGCGCCCCTGCTTGATCGACTCCTGCCACGCGGCGGGCAGCTGCCGGGCGAGGTCGCGCGCGGAGTAGACGACGTGGATCTCGTTGCCGGCGAGGTCGTTCATCGCCTTGGCGATCTTGTCGGGCTTCGCGCCGGCGAGGATCTCGTGGCTGATCACGACGTTGCCGTCGGCCCGGCGCACGCGCTTGACCATGGTGTCCCAGGCGCCGTCGGCGTGCCCGGCCGCGCCGCCCCAGTCCTGCTCGAGCAGGTCGAGCGCGGCGCGGAAGTGGAAGACGTCGGTGTCGACGAAGCGGTTCTTCGACGGGATCACCACGCCGTGGCGCGCCAGCTGGGCGGCGTTGAGCATGAGCCGGTCCTGCAGGTAGGTCGTCCCGGTCTTGGGGGCGCCGATGTGCAGGTGTACGACGCGGCTCATGGGTCGAGAGTCTAGGACCCGGAGCCGAGCGCGCGTACGACGGCGCTCGGACTGGGGCGGCCGAGCTGGCCGGCCATCCACACGCTGGTGCCCACGACGGCGTCGAGGTCGACGCCGTGGTCGATGCCCAGCCCGGTCAGCATCCACACGAGGTCCTCGGTGGCGAGGTTGCCGGTCGCCGACCTCGCGTAGGGGCAGCCGCCGAGACCGCCGGCGCTGGCGTCGAACGTCGTGATGCCCGCCTGCAGCGCCGAGAAGGTGTTGGCCAGCGCCTGGCCGTAGGTGTCGTGGAAGTGCATGGCCAGCCGCTCGGTGCCGACGCCCGCCGCGTCGAAGGCCGCGACGAGGGCCTTCACGTGCCCGGCGGTCGCGACCCCGATCGTGTCGCCGAGGCTCAGCTGGCTCGCCCCGAGGTCGAGCAGCCGGGTGCCGGCGGTGACGACCTGCTCGACCGGCACCGCGCCCTCCCACGGGTCGCCGAAGCACATCGAGACGTAGGCCCGCACGTCCATGCCGGCCGCGCGGGCGCGCGCCACGGTGGGCTCGAACATCGCGAACTGCTCGTCGAAGGTGCGGTTGAGGTTCTTGCTGGCGAAGGTCTCGGTCGCGCTGCCGAAGATCGCGATGTGCTCCAGGCCGAGCTCGAGCGCCCGGTCGAGGCCGCGCTCGTTGGGCACCAGCACGGGGAGGTGGCGCCCGGCCTCGCCGAGGTCGGCCATCAGCTCCGCGGCGTCGGCGAGCTGCGGCACCCACGTGGGGTGCACGAAGGAGGTGGCCTCGACGATCGGGAGCCCGGCGGCCACGAGGCGTCGTACGAACTCGGCCTTGACGTCGACCGGGACGACCGACTTCTCGTTCTGGAGGCCGTCGCGCGGGCCGACCTCGTAGATCGTGACCCGCTCGGGAAGGCCGTCGGCGCGCACCGTCATGGGAAGTGCGCGTCCGGACGCGCGATCCTCATGACGTCCGGTGGTGCTCACTCGGCCGCCTCGACCACGAACAGGGTCGCGCCGAGCTTGACGAGGTCGCCGGTGGCCGCGCCGACCGACGTGACCGTGCCGGCGAAGGGCGCCTTGAGCGCGAGCTCCATCTTCATCGCCTCCATGACGCCCAGCGTCTCACCCTCGGCCACGGCCTGGCCCTCGGCGACGTTGACCGCGAGGACCGTGCCCGGCATGGGCGCCTTGAGCGTGCCGTCGCCGGCCTCCGGTCCGTGGTCGGCGAACGGGTCGTGACGGTCGAAGACGAAGCGCTGGCCGCGGTGGAGCACCTCGACCGATGCGGAGGTGTCACGCACCGTCGCGCTGTGTCGCTGCCCGTCGATGTCGGCGTGCACCCATGCGATCGGCTCGCCCGCGGAGTGGACGACCGAGACCGACGTCTCGGTGGGCACCGTCACGGGCCCTCCGAGCTCGACGACGACCGGCGCAGGGGCGGCTGCCGACCTCCACCCGTCGTGCCGCCACGGGTCCGACGTCCCGGTCGGGCGAGGGGCCAGGAAGTGGGCCCCGAGCAGCCGGGCGACCTCGTCGGTCGGGGCGGGCACCTCGTGGCGGTCCAGCCAGGCGGTGTCGATCGTGGTGTCGCGGAACTCGTCGCTGGCGGCCAGCGCAGCCAGGAAGCCGGTGTTGGTGGTGAGGCCGAGGACCGCGACGCGCTCCAGTCCGTCCACGAGCCTGCGCCGCGCGGCCTCCCGGTCGGAGCCCCAGGCGATCACCTTGCCCAGCATCGGGTCGAACGACGTCGACACGACCTGGCCGGACTCGAGGGCGTGGTCGACGCGGAGTCGGCCGACCACCGCACCCGTGTCGTCGTGCGTGGCCTCGACGCCGTCGGCGTACATCTCGGTCGGCCAGCTCACGTAGGAGGCGGTGCCCGCCTGTGGGAGGAAGCCGTGGAAGGAGTCCTCGGCGTAGACGCGGGCCTCGATCGCGTGGCCCTCGAGAGTGATGTCGGCCTGGTCGATGCCGAGCGGCTCTCCGGTGGCCACGCGCAGCTGGAGCTCGACGAGGTCGATGCGCTCGTCCCGGACCCGGACGACCTCCTCGGTGACGGGGTGCTCGACCTGGAGGCGGGTGTTCATCTCGAGGAAGTAGAACTCGCCGGTCGCGTTGTCGAGGAGGAACTCCACCGTGCCGGCGTTGGTGTAGCCGACCTCGCGGGCCAGGTCGACGCCCGCGGTCGTGATCGCGGCCCGCTGCTCGGCCGACAAGGTCGGCGCGGGGGCCTCCTCCAGCACCTTCTGGTGGCGGCGCTGCGTGGAGCAGTCGCGCTCGAAGAAGTGCAGCACCGTGCCGTGGGTGTCGCCCAGGACCTGCACCTCGATGTGGCGGCCGGACTCGACGTACTTCTCGATGAGCAGCGTGTCGTCGCCGAAGGCGCTCGCCGCCTCCCGCGCCGCCGCGGCCCTGGCCTCGGGCAGCTCGGCGGCGGTGCGCACGACCCGCATGCCCTTGCCGCCGCCACCTGCGGCCGCCTTGACCAGCACGGGGTAGGCGAACGTCTCGGGGTCGTCCTCGAGGCCGTACGACGGCACCACTGGCACGCCGGCGGCGAGGGCGATCTCGCGGGCGGCGTCCTTGCGGCCCATCGCGTCCATCACGTCGGCGCTGGGCCCGACGAGGGTGATGCCGGCCTCGGCCAGCGCCCGGGCGAACGGCGATCGCTCCGACAGGAAGCCGTAGCCGGGGTGCACGAAGCCCGCGCCCGTCTCCCGGGCGGCGGCGACCACGGCGTCGACGTCGAGGTAGGACTCCACCCGCACGGCCCGGTCGGCCGCGCGCACGTGGGGCGCGTCGGCGTCGAGGTCGGTGTGGATCGCGACCGTCCGCCAGCCCAGGCGCTTCGCCGTACGCATGACGCGGATCGCGATCTCGCCGCGGTTGGCGACCAAGAGTGTGTGCATGCTCGTCACATCCTGAAGATGCCGTAGGAAGGCTCGGGCACCGGGACCGTGGAGGTCACCGAGAGCGCCATGCCGAGGATGCGGCGGGTGTCGGCGGGGTCGATCACGCCGTCGTCCCACAGCCGCGCGGTGGAGTAGTAGGGCGAGCCCTGCGTCTCGTACTGGTCGCGGATCGGTGCTTTGAAGGACTCCTCGTCCTCGGCCGACCACTCCTCGCCGGCCTTCTCCAGGCCGTCACGACGCACGGTCGCGAGCACCCCGGCGGCCTGCTCGCCGCCCATCACCGAGATCCGGGCGTTGGGCCACATCCACAGGAACCGCGGGTCGTAGGCGCGGCCGTTCATGCCGTAGTTGCCGGCCCCGAACGAGCCGCCGATGACGACGGTGAGCTTCGGCACCACGCTGCACGCGACGGCGGTGACGAGCTTGGCGCCGTCGCGGGCGATGCCCTTGTTCTCGTACTCGCGCCCGACCATGAAGCCGGTGATGTTCTGCAGGAACACGAGCGGGATCTTGCGCTGGTTGCACAGCTCGACGAAGTGCGCGCCCTTGAGCGCCGACTCGCTGAACAGGATGCCGTTGTTGGCCACGATCCCTACCTCGTGGCCGTGGATCCGCGCGAAGCCGCACACCAGCGTGTCGCCGTAGAGCTTCTTGAACTCGTGGAACCGGCTCCCGTCGACCAGGCGCCGGATCACCTCGCGGACGTCGTACGGCGTGCGGGTGTCGGTCGGCACGACGTCGTAGAGCGACTCCGGCGGCTCGTGCGGCTCCTCCACCGACTCGTGGTCGACCCTCGAGGGCTCCGGCGGCGGGAGGGTGTCGATGATGCTGCGCAGGATCGCCAGCGCGTGGGCGTCGTCCTCGGCGAGGTGGTCGACGACGCCGGACGTGCGGGCGTGCACGTCACCGCCGCCGAGGTCCTCGGCCGTGACGACCTCACCGGTCGCGGCCTTCACCAGCGGCGGGCCGCCGAGGAAGATCGTGCCCTGGTTGCGCACGATCACGGTCTCGTCCGACATCGCGGGGACGTAGGCGCCGCCGGCGGTGCACGAGCCCATCACCGCCGCGAGCTGGGGCACGCCCTGCGCGGAGAGGTTGGCCTGGTTGAAGAAGATCCGGCCGAAGTGCTCGCGGTCGGGGAACACCTCGTCCTGCATCGGCAGGAACGCACCTCCCGAGTCGACCAGCGCGATGCAGGGCAGCCGGCTCTCCGCGGCGACGGTCTGCGCCCGCAGGTGCTTCTTGACGGTCATGGGGTAGTAGGTGCCGCCCTTCACCGTCGCGTCGTTGGCGATCACCATCACCGGGCGGCCGTGGACCAGGCCGATGCCGGTCACGATGCTCGCGGACGGCACGGCGTAGTCGTCGCCGTCCCCGTTGCCGTACATCCCGTAGGCCGCCAGCGGCGACAGCTCCAGGAACGGGCTGCCGGGGTCGAGCAGCCGGTCGACGCGGTCGCGGACCAGCAGCTTGCCGCGGTCGGTGTGCTTGCGGCGCGCGCTCTCCGACCCGCCCTGGCGCACCCGGGCCAGCCGGGCACGCAGGTCGTCGACGAGCTCGCGCATGGTCGGGGCAGCACTCACTGGCTCGGGCACCGGCTCAGGTTAGCGATCGTTAACCTACGACGTCCAGTGGCGGGAACTCGCCCCGCACGGTCGTCCCCCGCCCGGGCGCCGTCTCCAGCGTGAGGGTGCCGCCGGCCGCGGCGAGCCGCGCCTCCATGCCGAGCAGGCCGCCGGACCGCACGCGGTCGGGATCGAAGCCGCTGCCGTCGTCGGAGACGCTGAAGGCCAGGTGCGGCAGGCCGCGCACCGTGACCCGCACCTCGCTCGCACCGGCGTGCTTGGCCGCGTTGGTGAGCGCCTCCAGGATGCAGAAGTACGCCGCGGCCTCCACCTGCCGGCTCGGGCGCTCGAAGTCGGCGACGTCGAGGGTCACCGGCACCGTGGCCCGGCGCGCCGTCGACTGGAGCGCGGCGACGAGTCCCCGCTCGGTGAGGAGCGGGGGGTAGATGCCGCGGGCCAGCTCGCGCAGCTCGAGCAGCACCTCGCGGTTGTCCGCGGCGAGCTGGCCGAGCAGGGCGGTGGCCACCTCGGGCCGACCGGCCAGCAGCTCCTTGCGGGTGCGCTCGATGGTGACGCTCATCGCCAGCAGGCGCTGCTGGGCACCGTCGTGGAGGTCGCGCTCGATGCTGCGCCGGGCCGCGTCGGCGACCTCGACGATGCGCGTGCGCGACTCGACCAGCTCCGCGGACTGCGTCACGAGCCGGTCGTAGGCGTCGCGGACCAGGAACACCACGATGGCGACCCCGGCGGGCAGGGACGCGGCGATGACGACCGCGTTGACCCACCACACGTCGCTGATCTGGTCCGTACGCCGCCACTCGCCCAGCGCTGCCACCGACGCGCTGCCGACGACCGCGACGACCATCAGCGCCCCGATCCAGCGCCGGTCCAGGTAGGGGTACCCGACCAGCAGCGGCACCAGCGTGAGCAGCACGGTCAGCGGGCTGAGGTTCGGAGTGGCCCACGTGCCTCCGACGGCGAAGAGGAGCGCCGACAGGGTGAGACCCACGATGGCCGCGTGCGCGCCGTGGCGTCGACACAGCGGAGCCGTCACCAGCATGATGCCGAGGGACGCGACCATCACCGCGAGGTCGATCTCGACGGCCGTGTGCCGGAACCCCAGGCCGTACGCCGCCCCCAGAAGCAGCGTCGACGTGCTCAGGGCGAGGAGGTTGACGCGCAGCAGCCAGCGGAGGCCGGGATCGAGTCCGTCCCACCCGGACAGCAGGCCCTTCATGCGCGGGGTACGACCCCTCCGCCCACGCCGGCCTCGCTGAGGAAGACCAGGGTGGCCGCGACCCGGCGGTGCACCGGCGCCTCGGCCGGCAGGTCGAGCTTGGTGAGGATCGAGCTGATGTGCTTCTCCACCGCCCGGTCGGTCACCACGAGCTCCTCGGCGATCGTCGCGTTGGTCATCCCGCGGGCGACCATCGCCAGCACCTCGAGCTCGCGCGGGGTGAGCCGGTCGAGCAGGGAGTCCCGGCGGCGGGTGCCGGTCGCCATGAGCGCATCGACCACGATCTGGTCGATGACCGAGCCACCGGCCGCGACGGTGCGCAGCGCGGCCACCAGCTCGTCGACGTCGGCCACCCGCTCCTTGAGGAGGTAGCCGCGACCGTCGCTGCCGTCGCGGACCAGGTCGAGGGCGTACTCCACGTCGGAGTACTGCGTCAGCGCCACCACCCCGGTCGCGGGATGCGTGCGCCGCAGCTCGCCGGCGGCCCGGATGCCCTCGTCGGTGAAGTCGGGCGGCATCCGGATGTCGGTGAGGAGGACGTCGGGACGGTGCTCCTCGACCGCCGCGAGCAGCTCGGGGAGGCTCGTCGCGGTGGCGACTACGTCGATGTCGTCGAAGCCGTCGAGGAGCGCGAGCACGCCAGCCCGGAGCAGGTCGCCGTCCTCGGCCAGCACGACTCGGATCTGCGGCATGCACGGACTGTAGTCACGCGCATGGCGAGGCGTCGGTAGAGCAGGCACCACCTGGCCGGCAAAGCTGGGTAAAACAACAGTGGTGCTGGCACCAGTGCACGGATTCATGGGTAGGTGCAGACTCTGGCGAGGGAAACGGTGTGCTGATCGTGGGGATCAGTGGGCCGCTGCGGGGGTGCGGCCCACTGGGAGCACCGGGATGTGGGGAGACACGTGTGATTCCGCTGGCAGTGTGGGAGGCGCCGAAGCGCCGGATGGCGCTTCCGACACCGCGAGGTCGGTTAACACGCACTAACCTCGAGCTCGTGACTCCGCGCCGTCAGCAGATCCTCGACATCGCGGCGGAGCTCTTCGCCGCTCGCGGCTTCCACGGCGTCTCCGTCGCCGAGCTCGGCTCGGCCTGCGGGATCTCCGGCCCGGCGCTCTACAAGCACTTCGAGTCCAAGGACGCGATGCTCGCCGAGATGCTCGTCTCCATCAGCGAGACGTTGCTGGCCGAGGGGCGCAGCCGGGTCGAGCACGCCGGCGGGCCGCGGGAGGCGCTCGAGGCGCTCGTCGAGTGGCACATCGAGTTCGCCATCGAGCACCGCTCCCTCATCGTGGTCCAGGACCGCGACTGGAGCAGCCTGCCCGACGAGGCGCGCGGGCGCGTCCGCGCGCTGCAACGGGCGTACGTCGACGTCTGGGCCACCCAGCTGCGGCACCTCGACGCCTCGCTGAGCCCCGAGACCTCCCGGACCCGCGCCCACGTGCTGTTCGGGCTGCTCAACTCCACGCCCCGCGCGGGGCGGCTGCCCGACCCCCAGATGCACGACGTGCTCCGCGACATGGCGCACGGCGCGCTCGGCCTCGCCTGAACCTGCCCCCGCCTCACCAGCCTTCGAACGGCCGGTCCTGCTGGAGCTGACGGGCGGCGCGGGCGGCGGCGTCCTCCGCGACGACCAGGTCGTCGAGGTCATCGGGGTCGTCAGGGTCGTCACCGGGCCTTGAGTCTCCTGGCGACTCATGACCCAGTGCGGCGCCCGGGGGGCGTGGCGGGGCGATCCGGTGGAGGTCGCGGAGCACCCGGTCGCGCGAGAGGCCCCGCAGGTGGGTGAGCACGAACGGGTCGGCCTGGATCAGCCAGGCGACCTGGGTCAGCACGGCCAGCGCGTGGGGGCACGGGTCGAGCCAGGCCTCGCAGGTGCAGGCCGAGCCGAGCTCGCCGCCGTACGGCAGCAGCTCGACGCCGGCCTCCTCCACCGCCTCGACGAAGGCGTGCGGCAGCTGCCCGGCGAGCAGCGCCCCGATCCGGCCCGACTCGGCCGCGACGAGCTCGGTGAACGCAGCCGCGTCGGAGTCGTCGAGCACCGGGACCGTCACCTCCACGGTCCAGGCGTCCTGGCCGTCGGTCACGGCCGCGACGGCCGTGCCCTCGCTGACGGTGATGGAGCCGACCGCCCCGGCCCGTGCGAGCGCCCGGCCCGCCCGCAGCTCCTTCTCACCGAACGCGGCCTCCTCGACCGCACGGAGCACCGCCTTGCTCCACCACGTGCCGGCGGTGCTGCCCCGGCGGGCCGGCAGGCGCGGGTGCGTCGTGCCGTTCATCGACGAAGCTCCACGAGGTCGCGGAGCTCGGCGTCGGAGAGCTCGGTCAACGCGGTCTCGCCGCGCGCGAGGACCGAGTCGGCCAGCGAGCGCTTGCGGGCCAGCAGCTCGGCGATCTTCTCCTCGATGGTGCCCTGCGTGACGAAGCGGTGCACCTGCACCGGCTTGGTCTGGCCGATCCGGTAGGCGCGGTCGGTGGCCTGGTCCTCGACGGCGGGGTTCCACCAGCGGTCGAGGTGGATGACGTGGTCGGCGCGGGTGAGGTTGAGCCCGGTGCCGCCGGCCTTGAGCGAGAGCAGGAACACCGGCGTCTCACCCGCCTGGAACCGGGCGACCATGGCGTCGCGCTCGCGGACCGGCGTGCCGCCGTGCAGGAACTGGTGGGGCACGCCGGTGGTGGCGAGGTGGCGCTCGAGCAGCCGCGCCATCGCGACGTACTGGGTGAAGACGAGCACCGCACCGTCCTCGGCGACGACGGTGCCGATCAGCTCGTCGAGGAGCTCGAGCTTCTCCGAGCGCCCGCGCAGCTTGGGGTTGGCCTGGCGCAGGTAGTGGGCGGGGTGGTTGCAGATCTGCTTGAGGCCGGTCAGCAGCGTGAGGACCAGGCCGCGTCGGGTCTCCTCGTCGGCCTCCTCGATGCGGCGCATGGACTCGCGCACCAGCGTCTCGTAGAGCACGACCTGCTCGCGGGTCAGGCCGAGCAGGTGGTCGGTCTCGGTCTTGGGCGGCAGCTCGGGCGCGACGCCGGGGTCGGACTTGCGGCGGCGCAGCAGGAAGGGGCCGATCAGGTCGGCGAACTGACGGGCCTTGGTGGGCTCCAGCCCCGACTCGATCGGGCCCGCCCACACCTTGCGGAAGGCGTTGCGGCTGCCGAGCAGGCCCGGGATCGCCCAGTCGAGGATCGACCACAGCTCGGTGAGGTCGTTCTCGACGGGGGTGCCGGTCAGGGCCACCCGCGCACGGCTCGGGATCGTGCGCAGGGCGCGGGCCGCCGCCGACCGGGAGTTCTTGATGTGCTGGGCCTCGTCGGCGACCACCAGGTCCCACGGGACCTCCGCGAGCAGCGCGGCGTCGTTGCGCATGGTGCCGTAGGTCGTGAGCACGAAGCCGTCGGTGACGCCGTCGAGGTCGCGCGCGCTGCCGTGGTGGCGGCGTACGACGACTCCCGGTGCGAAGCGACGGATCTCGGCCTCCCAGTTGCCGAGCAGCGACGCCGGGCACACGACCAGCGTCGGGCCGCCTCTCCTCTCGGTGGTCGAGTGCCCCGCGAGGGACGAGTGGGGTGTATCGAGACTCCGGTGGAGGTGCAACGCGATCAGGGTGACCGTCTTGCCCAGCCCCATGTCGTCGGCCAGGCAGGCGCCGAGGCCCATCGAGGTGAGCTCGGCCAGCCAGCTCAGGCCGCGGTGCTGGTAGTCGCGCAGCTCGGCGCGCAGCTCGGCCGGCACCTCGACGAGCTCCCCGGTGCCGGCCTCGCGCAGCCGGTCGCGGACGACCAGGAGGCTCGCGCCGACGACCGCCTCGTAGGGCACCTCCTCGACGTCGACGACGCCGGTGAGCGTGGCCGCGAGGGCCTGCACCGGGGTGATCGTGCGGATCAGCCGCTTGCGGGCCCGCTTGATCACGGCGGAGTCGACCGCGACCCAGTTGTCGCGCAGCTTGATGATCGGGCTGGTCGCACGGGCCAGGTCGTCCATCTCGTCGTCGGTGAGCTCCTCGCCGTGGAGCGAGAGCTGCCACTCGAAGCCGAAGAGCGCCTGCGGGCCGAACAGCCCGTCCTGCAGCGGCTCGTCACGGGTGCCGGCGGCCTTCTGCCGGCCGAGCTCGACGCGCTGGGTGACGTCGCGGTCGAGGTAGTTCGGCCACATCACGGGGTGCCCGGCCTCGGTCAGCGCCGCCGCGCCGCCGTCGAGGAGGGAGAGGATCTCGTCGGTGTCGAGGGTGATCTCGTCGGGGACCCGCAGGTCGAGCAGCCGGTCGAGCACCGGCCACGCGTCCGCCGCGGAGCGCAGCGCGATCGCCGCGTGGGTGCGGGCGCGCTCGCCGAACCCGTGGGCCGCCTCGGGCCCCGCGTCCGCCCAGAGCTCGGAGGCGTCGGCCATGTGGGCTGGGTTGTCCACCGCGTGCACCTGCAGGACCAGGCGCACCGCCCCCGCGACGAGCTCCTCCTCGTCGGCCTCGATCCGGAACGAGATCGACACGAGGTGCGGGCGGTCGTCGCGCCCGCGCGAGCGGATCCGCGCGATCCGCTGCTGCAGCTGGTCGCTGAACTCCTCGGGGCTCGCCGGCCCCCGGACGGGCCGGTCGACCACGGGCGGCGGTCGGCGGCGGGAGCGCCCGGGCGTGGTGCGCGGCATCGTGTCGACGACCGCGTCGAGCATCCCGCGGACCATCCCCTCCGCCGTGGCCTCGTCGAACCCGTCATGGGCCCGGGACCGGGCCAGGTCGCCGATGCGCCGCTCGTCGGCCGGGTCGAGGCCGGCGACCTGCCAGTGCCGACCCTCGGGGTCGGGCGCGAAGCGGCCGGACGCCACGAGCTGGAGCCCCATCAACGCGGCGCCGGCGAGCAGCGCGACCGAGGGGTGGATGTCGCCCTGGTCGCGCACCTTGGCCAGGACCGGCAACGCACCCCGGATCGGCATCACGATCGTGCGCCGGTCGTCGGTGAACTCGATCGAGCCCTCCCGGGGCGGGACGCCCGCCAGCAGCCTCGCGGGACCGGTGACCGGGACGATGCTCACGCAGCCACCTTTCGTACGACGGGCAACAGGACGCTAACGCCTCGCACCGACAGGGAGTTCCCTGTCGACCTCGCTATCGTCGGCTCGCATGGACCTCACCAGCCTGCTCGCCTCGCATCCCGTGATCGACGGGCACAACGACCTGCTGTGGGAGGCCCGGGAACAGGTCGGCTACGACTTCGCCCGCCTCGACGTCGGCACGGGCGCCACTCCCACCCACACCGACCTGCCGCGGATGCGGGCGGGCGGGATGGGGGCACAGTTCTGGTCGGTCTACGTGCCCTGCCGGCTGACCGGCGACGACGCGGTCAGCGCGACGCTCGAGCAGGTCGACGCGGCCCGCCTGCTCACCCGGACGTACGCCGACCAGCTCACGTGGGCGACCTCGGCCGACGAGGTCGAGCACGCCTGGGCCGAGGGGCGGATGGCCTCGCTGATGGGCGCGGAGGGCGGCCACTCCATCAACTCCTCGCTCGGCACGCTGCGACAGCTGCACGAGCTGGGCGTGCGCTACCTGACGCTCACCCACAACGCGAACACCCCGTGGGCCGACTCGGCCACCGACCGGCCGGTCGCCGGTGGGCTCACCGCCTTCGGTCGCGAGGTGGTCCGCGAGATGAACCGGATCGGGATGATGGTCGACCTCTCCCACGTCTCCGCCGACACCATGCGCGCCGCACTGGAGGTGGCCGAGGCGCCGGTGCTCTTCAGCCACAGCTCCGCGCGAGCCGTCACCGACAGCCCGCGCAACGTGCCCGACGACGTCCTGGAGGCGACGGCCCGCAACGGGGGCGTGTGCATGGTGACCTTCGTGCCGAAGTTCGTGAACGCCGCCTGCGCCGACGCCCACCGCGAGCTGGTGGCGGCGGCCGAGGCCGAGGGCATCCTCGAGTCCGACGGCGTACGGTTCTCGGCCTTCGAGGCGGCGTGGCTCCGCGACCACCCCCGGCCCACCGCCACCCTGGCCGACGTGGTCGCGCACTGCGAGCACGTGCGCGAGGTGGCCGGGATCGAGCACATCGGGCTCGGCGGCGACTACGACGGGGTCGAGGTCCTGCCCGAGGGCCTCGAGGACGTCTCCACCTATCCCGCGCTGCTCGCCGCCCTGGCCGACCGCGGCTGGTCCGCGGACGACCTGGCCCGGCTCACCTGCCGCAACGTGCTGCGCGTGATGCGCGCGGTGGAGGACGTCTCCCGCGACCTGCAGCAGCGTCGCGGACCGAGCCTGGCGCGGATCGAGGACCTCGACGGCGTACCCGCCTGAGGAGTCGTCCGGGTGATTCAGCCCACCGCGAAAAGGATTGCGTCGCCGTCGGAGGCAACCCCTACCGTTGGCGGGTGACTGACACCCAGATCCAGTCCGGCGACGCGCGGCCGGACAGCTCCGACAAGCTCGACAAGGGCGTCCTGATGGTGGCCGGCGTGGTCGTGCTCGGCGCGATCATGTCCATCCTCGACATCACGGTCGTCTCCGTGGCGCTCAACACCTTCCAGCAGGAGTTCGACGCCACCGCGGCCGAGGTCGCGTGGACCATGACGGGCTACACCCTCGCCCTGGCCAGCGTCATCCCCCTGACGGGCTGGGCCGCCGACCGCTTCGGCACCAAGCGCCTCTACCTGCTGGCCGTCGTCCTCTTCACCGCCGGCTCCGTGCTGTGCGCGACGGCCACCTCCCTCGAGCTGCTCGTGCTCTACCGGGTGCTCCAGGGGCTCGGCGGCGGCATGCTGATGCCGCTCGGCATGACCATCCTGACCCGGGCCGCCGGCCCGGAGCGCGTCGGTCGCGTGATGGCCGTGCTCGGCATCCCGATGCTGCTCGGCCCGATCTTCGGCCCCATCATCGGCGGCGCCCTGATCGAGAGCGCCTCCTGGCACTGGATCTTCCTCATCAACCTGCCCATCGGCATCGCGGCCATCGCCTACGCCTGGGTGGTGCTCCCGAAGGACCACGTCGAGCCGTCGGAGACCTTCGACTGGCTGGGCATGATCCTGCTCTCCCCCGGCCTGGCCGCCTTCCTCTACGGCGTGAGCTCGATCCCCGAGGAGGGCACCGCCATGGCGACGAAGGTGCTCGTCCCCATGGTCGTCGGCCTCGCGCTGATCGTCGCGTTCGTCCCCTGGGCGCTGGCCGGGCGCAACATCCACCCGCTGGTGGAGCTGCGCCTGTTCAAGAACCGCAACATGACCGTCGCGATCATCGCGATGACCTTGTTCGCGATCGCGTTCTTCGGCGCCTCGCTGCTGTTCCCGCTCTACTTCATCCAGGTCCGCGGCGAGGGCACGCTCTTCACCGGCTGGCTGCTCGCCCCGCAGGGCGTCGGCGCGATGATCACCATGCCGATCGCGGGCATCCTGGCCGACAAGATCGGCCCCGGGAAGATCGTCCTGGCCGGCATCACGGTGATCACCGTCGGCATGGCGATGTTCACCCAGATCGGCGCGGACACGTCCTACGCCTACATCCTCGGCGCGCTCTTCATCATGGGCCTCGGCATGGGCGGCACGATGATGCCGATCATGACGGCAGCGCTCGCGACGCTGACCGCCCACAACGTGGCCCGCGGCTCGACGCTGCTCAACATCACCCAGCAGGTCGCGGCCTCCATCGGCACCGCGCTCTTCTCGGTGATCCTCACCAACCAGATCAAGGGCAGCGACACCATCGCCCAGGCAGGTGCCGTGAGGGGCGCCGCCGGCAGCGACGACCCGTCCGCGCTGGCCCAGGCGGCCGAGGGCCTCGGCATCGACCCGGCCTCGCTGCAGCAGCTGTTCACCCGCGCCACCGCCGACCTCGCCGACTCGTTCGCCACGGTCTTCGTGGTCGCGACGGTCCTGGTCGCCTGCTGCCTGATCCCGGCCGCGTTCCTGCCCCGCAGGAAGGTCGCCCCGGTCGACCCGACCGCGATGATGGGTCACTGACCGGGCAGTTCCTCGCGGTGGAGACCACTGACCGGGCAGTTCCTCGCGCTGACAGCGCGAGGAGGTGCCCGGTCGGCGCATTTCAGCGCGAGGAAGTGCCCGGTCGGCGCAGAGGGGGCCGGGCTAGGAGCGGCTGCCGAGCCAGAGCGGGAGGACGGCACCGGCGCCGGCCTGGCGGAGGGCGACCGCCGCGAGGGTGGCGGACCACCCGGTCTCCACCTGGTCGTCGACCAGCAGCACGGTGGCGCCGGGCGGGACGTCGGCGTCCAGCCCGCAGCGACGGCGTACGGCGGCCACGCGCTGCGCCGAGTTGGACTGGCCGGCGCGCGGCGGGACGGTGTCGTCGCGAATGGCCCAGGTGCCGACGACCGGCACCTGCATCACGCGGGACAGGCCCTCCGCCAGGTCGCGGGTGAGCGTGGGGCGGGTGGCGGACTCGACCACCACGATCGCGTCGGGACGCGACGTCCAGGCCGGGGCCCAGTCCTTCATCACCTCCATGACCGCCTGGGCGAGGCCGGGCGGCACGGGACCGTCGGGGGTGTCCTCGCGGAACAGCTCGCGCAGCGCCTGCCCGTGACCGAGGTCGGTCAGGCGCGCGACCGCCCGCCCGGGCTCGGCGCCCTCGGGGATCTTGCCCTTGAGGTCGACCCCGAGGTTGGCCAGCGCGGTCGGCCACATCCGGCGCGGGTCGACGACGACACCGGGGCGGGCCAGCCGCTCGCCGGCCTCGGCCACCGAACGGTCGCTCACCGAGGTCGAGAGGGTGAGCCCGCCACAGTTGTCGCAGCGGCCGCAGTCGGCCGCGTTGGGGTCGTCGAGCTGCTCGCGGAGGTAGCGCATGCGGCACTCGTCGGTCCTGAGGTAGCCGAGCATCGCCTGCTGCTCGCGCTCGCGGGCCTCGGCCACCCGGGCGTAGCGCTCGCCGTCGTAGGACCAGGGCCGACCCGTGGCGACCCAGCCCCCCTGCACCCGCTGGACGGCGCCGTCGACGTCGAGGACCTTGAGCATCGACTCGAGGCGGTTGCGGCCGAGCTCGACGCGCGTCTCCAGCGTCGCGGTGGACAGCGGACGCTCGGAGTCGGCGAGGGCGGCGAGGGTCTCGCGGACCTGCTCCTCGCGAGGGAACCCCAGCGAGGCGAAGTAGGCCCAGATGTCGCGGTCCTCGACCTGCGGCAGCAGGACGACGGTCGCGTCGTCGGTGCCGCGGCCGGCACGGCCGACCTGCTGGTAGTAGGCGACCGGCGAGGCGGGGGCACCCAGGTTGATCACGAAGCCCAGGCTGGCGTCGAAGCCCATGCCGAGGGCGCTGGTCGCGATGAGGGCCTTGACCCGGCCGTCGACCAGCGCCTGCTCGAGGGCGTGGCGCTCGTCGGTGTCGGTCTGGCCGGAGTAGGCCGCGACCTCGAGGCCGCGGTCGCGCAGGTAGCCCGCGACCTCCTGGGTGGCGGCCACGGTGAGGCAGTAGACGATGCCGGACCCGGGCTGCTCGGCGAGGTGGTCGGCCAGCCAGGCCAGCCGCTGCTCGGGGGTCTTCAGCTGCACCACGCCCAGGCGCAGCGACTCACGGTCGAGGGTGCCGCGCTGGACGAGGACCGCTTGGTCTCGTGACGGGCGCTGGGCGCCCTCCTCGACCGACGGGGAACCGTGGACGCCCAGCTGCTCGGCGACGTCGTCGGTGACCCGCGCGTTGGCGGTCGCGGTGGTGGCCAGCACCGGGATCCCGGACGGCAGCTCGGCGAGGAGGGTGCGCAGGCGGCGGTAGTCGGGGCGGAAGTCGTGGCCCCAGTCGGAGATGCAGTGGGCCTCGTCGACCACCAGCAGTCCGCAGGTCGCGGCCAGCCGGGGAAGCACCTCGTCACGGAAGCCCGGGTTGTTGAGCCGCTCCGGGCTGACCAGCAGCACGTCGACCTCGCCGGCGTGGATCTGGTCGTGGATGGGCTGCCACTGGTCGATGTTGGTGGAGTTGATCGTCACCGCCCGGATGCCGGCACGCTCCGCGGCGGCGATCTGGTTGCGCATCAGGGCGAGCAGCGGGCTCACGATGACCGTCGGGCCGGCGCCGGTGCCGCGCAGCAGCTTGGTGGCCACGAAGTAGACGGCCGACTTGCCCCACCCGGTGCGCTGGACGACGAGCGCGCGGCGGCGGTCGACCGCCAGCGCCTCGATCGCGGCCCACTGGTCCTCGCGCAGCACGGCGTCGTCACGACCCACCAGGGCGCGGAGGTGTGCCTCGGCGGCCTCGCGGGCCGAGAGGCGTACGTCGTCGGTGACGGCTGGCTCGGTCCCGGTGGTCATGCCCCTTGTCTACCAACCCCCGGCGACATCGACCGGACGGGCCGTCTCCATGATGCGGCGGAGCTGGGCCCACGGCAGGGGCGGCGCCTCCTTGAAGTCGCCGGCCCAGTAGCCGTTGTGGCGGCGCGGGGTGGATCGGACGTAGGTGCCGGTCTCGATCTCGATGTCCATGGTCCTGTCCTGTCGAAGCGTGTGGTCGACGACCTGTCGACGTCTCCGACGCTAGGCGCGGGCGGGCCGCCGCGCGTCGTCGGAAGGCCGCGTCGGCGGGGGCACCTGGCGACGATCAGGGGTCCTCCTTTTGGTGGACGCAGCGCGGTCGGGCGTCGTCGTACGTTGACGAGGTGAGCCGAGCGCGGGCCTTCCTCGCCGGGCATGGTCTCGACCTGCTGGTCGTGGCCACCGCCCTGGTGACCGCCGCGGGGACGCTGCTGCGTGACGACCTCGAGCACCCGGACGGTCCGCTGTTCGTGCTCGGGCTGGTCGGGATCACGTCCGCGGTCCTCGTCCTGCTGGCCCGTCGGCGGTTCCCCTTCGCGGCGCCGGCCACCACCTGGGTGGTGTGCGCCGCCCTCTCCTTCCTCGACGAGCAGCTGATCGTCAACGGCGCCGGGATCCTCATCGCGGGGATGGGTGCCGCGGTGCTGCTGGGCTCGGTCCGCAACGCCTCGCTCTCCCGCCTGGGGCTGGCGATCGCGCTGGCGGGCGCGGTGACCGTCGTGCGCAACGCGCCGGACAGCACGACCGACGACCTCATCTCCGTCCCGGTGATGTTCGCGATCGGGTGGCTGGTCGGGTGGTCCCTGCGGGAGCGCACCGAGCGGACCGAGGCCGCTGAGGAGCGTGCCCGGCTCGCCGAGCTGGAGCGCGAGGCGGCCGCACGGGTGGCCGTGGCCGAGGAGCGTGGCCGGATCGCCCGCGAGCTGCACGACGTCGTCGCGCACGCCGTCAGCGTGATCGTGCTGCAGGTGGGCGCCGTACGGCACCGGATGCCGGAGTCGTCGACCGAGGACCGCGAGGCGCTCAAGAACGTCGAGGAGGCGGGCCGTACGGCGCTCACCGAGATGCGCCGGCTGCTGGCCGCGATGCGCGACGACGACACGGCACCCGAGCTGGCGCCCAGCCCCGGGCTCGACGACCTCGACCGGCTCGTGCGCGACGTGCGCGCGGCTGGGCTCGACGTGCGGGTGGAGGTCCGGGGAGAGCCCGTGGCCCTGCCCCGCGGCCTCGACCTCTCGGCGTACCGCATCGTCCAGGAGGCGCTGACCAACAGCCTCAAGCACTCCGGGTCCGACCTCGCCGAGGTGGTCGTCGCCTACGCCCCGGACGAGCTCTGCCTGCAGGTGCGCGACCACGGCCACCGCGTGGACCGGGCGAGGGTCGGCGCCGACGTCGCCGGCTCGTGGGGCGGGGGCCACGGCCTCGTCGGCATCCGGGAGCGGGTCAAGCTCTTCGACGGCGACCTCGACGCCGGCCCCGCGCCCGGCGGCGGCTTCCTGGTGCGCGCCCGGCTCCCGCTGGGAGCCGGGTCATGACCATCCGGGTGATGGTCGTCGACGACCAGAGCATGGTGCGGGCAGGCTTCCACCTGCTGCTGGCCGACGAGCCCGACATCGAGGTCGTGGCGGAGGCCAGCAACGGCCGGGACGCGGTCGCACAGGCCGCGCGCTTCCGGCCCGACGTGGTCCTGATGGACATCCGGATGCCCGAGATGGACGGCCTCGAGGCGACTCGGCGGATCCTCGCCTCCGACAGCGACGCACGCGTGCTGGTCCTCACCACCTTCGACCTCGACGACTACGTCTTCGAGGCGCTCAGCGCCGGGGCGAGCGGCTTCGTGCTCAAGGACGACCCGCCCGAGCAGCTCATCGGAGCCGTCCGCACCATCGCCGCCGGCGAGGCGCTGCTCTCGCCCACCGTCACCCGCCGGGTCATCCGGCGCTTCGCGTCCGTACGGCGCCAGCCACCGCCGCCGGCGGTCTCCGAGCTCACCCCCCGCGAGCTCGAGGTCTTCGAGCTGATCACCCGCGGCCTCTCGAACGCCGAGATCGGCCAGGAGCTCTTCATCAGCGACACGACCGTCAAGACCCACGTCACCCGGCTGCTGCAGAAGCTCGACCTCCGCGACCGCGCCCAGGCCATCGTCCTCGCCTACCGGACCGGGCTCTTCGACGAGTCCTGAGCCACTGGGGTCCGACTTCCGGAGGACGCCGCCTCGCCACGACGGCGTACGACGCCCGCGACCTCGCGACGACGCGTACCGGAGCCGGCGTACCTAGCGTCGAGGTGACCCCAGAAACCACCCGAACGATCGCGGAGGGAACCCCATGATCACCATCGAGTCGCTCACCAAGAAGTACGGCAGGAACACCGTCGTGGACGACGTCAGCTTCGTCGCCCGGCCGGGTCGCGTGACCGGGTTCCTCGGCCCCAACGGCGCCGGGAAGTCCACCACCATGCGCATGGTCGTCGGCCTGACGAAGCCCACGTCGGGCTCCACGACGGTCGCCGGCCGCCCGTTCGCCCAGCTGCCCAACCCCGGCCGGCAGATCGGCGTGATGCTCGACGCCTCGGCCCAGCACGCCGGCCGGACCGGCCGGGAGATCCTCACGATCGTCCAGCAGGTGCTGGGCCTCCCCGGCCGTCGCGTCGACGAGATGCTCGACCTGGTCAGCCTCACGCCCGCCGAGTCCGACCGCCGCGTCGGCAACTACTCGCTCGGGATGCGGCAGCGGCTCGGCATCGCCACCGCGCTGATCGGCAACCCGGCCGTGCTGATGCTCGACGAGCCGGCCAACGGGCTCGACCCCGCCGGCATCCGGTGGATGCGCGACCTGCTGCGCGACTTCGCCGACCGGGGCGGCACGGTGCTGCTGTCCTCGCACCTGCTCCGCGAGGTCGAGGTCATCGCCGACGACATCGTGATGATCGGTCACGGCCGGATCGTGTGCGAGGGCACGAAGGCCGACCTGGTCCGCTCCCTCGGGACCGTCGCGCGGGCCGAGGACCCGGCAGCGCTGCGCCGGGCCCTGCACGCGGCCGGCATCGACACCACGGTCTCGGAGGAGGGTGGCGTCGCCACCGCCGCCGAGCCGGCGCACGTCGGGCACGTCGCGTTCGCCGCAGGCATCGCGCTCACCGAGCTGCGTCCGGCCGAGGGCGGCCTCGAGGACATGTTCCTCGAGCTGACCGCGGACACGCAGCGAGAAGTCACCCACCCCCAGAAGTCCCGCCGGGACTACCACCGAGGAAGGACAGCGGCATGACCACCACAGCCCCGCCCGTCGTGCACCACCCCGTCCACGAGCAGCACGACGACCACCCGACGATCCCCCTGGCACGCGTCGTCCGCGTCGAGCTGCGCAAGATGTTCGACACCCGCTCCGGGTTCTGGCTGATGGCCAGCCTGGTGATCGGGGGCGTCGTCGCCACGATCGGCACGATCCTCTTCGCGCCCGACGACCAGCTGACGCACAACATGTTCGCCGCGGCGATCGGCTTCCCCATGACGATCGTGCTCCCGATCATCGCGATCCTCGCGATCACCGGTGAGTGGAGCCAGCGCACCGGCCTCACCACCTTCACCCTCGTCCCCGACCGGAGGCGGGTCCTGCTGGCCAAGACGGTCTCGTCGGTGGTCGTGGGCGTCACCGCGATGCTGGTCGCCCTGGTCGTCGGCGTCGTCGGCAACGTGGTCGGAACCGCCATCACCGGGACCGACCTGGTGTGGGACCTCTCGGTGGCCCAGTTCGGCACGATCGTCATCGGGAGCCTGCTGTGCCTGCTCACCGGCACGATGCTGGGGATGGTGATCCGGAGCTCGGCCGGAGCGCTGGTCACGTACTTCGTGCTGACCCTGGTCCTGCCGAACCTCTTCGCGATCCTGGCGGCCAGCCAGCCGGACTTCGTCGACGTCCGCCCGTGGGTCGACGCCGAGCTCGCCCGGTCCTTCCTCTTCGAGGGACCTCCCGCCGGTGGCGAGCAGTGGGCCCAGGTCGCGGCCACCGCAGGGATCTGGCTGGTCCTGCCCGCGATGCTCGGCCTGCGGGGCGTGCTCCGCTCGGAGGTGAAGTAGTCCCACCACGCAGGGGCCCGTCGTGCCCGGCACGACGGGCCCCTGCGCTGCGCGGTCGGTCAGCGCCGCTGGCTGCGGGCGATGAAGCGGTCGATGTCGATGCCGTGCCTGCGCGCGGCCCGGCGCGCCTCGGGCGTGGTCAGGTCGGGCGCCACGAAGGTCTCCGGCTCGATCTGGGCGTCGGCATCGGCGTACGTCCGCTGCAGGGCGGCCTGCTCGTCACCCGAGGCGGAGGAGTCGGCGACGAGCCGGGCGGTCACCGTGACGGCGGCACCGGTGAGCAGCGGGCTGATCACCGGCGTGTAGCCACCGGCGTGGCCGGTGGCCTTGGGGTGGTAGCTCTCGCTGACCGGGCTGGACAGGCCGTTGATCCACTCGTCGGAGTCGCACACCGCATGGCCGACGAAGGGACTGGTCGGGTCGGCGAAGGAGAAGCCGGCCGACGACGCCGCGCTCGCGAGGCGGCTGTTGAGCAGGTCGGCGGTCTGGTTGAGCCGCGACTCCTCCTGCGGGGAGAACCAGGTGAGTGCGTTGCAGTCCTCGCCGTTGAAGATCCGCGGGTAGCCGGCGACGACGACCTTGGCGTAGGGCGAGCGGCTGCGGATGCTGGCGTAGAGGGTGTCGAGCCGGCCCGGGAGGGTGGTGTTGATGAAGGCCTGCGCGGTGTTGATCGCGCCGTCGCAGTCGCTCGACCACCACGGCTGCGCGCACTCGGTGAGCACGTCGGCGAAGCCCGCGTCGTTGCCGCCGACAGAGATGGACACGTAGCTCGTGGCGGATGTCAGCGCGGAGAGCTGGGTGTTGGTGACGTCGGCGACGGTGGCGCCGGAGCACGCGCGGAAGTTGAGCGCGTAGCCGCGAGCGGTGGCGATCAGGCTCGGGTAGGCCTGGGTGGAGCGCTGGCAGGTCGTGCCGTCGCTGATGTAGGAGCGGGTGCCGGTGCCCGAGGAGTACGAGTCGCCCAGGGCGACGTACGTCGGTGCGGCGGCCCGGGCGGGCTGGAGGAGGAGCGGGCTGAGCAGGCCGGCGAGTGCGGAACCGAGCACCGCGGCGAGGGTGGACGTGCGCTTCATCGTGTGGAGACCTCCGAGACAGGTGGTCACCCGAGTGTGACCGCGATCACACTAGGGACAGTTCGGGCGGCTCCACCAGACCGATCGGTCAGGTCGTGCTCAGAGGCCGCGCAGCCGCGCACCCGGCGGCTCGAGGTCGGCGCTGTCGCGGAACGACTCCCCGACCAGCACCGGCACGACCTCGCTGACGTCGTGCTGGGCCGCGATCTCGACGTCGGCGACGAAGCCGACCTCGGCGAGCTCGAGGCCGCTGGCGCAGCCGAGCAGGTCACCGGGCAGGGTCGCCCCCTGCCAAGCAGCGACGGCCATCCGGGCCTCGGGGCTCGCCACGTCCCCGTGCTCGCCCACCAGCCCCGCGAGCACCGCACCGGCACCCCAGAGGTCCTCGACGGCCGGGCGGAGCGTGTCGTCGTACCACCGCTCCCCCGCGGGTACGACGACGACGCTGGCGCCGTCGGCGACCTTGGGCGCCAGCCAGCGGGTCACCGCGCCGGCGTTGCGCAGGCACGCGCCGAGCACCTGCGCTCCCGAGTCGGCGAGGGCGAAGGCGATGGTCGAGCCGTTGGGCGAGGGCAGCACCAGCCGCTGGACGCCCTCCACCTCCGACAGGCTGGCCGGAGAGAGCGAGACGTGGCGGGCGTCGCCGCGCGACAGCGCCTCGAACCGGCCGACCGCCAGGGTCGCGCCGTGCCTGACCGCGTGCTCGGCCGCGCGGGAGTCGCGCCAGCGGAACGGGAAGACCTCGATGCCGCGGTCGACCGCCACGCTCAGGGTGGTCGTGAAGGAGAGGACGTCGACCACGACGGCGTAGTCGGCCGGCACGGCCGTGGCGCCGGTCGGTCCCCACTCCATGCGGAGGCGGTAGGTCGACTGGTCGTGCCCGGGCAAGCTCACGGCCTCATTCAACAACCCCGCCGTCGGGCTGGGGAATTCGTGGAACTCCTGCGGTGGTCGGGCGCGTCCCCCTAGCCTCCGAGCCAGCCGACCTGTCCACGACCCCTACGGAGCGTCCTCGTGAAAGCAACACCGCGTACGGCCATGGCCGTCACCGTCGCCGTCATCGCCCTGGTCCTCTCGGCGGGCGCCGGCGCCACGGCATCGATGATGATCACCGGCAAGCAGATCAAGAACAACACCGTCACCACCAAGGACATCAAGAACCGCACCCTCAAGGCCAAGGACCTCTCCCTCGGCGCGAAGAACAAGCTCCGCGGAGCCACCGGCGCCACCGGACCTGCGGGTCCCGTCGGCGCCTCCGGGATCAGCGGCTTCGAGGTCATCAAGAACGGCGTCACGGTGCCCGGCCTTCCCGGCCTCCCCGGCTCGAACACGAGGACCGTCACCGCCACCTGCCCGGCCGGCAAGAAGGCCCTGTCGGGCAATGCGGGCTTCCTCGAGGCACCTGTCGGCAGCCTCAACAGCCTGTTCAGCCAGGTCACCCGCACCCCGGACGGCACCGGCTACAAGGCGACCGGGATCAACCTGCTGACCTCCACCGGCGAGGACCTCATCCTCGAGGTCGTCTGCGCCACCGTCGCCAGCTGAGCTCCCGCGCTGCCGAACAGTCGTGTCGTGGTCCTCGCGGGTCATGACCCGACTGTTCGGTGCGTCAGGTCAGTCCGGGATGTTGGGCACCACCAGCACGGGGACCGGCGAGTGGCGTACGACCTGGGTCGCGGTGGACCCGAAGCGGAGGCCCGCGAAGCCACCGGCGCCCCGCGTGCCGACGACCAGCATCTCGGCCCCCGCTGCTGCGTCGATGAGTCGCTCGGTGGCCTGCCCGCGCAGCGCGTAGAGCTGCACGTCGACGTCGCCGGCCAGTCCCGCGGAGGCGCAGTCGGCCTTGAGGTCGGAGATCACGGCCTGCTCGAACTCGGCGAACGGCGGCACGTAGCCGCCGACCATCGAGTCCGGGCGGGGTGCGGTCGTCACGTTCCACACGCGCACGACGTGAAGGGTGACCCCCAGCCGCCGGGCGAGGTCGCCTGCACGACGCACCACGGCGCCCGCAGCGCGCGAGCCGTCGTGACCGACGACGATGCCGCCGGTGATGTCGGCGTCCTTCCTGACCACCTGGCCATCGTAGGACTCCGGTCGGCTCCCGTCAGGACCCGTGGCGCTGGGGTCCCCGGGCTCGGCCTCGCTGGACGCCCCGACCCCGGGTCACCAGATCCGGACGCGACCCTCGGGCTCGAGCCAGAGGCCGTCGCCGGGCTGGGTCTCGAAGACCTCGTGGAACTCGTCGAGGTTGCGCACGATGTTGGCGCGGAACTCGGCGGGGCTGTGGGGGTCGATGGTGAGGTACTGGAGCTCCTGCTCCTTGCGGCGCTTGGTGCGCCACACGTGGCTCCAGTTGAGGAAGAGGGTGCGGCGGTCCTCGACCGAGGCGTCCCCTCCCTGGCTGATGACGTAGGCCTTGTGGGCGATGGTGAGGCCACCGAGGTCGCCGATGTTCTCGCCGACGGTGAGGCTGCCGTTGACGTGCTCGCCGGGCAGCGTGCGCGGCTCGAAGGCGTCGTACTGCGCGACGAGGGCCTGCGACTTGGCCTCGAAGGCCGCCTTGTCGTCGGCTGTCCACCAGTCGTGGAGGTTGCCGTCGCCGTCGTACTGCGCCCCCTGGTCGTCGAAGCCGTGGCCGATCTCGTGGCCGATGACGGCGCCGATCCCGCCGTAGTTCTCGGCCTCGTCGGCGTCCGGGCTGAAGAACGGCGGCTGGAGGATGGCAGCCGGGAAGCAGATCTCGTTGGTGCCCGGGTGGTAGTAGGCGTTGACCGTCTGCGGCAGCATCAGCCACTCGTCGCGGTCCACCGGCTGGCCCACCTTGGCGAGCTGGCGGTCGGTCTCGAACGCCGACGCGGAGGCGACGTTGCCCAGCAGGTCGTCGGCGGAGATCGTCAGCGCGGAGTAGTCGCGGAACTCCGACGGGTAGCCGATCTTGGGGTAGAACCTGTCGAGCTTGTCGTAGGCCTTCTGCTTGGTGTCCTCGCCCATCCAGTCGAGCGCCTCGATGGAGCGCCGGTAGGCGGTGACGAGGTTGGCGACCAGCTCGTCCATCATCTGCTTCGACGTCGGCGGGAAGTGGCGCGCGACGTAGACCTTGCCGACGGCCTCGCCGATCGCGCCCTCCACGAAGTCGACGCCACGCTTCCAGCGCGCGCGCAGCTCGGGGGTGCCGTTGAGGGTGCGGCCGTAGAAGTCGAAGTTGGCCTCGACGAACTCGTCGGGCAGGTAGGGCGCCGAGCTGCGCACCACGCGGACGTGGAGGATGTCGCGCCACGTCTCGATCGGGGTCTCCTCGAGCACGGTCGACAGGTGGGCGAAGAAGTCGGGCTGCATCACGATCGAGGAGCGCAGCGTCTCCTCGGTGCCGCCGAGGGCGGTGACGTAGGTGACCCACTCGAAGGCCGGGCAGAGCTCGACGAGCTCCTCGAGGCTCTTGTGGTTGGTGGTCTTCTGGACGTCACGCGTCTCCGCGGCCTCCCAGTGCCCCTCGGCGAGCCGGGTCTCGTACGCCAGCACGCGCGCCGCCGCGCCCGCGGGGTCGTCGTGCTCGCTGAGGGTGAGCAGCGTGGTGAGGTACTTCGCGTACGTCGAGCGGATCTCGGCGAACTTGTCCTCGCGGTAGTAGGACTCGTCGGGCAGCCCGAGGCCGCCCTGGGCGAGGTAGACGATGTTGCGCGAGGCGTCGGCCCGGTCCGGGGTGATGTAGGAGCCGAAGAGGCCCGGACCGCCGATGCGCTCGAACATGCCGAGGAAGGCGGCGAGCTCGGTCAGGTCGGCGACCTGGTGCGCGCGGTCCAGCAGCCCCTTGATCGGGCGCAGCCCCTTGGCCGCGATCGTGTCGGTGTCCATGAAGGAGGCGTAGAGGTCGCCCACCTTGCGCTCGTCCTCGTCGAGGTCCTCGGCCGGTCGGTCGGCGAGCTCGGTGATGATGTCGCGCACCTGCTGCTCGGCGGCGTCGGCCAACGCGATGAACGCGCCCCAGCTCGACTTGTCGGAGGGGATCTCGGTCTCCTCCAGCCAGCGTCCGTTGACGTGGCCGAAGAGGTCGTCCTGCGGGCGGATGTCGGGGTTCATGCCGTCGCGGGCGGCGTCGAGGATCGTCACGCGCCGACCCTAACCCCGCGGACCCAGCCTCAGCGCACGTGCACGACCGACTTGCCCAGGGTGCGCCGCTCGTCCATGTCGACCAGCGCGCGCCCGAAGTCGGCGAGGTCGTAGGTCGCGCCGATCGGCGGCTTCACCACGCCGGACTCGATCATCGGCGTCAGCCGGTGCCACTGCTTCTGCATGTAGCCCGGCTTGGTCATCGCGTAGGCGCCCCAGCCCACGCCGCGCACGTCGGTGTTGCCGAGCAGCAGCCGGTTGACCTTGACCTCGGGGATGCCCTGACCGGCGGCGAAGCCCACCACGAGGACGCGGCCCTTCTCGGCCAGGCAGCGCAGCGAGTCGGTGAAGGCGTCGCCGCCGACGACGTCGAGCACCACGTCGACGCCACGGCCGTTGGTCAGCTCCTTGGCCTGGTCGCGGAAGTCGGGCCCGACGATCACCTCGTCGGCACCCGCGGCGCGGGCGAAGGCCGCCTTCTCCTCGGTGCTGACGACCGCGATGGTGCGCGCCCCGAGGCCCTTGGCCACCTGCAGGGTCGCCGTCCCGACACCGCCGGCCGCACCGTGCACGAGGACCGTCTCGCGGTCGCGCAGGCCGCCGCGCTCCTCGAGCGCGAACAGGGCGGTGAGGTAGTTCATCGGCAGCGCCGCGCCCTCGTCGTACGACATCTCGTCCGGCAGCGGGAAGGTGAAGATCGCCGGGTTGGCCACCTGCTCGGCCGCCCCGCCGTTGAGGTTGACGCCCGCGACGCGCTGGCCGACCTGGAAGCCGCTCGACTCGGCGGCCCCCGGGTGGACGACGACGCCGGCGAAGTCGACGCCGAGGGTGAAGGGCGGCTCGGGCTTGAACTGGTACTCCCCGCGGCTCAGCAGCAGGTCGGGGAACGACACGCCCACGCTGTGCACCTCGACGAGCACGTCGTTGTGGCCCGGGACGGGCGGGTCGACCTCGCGCACCTCGATGTCGGCGGGACCGGTGAGCGTGACGACCTGGACTGCCTTCATGGCCCGCACGTTAGGGCATTCGCGGTCAGCCGACGGCCTTGACCTCGCTGAGCTCGAAGTGCATCGGGTCGGTCCAGCGCCAGTCGCCGCCCCACGCGAAGCCCCAGGTCTTGAAGATCGCCACCACGTCGCGGTCCATCTCCCCGACGGTGCCGCGGCCGTTGCCCGGGGTGTTGAGGTCGAGGGCCAGGCCGAAGGAGTGGTTGGACAGCGTGGTCGTGTTCGCGATGAAGCGCGGGTAGTAGCAGCCGGCGTACTCCTCCGGGTGGATCTTGTCGGACAGGTTGCGCTGCTGCACCTCGAGGAGCGCCGCGCGCAGCTGCGGGAAGAGGTCCTTGTGGCAGGTGACACTGCCGAGGATCGGCACGACCTCCGTGCGGATGTTGGCGGCCACCCAGGAGGGATCGGGCGCGATCCGGCCGCCGCCGATGACGGTGTAGCGGAAGGTGCCGACGACGCTGCCCAGCGTGCCGCCGGTCGGGATCGCGGTCAGCTTGGCGTCCGGGTCGAGGCCGAGACGCGAGGCCACGTCGAGCATCTGCACCGAGGCGTCCTTGCCGACCAGCCTCTCCAGCGGCTTGCGGATCGTCGCGGGCGTGATGTCGTCGGTCGAGATCAGGAGCCCGTTGTCGGTGGACATCTCGATGTCGTCGGCCCAGGCGGTGTTGACGACCATGTCGATGGTGGGGACCTGGGGGGTGTACGCCCCCACGTGCAGGCTCGGGGAGTCGTCCTCGCTGCCGAGCCGGATCATCCCGTCCTTGTCGGCCAGCCGCCGGGCGACCTTCTGGTCGATCGCCATCTCGCCACCGGCGACCCGGTCCCAGGCCTCCTGGAAGTCGGCGACGTCGGCCTGCGTGAAGTGGCGATAGGCGCCCGGGTCGACCGACGCGACGGTGAGCACCCGGTTCTCCAGGCTCACCTGGCCCAGGCCGATGCGCTCGGTGTGGGCGACTCCCTTCAGCTTCTCGATCTGCTCGACCAGGTCGTCGTCGATCGACTGGTCCCACTGCACCAGGATGTCGGCGCTCCAGAGGCGGCCGTCGCGGGCGCCGGGAGGCTCGACGGCGTGGGCCGGGTCGGCCACCGGGGTGTCGGGCGTCGCCGGCGGGTCGTCGGTCGGCGTCGGAGGGGTGGCCTCCGACGCCGGCGTCCGGTCGTCGGGCGAGGGCTCGCTGCACGCGCCGAGCAGGAGGACGAGGGCAGCCGCGACCGCCGCACCCGGTCCCCGTCGTACGCGCATGCCCAGACCCTATGGAGTGGGTGTGCGGACGCGGGCGGGGATCGTGAACCACGAGACCAGGCCGCCGAGCACCAGGAGCACGGCGCAGGCGACCATCGCCGAGCCGTACGCCGTGTCGAACCGCGCCGGGTCGCGGTAGTCGTCGCCCGCCAGGCCGACCGCCATGGGCAGCGCGGCGACCGCGAGCAGGGAGCCCGCGCGGGCGACGGCGTTGTTGATCCCGCTGGCGATCCCGGCGCTGTCGTCCGGGGCTGCGTTCAGCACCGTCGCCGTCAGCGGCGCGACCATGAGGGCCAGGCCGATGCCGAAGACGGTGAGGCCCGGAGCGACGTCACGCCACCACGTGACGTCGGCCCCGACGACGAGCAGCCACAGGGTGCCGGCCGCCATCACGAGGGGGCCGAACGTCATCGGGATCCGGGGACCGATGCGCTGGCCGAGCGCGCCGCCACGGGAGGCCAGCACCAGCATGCAGGCGGTGATCGGCAGGGTCGCGAGCCCCGCCTGGAGCGCGGTGTAGCCACCGACGGTCTGGAGCTCCAGCACGAGGAAGAACAGGATCGCGCCGAGAGCCGCGTAGACCAGCAGCGTCATGCCGTTGGCGGCGCTGAAGGTGCGGTCGCGGAACAGCCCGAGCCGGACCATCGGGTCCTGGAGCCGACGCTCGACCACGAGGAAACCGATCGCCGCGACGACCCCGAGGGCGGCGGCGTACGGCGTCGCGCGTCCGCCGGCGTCGGTGAGCGCCCAGGTGGTCCCGGCCAGCGCCAGGGCGGCCAAGGAGGCGCCGGCGAGGTCGAAGCGTCCGTGGGCGCGCGGGTCGCGGCTCTCCGGCACCCAGCGCTGCGCCAGCCACACCGTCAGGGCGGCCAGCGGCAGGTTGATGAGGAAGATCCAGCGCCACGACGCGTGGTCGATCAGGAGACCGCCGACCAGCGGGCCGACGGCCGCCGCGATGCCGCCGAGCCCGGACCAGGCACCGATCGCGCGGCCACGGTCGTTGGCCCGGAACGACGCCTGGATCATCGCCAGGCTCCCCGGCGTGAGCAGCGCGCCGCCCATGCCCTGGAGCACCCGGGCGACGATCAGCACCTCCGCCGTCGGCGCCAGGCCGCACATGAGCGAGGCCAGCGCGAACCAGACCGTGCCGATGACGAAGACCCGTCGGCGGCCGAGCCGGTCACCGAGCGACCCGCCGATCAGGATCAGCGAGGCGAGGGAGAGGAAGTAGCCGTTGGTGATCCACTGCAGCTGCGACAGCGACGCGTCGAGGTCGGCGCCCATCGTCCGCAGGGCGACGTTGACGACGGTCCCGTCGAGCAGCGTCAGCCCCGACCCGAGAGTGGCCGCCGCGACGATCCCCCGCGCGGTCGGCGTACCCCACACGACTCCGCTCACGCCTGCAGCGTAGGGCTCCCCCGCCCACCTCGGTGGTCGAGGAGGTCGCTCAGCGACCGTCACGAGACCCGGCCCCTCGCTGGTCGAATAGCCGGCGCGAGGAACGAGACCCGGCCCCCTCGCTGGTCGAGCAGCCGGAGCGACCGTCACGAGACCCGGCCCCTCGCTGGTCGGGTAGCGGAGCGAGGCACGAGCGAGACGTATCGAGACCTTCTCGTCTGTTCTGCACAGATCGGTTCGGGCCGGGGCCGTTGTCGGTGGAAGCGCCTACAATCAAACACATGAGCGAAGCACTGGCGGAGGAGATCGCGAGGGTCGAAGACGACCTCTCGGCCTCCGGCCTGCTCGCGCTGGCTCGCGATCGGAAGGCCGCCGAGGACCGGGCCGCCGCCGACCTCTTGGACGTGGCCGCCCGGTGGGCGGACCTGCACCCGCCGGAGTCGATCCACTCCGCGGCCGCGTTCACCCTGCCGGGCAGCGAGCACGAGGAGCCCATCGCCGGCCAGGGTTGTCCGTTGGTGGCGGAGTTCTGCGTCGCCGAGCTCGGCACCGAGCTCGGGATCTCCTCGACCGCGGCGAA
Organism: Nocardioides sp. N13(2025); assembly: GCF_051912545.1. Taxonomy (GTDB): domain Bacteria; phylum Actinomycetota; class Actinomycetes; order Propionibacteriales; family Nocardioidaceae; genus Nocardioides. The sequence goes on along the minus strand of NZ_CP196809.1, from coordinate 3,658,769 downwards.
GAAACTCATCGGCCACGCCCTCGAGCTGCGCCACCGCCTGCCCCGCCTGTGGCGCCAGGTGCAGACCGGTGCGGTGCCGGCCTGGCGGGCCCGGTCCGTCGCCGAGACCACCATCCACACCACCCCGCCCTCACGAAGGACGCAGCACGGTGGGTCGACGCCCAGGTCGCCGCCGTGGCCGGGAAGATCGGACTCGCGCAGCTCGACCGGCTGGTCGCCGAGACCATCAAGCGCTTCGAGCTCGCCGCCCCGGACCCGGCCGCGGATCCCGAGGACGGCTACCTCTCGGTGGACCCGCGCCACGCCACGTTGAACGACCAGGACGTCCACTACGCCGGCACCATGCACTTCGAGGCCGACCTCGACCTCGCCGACGCCCTCGACCTCGACGGTGCTCTCGCCCACGGCGCCGCGACCTTGAAGGCGCTCGGGTCGGCTGAGTCCCTCGACGTCCGACGCGCGAAAGCCCTCGGCGATCTGGCCCGCACCCAGACCGCGCTCGACCTCCACACCCAAGGCGCCACCGACGCTCGCGGCCAGGACGGCTTGCCTGCAGCGCGGGAGGTGGTCCTGAACGCCCACTTCGCTGCCGAGTCCGTCCGCGACGGCGACGTCGTGCAGACCGTGTTCGGGCCGACCGGCCGTCTCGAGGAACGCCACAAGCTCCTGCTGCTCGACCAGGTCAAGGCCTGGTGCGCCGACTCCCGCACCAAGGTCACCATCAAGCCCGTCATCGACCTCAACGCCGAGCTCTCCGCCCCGGGCTACGACATCCCGAAGCCCATCCGCGAGCAGGTCGCTCTCCGGGACCGCACCTGCACGTTCCCCTGGTGCACCCGACCCGCCCGGAGCGCTGACGTCGACCACGTCGTCGAGTACGACCACGACGCCGAAGCCGAAGGCAGACCCCAGCCCGGTCCCACGACGTCCTCGAACCTCGCGTGCCTGTGCCGGTTCCACCACCGGCTCAAGACCTTCACCGCCTGGACCTACCGGATGGTCGCGCCCGGGGTGTTCGAGTGGACCAGCCCGCATGGACACCGTTACCTCCGCGACCGACACGGCACCACCCGCCTCGACGACGCCGGCGACCTCGGCGAGCTGCCCGGACGACCATGACCCCGCCCCACACCCCGCCATCCCAGAGATGGCGGGGCCATACGCACGCCGGCACATGACAACGGGGTCACCCCGCCGTCGAAGCGTTCGTCCGCGAACAGGCCAGGCGCGCGTGGGTGAGCGAGGTCTGGCTCCACGGCTCGCTGGCTACCTGTGACCACCGACCTGGAGTGAGTGACATCGACATGGTCGCCGGACGACTCGAGCGCTCGGCCCCCGTGACCTGACCGGTCTGCGAGACGTGCACCAAGGTCTCGACGACGGCGCCGGACATGGACACGCGCTCGGATGTGCCTATGTGTCGGCGGACCTCCTGAGCGACCCGACGGCGCGCCACCCGACCTGGACCCACGGCCGGCTGGTCGAACGCCGGCTCTCCTCCATGACACGCGCGGCGCTACTTGCCCACGGGCTCGCGCTCCTCGGCGAGGAGCCGCACCTTGCTCACCAGGACCGGGGCCACAAGCACGTCGGCAGTGACGCGGGCGCCTGCTCCCACGGGGATTCCGGCCCCCCACCGGTCGTCTGACCTGCGACGATCACGACCATGACACCCTCGGACCCCACCGTCGTGGACCCCGCCTCCGATCCGCTGCTGGACCTGGCGTTCACCGGGCTCGACCACGCCATCGACAGCGTCGAGGCGAGCGGCGGTCCGTTGATCCCGTTCGTGCTCGTGCGCACCAGCGAGGGGCTGAGCCTGCAGCGCTTCGTCACCGAGCGCCTCGAGGAGGGCGTCACGGCCGTCGAGCAGCAGCTCGACGCCCTCGCTGCCGCGACCGGGGACGACCCGGCACACGAGCAGGTGGACGGTGCGTGCGGCGCCTGGGACGGATACCTCACGGCCGAGGGCCGGCGCAGCGACGCAGTCCTGGCGCGAGCCGTCGACCGCACGGGCGCCGAGGTGGTCCTCGCCCAGCGCTACGAGGTGCGGGGCCTGCTTCGCAAGACCGCTCGGCGCGTCGGCAACCCGGCGCTGGTCGCTGACAACCGGGGCGCGTGACCCGTCGGATCAGTCCTTCAGCACCCGCCCGGCGAGCCAGGCGATGTCGCTGCCGGTCTTCTCCGGCGAGGCCGACGGCTGCATGACGTGGCTGAGCACGACCCGCACGACCATGTCGATGGCGGGGTCGAGGTGGGCGGGCTCGATGGTGGGGGCGTACGGCGCCACGCGGGCGCGCACGACCTCCTTGGCCGCCTCCAGCAGCGAGCCGGCGTTGGTGGTCAGGAGCGGCAGCAGCTCGGTGTCGGCGCCGTGGGTCGCGCTGACGACGGCGTGCAGCAGCTTGTTGGCGCGGGCGTAGGTGAGCACGTCCGCGACCGAGCGCTCGATGGCGCGGGTCAGGTCGGTCGGCTCGGCGTCGAAGGCGCGCTCGACCACGCCGAGGAAGCGCGCCAGCTCCTCGAGGATCATCGTCTCGGCCAGTGCCGGCTTGGAGCCGACCTCGTTGTAGACCGTCTGCCGGCTCACGCCCGCGGCCTCGGCGAGCCGCGCCATGGTCACCGCCGCCCAGCCCGACGAGGTGGTCATCTCCACGGCTGCCGCGACGATGCGGTCTCGGGTGGTCGTGGTGGCCATGCCCGGAATCCTCGCAGGGGTCAGTCGTGGGCAGCCTTCCGCCCCGCGGGCACCTTGGTCACGACGGTCAGGAGCACCGAGGCGAGCGCGATGATGCCGATGGTCGTGTAGGCCAGCGTGTACGCCTTCTCCTCACCGATCAGCGCCGAGGCGATCACCGGGCCGATGATGCCGCCGAGGCTCCAGCCGACGAGCATCAGCCCGTAGATGGCGCCGGCGTTGCGGACGCCGAAGAAGTCGCCCGCGGTCGCGGGCATGGTGCCGAAGGTGCCGCCGTAGCAGAGGTAGACGACGGCCGCGAGGATCGCGAAGAAGGCGGCGTTGGACGCATGGGGCAGCAGGATCAGGCACACGCCCTGGAGCACCAGGATCGCGGCGAAGGTCTTCATCCGGCCGATGTAGTCCGAGATCGCGGCCCAGACGATGCGCCCGCCGCCGTTGAAGATGGCCAGCACGCCCACCAGGGCTGCCGCGCCGCTGACGCTGTAGCCGGAGATGTCGGTGGCGCTGAGCTTGGCCTGGGAGATCAACGAGATGCCGGCGCTCACGCTGAGCGTGAGGATCGCGGTCAGGAGGTACCACTGCGGGGTGCGCAGCGCCTCGCCCTGGGTGTAGTCCTTGCCCGTCCCGGAGCCGCTGTCCTTGTCGGAGGCGGGCTCGAACCCGGGTACGGCGTAGCCCTGCGGCGGGTTGCGGAAGAACGACGCGCCGAGGAGCGACATGGCCAGGTAGGCGATGCCCAGGGGCAGGAAGGCACCCGTCGGGTCGTCGGGGTTCTTGTCGATGAGCCACTGGGCCACCGGCGAGGTCAGCACGGCCCCGAAGCCGAAGCCGCCCACCGCGAGGCCGGTGATGAGGCCCTTCTTGTCGGGGAACCACTTCTGCAGCATGGCGATCGGCACGATGTAGGCGAAGCCGAGGCCGAACCCGCTGATCACGCCGTAGCCCAGGATCAACAGCCAGTAGTCGCCCTCGCCGTTGGTGAACGAGGCGAGCAGGATGCCCACCGCATAGATGACACCGCCGATGAGCGCGACGATCCGCGGTCCGCGGGCGTCCTGCAGGCGGCCACCGACATAGCTCCCGATGAAGATCATCCCGATCGTGACCGTGAACGGCAGCGAGGCCTGCACCTTGCTCAGCTGCCAGGGCTCGGCCTTCTCGAGCGCTCCCCCGAACACCGACCACGCGTAGACCGCGCCGATCGAGAACTGCAGCAGCAGGCCCGCCGCCACGAGCAGCCAGCGTGACCCGCCCGGCGAGGAGCCGCGCGCCGTTCCGGTGCCGCCGCGGGCGCTGTCCTGGCTCACGTCGCTGTCGCTCATGTGTTCCTCCATCCGGTCCCGAGTGCCGTCCGGCACGCGCGCCTCACTCGTGGTGACGTACCGGTACCCCGCGGTCCACGCGTTCACGCTGCGGCACGACGGTGTACTTCGGGTCTCGCGCGGACGCCAGGCCCGCCTCGAAGACCCCCATGCGGGTGCACAGCGAGCCCGCCATGAGGGCCGCGCCGGACACCATCGACAGCACCTTGCTGCGACGCCCGGCCAGGGCACCGACCGCACCGGCGACGGTGAGCGCCTTGCTCGCGCGCATCCAGCGACCCGCGACGCCCTGGTGCAGCGTCTCGGCGGACAGGCCCATCGAGGTCTCCATCCGCTGCTCGGCCGCCAGCTCCACGAGCGCCCCGCCGACGGCGAAGGCGCGGGCCGGACCGGCCTCCGCGAGCGGGGCGCCGAGCAGGGCGAGCCCGCCCGACGCGGCCGCGGCGGAGCCGCAGAAGACGAAGGGCAGCTCCTCGTGGGCCGAGTGCCACGCGGGAGTGGCGGTGTCGGCGAGCAGCACCGCGGTGTACGCCGCCACGGGCGGGGCGGTCAGGGCGCCGACGAGCCCGGCGGGACGCCCCAGCGTGACGACCAGCCCGAGCGGCCCCCGCTGCCAGCGTGCGGGGAGCATCGAGACGATCTCGGAGCCGGACGCGAGGGCGGCGAACGGGCCGTGCAGGCTGAGGATCCAGGTGCCGACCGACATCGGCGAGGTCAGCTTGGCGACGCGCAGCATGTTGAGGAACCGGCTCGGCTTGCCGAGGTCGTGCACGAGGAAGCCGATGCTCAAGGTCAGTCCGCCGAGCGAACCGAAGCGGGCGACCCTCCGCAGGCCCGGTCGACCGCTGAGGTCGGCCCCCGCGGCGAGAAGCGCGCTGCCTGCCGCGACCCCTCCGGTGAAGAGGTAGTAGGCGATGTCGTTCTCCCACGGCGCGGGCTTGACGATCGGACGCCCGTAGTAGGAGCTGAAGTCGGCCTCCGGCACCATGATCCGGTCGCCGCCGCGGCTGCTGCCACGCTGGCGCGAGGGGCTGCCGCCGTGCACCTGGGTCATCGGTTCCTCCGCAGGAAGGACGCCGCGGCGCCGGCCAGCATGAGGGTGGCCGCCAGCCCGGCGCGGTTGAACATCGTCGGCAGGTCCTTGGTGGTCACCACCGGGTCGGGCGGCAGGCCGTAGACCTCGGGCTCGTCGAGCAGCAGGAAGAACGCGCCGGTGCCGCCGACCCCGTCGTCGGGGTCGTTGCCGTAGAGCCGCGCGTCCATCACGCCCTGCTCGTGCAGCTTCGCGACCCGCTCGTTGGCCTGCTGGCGCAGCTCCTCGACGTCGCCGTAGACGATCGACTCGGTCGGGCACGCCGCGGCACACGCGGGCCGCTGGCCGTCGGTGAGCCGGTCGTAGCAGAGGGTGCACTTCTGGGCGATCCCGACCTTGGGGTCGCCCTCCGGCCCGCTTCGGCGGTCGATGACGCCGTAGGGGCAGGCCGCGACGCAGTAGCCGCAGCCGTTGCAGATGTCGTCCTGCACCACGACCGTGCCGAACTCGGAGCGGAAGAGCGAGCCGGTCGGGCAGACGTCGAGGCAGGCCGCGTGGGTGCAGTGCTTGCAGACGTCGGACGACATCAGCCACTGGAAGTCCGGCTTCGCCTCGTCCGGTACGTCGCTGGGCGCGGCACCGACGGTCGGCATGCCGAGGTCGACGGCGGGCCGGTCAGGCACGGGCGCGGTGCCCGGGCGCTCGATGAAGGCGACGTGGCGCCACTGGTTGGCGTTGAGCGAGTGGCTGTTGTCGTAGGAGGTGCCGAGCATCTCGAAGAGGTTCTCCGGGACGTCGTTCCACTCCTTGCACGCCACCTCGCACGCCTTGCAGCCGATGCAGACGCTGGTGTCGGTGAAGAAGCCCTTGCGCGGCGGGGGCGCCTCGTAGCCGGCGTCGGGCGCCGGGTCGAGGGGTCCGAAGAGGCTGTTGCGGCCGATCACTGGTCCTCCGCCTGATGGGGGGCGTGCTGGTCCTTCTCGTCGTCCTGCACGTCCTGGGAGCGACGTACGGCGTCGTCGGAGGCGGTGACGACCGGGACCACGTGGTCGACGGCTCCCGACCGCGAGACGTAGCCGTCGACGTAGTCGCGCAGCGCCGTGCCGGTGGGACGCCTGCCGGGCTGCACGTCGCAGGTGCCGACCTTGCTCTCCTGGATGAGCACGTTGGGGTCGAGCGAGATGCCGAAGAGGTCGTTGGCCGAGTCGCCGCTCACCAGGCCGCCCTGGCCCCAGTGGTAGGGCATCCAGACCTGGTGGACGGTGCGGCCCTCCACGCGCAGCGGGCGCAGCCGCTCGGTGACGAGCACCCGGCCCTCGATCGCCGACCGCGCGGTGATGACGTGGCACCAGCCCATGTGCTCCAGCCCGCGCTCCTTCGCGAGCGCCGGGGACACCTCCACGAACATCTCCGGCTGCAGCTCGGCGAGGTGCTCGAGGTAGCGGCTCATGCCGCCGGCGGTGTGGTGCTCGGTGAGGCGGCTGGTGGTGAAGACGAAGGGAAAGACGTCGGCATGGTCGTCGTCGGGCACCGGGTTCATCCGGTTGTCGTCGCGGCGGTACTCCTTGCGCGTCGGGTTGCCCTGCTGACCGTGCAGGAGGTTGCGGAACGGCGACTCGACCGGCTCGTAGTGGGTCGGCATCGGGCCGTCGACCAGCCCCTGCGGCACGTAGAGCGCGCCCTTCCCGTCGCCCTGCATGATGAACGGGTCGACGCCCTCGATGGCCGCGACGCCGTCGGAGCCCTCCGGCGCGCGGTAGGACGGCGGCTTGGTCTTCTCGAAGTCGGGCACGTCGTCGCCGGTCCACTCGCCGGCCTCGCCCTTCTCGGGGTCCCACCAGACGTAGGCCTTGCGCTCGCTCCACGGCCGGCCCTCGGGGTCGGCGGAGGCGCGGTTGTAGAGGATTCGGCGGTTCATCGGCCACGCCCAGCCCCACTCGGGGGCGACGTACGACTGGTCGTGGCGCGACTTGCGGCGCGCGGCCTGGTTGACGCCGTCGGCGTAGACGCCGGTGTAGATCCAGCAGCCACCGAGCGTCGAGCCGTCGTCCTTCATCTCGGTGAACGACGACAGCGGGCGGCCGGTGGCGACCTCGAAGCCGTTGATCTCCTTGAGCACCGCCTCCGCGCTGGGCTCGCCCCAGCCGGCCGCGACCTGCTCGGGGTCGCCGTGCAGCGGGTAGTCCCAGGCGAGGTCGAGGACCGGGCGGTCGCGCTCGTCGGTGGAGCCCGCCAGGCGCTCACGGACCATGCGGCCGAGGTGGTAGAAGAACCACAGCTCCGAGGTCGCGTCGCCCGGCGGCTCGACGGCCTTCTCGCGCCACTGCAGCATCCGCTGCGTCTGGGTGAACGTGCCCTCCTTCTCCACGTGGGAGGCGGCGGGGAAGAGGAACACCTCGGTGGCGCACTCCTCTGTGACGATCTCGCCGGTCGCGATCTCGGGCGAGTCCTTCCAGAAGGTCGCGCTCTCGATCTCGAACAGGTCGCGGACCACCAGCCAGTCGAGGTTGGCCATCCCGAGACGCTGGGCGCGACCGTGGGCCGAGCCGACGGCCGGGTTCTGGCCCAGCAGGAAGTAGCCCTTCACCTTGCCGTCGATCATGTCGAGCACGGTGCGATAGGTGCCGTGGTCGCCGGTGATGCGCGGCATGTAGTCGAAGCAGAAGTCGTTGTCGGGGGTCGCCGCGTCGCCCCAGTAGGCCTTGAGCAGGTTGACGCCGTAGGCCCCGGCGTTGGCCCAGAACCCCTTGGCGCCCGGGTTGCGCACCGCGTCGATCCAGTCGGTCAACGTCTGGTGCTTGGCCGCGTTGGGCATCGGGAGGTAGCCCGGCAGGATGTTGAACAACGTCGGGATGTCGGTCGAGCCCTGGATGCTGGCGTGGCCGCGCAGCGCCATGATGCCGCCGCCCGGGCGACCCATGTTGCCCAGCAGCAGCTGGAGGATCGCGCCGGCGCGGATGTACTGCACACCGACGCTGTGCTGGGTCCAGCCGACGCTGTAGACCAGCGCGGTGGTGCGCTCGCGTCCCGAGTTCTCCGTCCACGCCTTGCACACCGCGAGGAAGTCGTCCTGGGAGACGCCACAGACCTGCTCGACCACCTCGGGGGTGTAGCGGGCGTAGTGGCGCTTGAGCACCTGGTAGACGCAGCGCGGGTGCTGCAGCGTCTCGTCGCGCGGGGGGTGCGCACTCGCGCTGTGCCCGTGGGACTCGTGCTGCATCCCGGCGGCGGTGTCGCGGTGCTCCACGTGGTCGCCGGCCGTGGAGGCCTGAGAGCGGTGCGCCTCCTCGTCGTCGTCCTCCTGGGCGTACTGCCAGCTCGAGGGGTCGTAGGTCCTGGTCTCGGGGTTGAAGCCGGAGAACAGCCCGTCGAGGTCGTCGGTGTCGACGAACTTGTCGCTGACGATCGTCGCGGCGTTGGTGTAGTTGACGACGTAGTCGCGGAAGTCGAGCTCGTTCTCCAGGACGTAGCGGATGATGCCGCCGAGGAACGCGATGTCGCTGCCGACACGGATCGGCACGTGCTGGTGCGCGAGCGCGCTCGTGCGGGTGAACCGCGGGTCCACGTGGATGATCCGCGCGCCGCGCTTCTTCGCCTCCACGACCCACTGGAAGCCCACCGGGTGGGCCTCGGCCATGTTGGAGCCCTGGATGACGATGCAGTCAGCGTTGGCCAGGTCGGCCGTGAAGCCGGTGGCACCGCCGCGCCCGAAGCTGGTCCCCAGACCGGGGACGGTGGCGGAGTGTCAAATACGCGCCTGGTTCTCGATCTGGATGGCGCCCATCGCGGTGAAGAGCTTCTTGATGAGGTAGTTCTCCTCGTTGTCCAGCGTCGCGCCGCCGAGGCTGGCGATCCCCATCGTGCGCCGGACCTTGCGGCCGAGCTCGTCGATGTCCTGCCAGCTGTCGCGGCGTGACTTCACGACGCGGTCGGCCACCATGTCCATCGCGGTGTGGAGGTCGAGCTCCTGCCACTCGGTGGCGTAGGGGGCGCGGTACTTCACCGCCGTCTGGCGCAGCGGGCTGGTCACGAGGTTCTTGCTCGCCGAGCCCTTGGGGCACAGCCGCCCGCGGCTGACGGGGCTGTCGGGGTCGCCCTCGATCTGCACGACCTTCTCGTCCTTGACGAAGACCTTCTGCCCGCACCCGACGGCGCAGTAGGGGCAGACGCTGCGGGCCACGCGGTCGGCGGTCGCGGTGCGCGGCTCGACCTCGTCGGTGCGCTTCGAGCGCACCGAGCGGCCCCGGCCGAGGAGGTCGCCGTCCTTGAGCTGGCGCAGGACCGGCCACGGAAGCGACGAGCGCAACGTATGAGCCGCCTTCTCCGTCACCCGAGCCTCCTGGTCAGTGGATCCGTCCGCCTCCCGACCATAGGCCGGGGGCACAGCAGCGTCCACCATCCCCGGGGGTGAGTCAGCCGCTCGGTCAGCGGACCGACAGCAGGTGCTCGCCGCGCGGCACGACCTCGCCGACCACCGGGTGGCCCGGCAGCTCGCCCACGACCAGCAGCCCGCCGGAGGTCTGGGCGTCGGCGAGCAGCAGCAGCTCGTCCTCGTCGACATCCGCGCCGAGGTGCGGGCGGACCCAGTCGAGGTTGCGCCGGCTCCCGCCCGGCACGTGGCCCGCCGCGAGCGACTGACGCGTGCCGTCGACGTACGGCACCGCGCCGGCGTCGACGACCGCGGAGGTCCCGCTGGCCCGCATCATCTTCATGAGGTGGCCGAGCAGGCCGAAGCCGGTGACGTCGGTCGCGGCCCGGACCCCGGACGCGACGGCGGCGGCCGAGGCGTCGCGGTTGAGGGTCGTCATCACCGCGACCGCCTCGTCGAAGCGCTCGCCCGTGGCCTTGTGCCGGTTGTTGAGCACGCCGAGACCCAGCGGCTTGGTCAGCGTGAGCGGCAGCCCGGCCCGCGCCGCGTCGTTGCGCAGCAGCCGGTCGGGGTCGCCGAGACCGGTGACCGCGAGGCCGTACTTCGGCTCCGGGTCGTCGATGCTGTGCCCGCCCGCGAGGTGCGCGCCCGCCTGTGCGCACACCTCGGCGCCGCCGCGCATCACCTCCGCGGCGAGCTCGAACGGCAGCTTCTCCCGGGGCCAGCTGAGCAGGTTGACCCCGACGACCGGGATGCCGCCCATGGCATAGACGTCGGACAGCGCGTTGGTGGCCGCGATCCGCCCCCAGTCGTAGGGGTCGTCGACGACCGGGGTGAAGAAGTCGGTGGTGAGGATCACGACGCGTCCGGTGCCGTCGGCGGCCGGGTGGATGCGCACCGCGGCGGCGTCGTCACCGTGCTCGACCCCCACGACGAGGTCGCCGACGCCGTTCCCGCCCGCGCGCCCACCCGGCAGGTCGCCGAGGACGCGCTCGAGCTCGCCGGGGGGCACCTTGCAGGCGCAGCCGCCGCCGGCGGCGTACTGGGTCAGCCGGAGGGGTGACGTCATGGGGCCAACCTAGGACGGCTGTGGCTACGCTGCTCGAGGAGGCGGTTCTCGTCTGGTGACGGACGCGGTCCTCAAAACCGCTGTGGCCCAGCACCTGGGCCAGGCGGGTTCGATTCCCGTCCGCCTCCGCCAGTCTTCACGCGGGGCGTTCGGAGGGGAGTGCGGTGCCGGATCCGAGACGCGCGGTCCCCCGCACCGACCAGGTCCTGGCCGACCCGCGGCTGCGCGAGGCCGCGGAACGGCTCGGCCCCGACCTCGTCAAGCGCAGCGTCGTCGCGGCGCAGGCGCGGTGCCGGGCCGGCGACCTGGCTCCCGCCGACGTCGCCGACGAGGCCGTCGCCGGCCTGCCACCAGGGGCGACCAGCCTGCGCCGGGTGGTGAACGCCACCGGGGTGCTGGTGCACACCAACCTGGGCCGCGCGCCGCTCTCGCCCGCCGCCGTCGACGCCCTGGCCACGGCGGCCGGGGCGACCGACGTCGAGCTCGACCTCGCCACCGCGCGGCGCGGACGCCGGGGTCGCGGCACCCTCGAGGCCCTCGCCGAGCGGGTCCCGGCCGCGGAGGCGGTGCACGTGGTCAACAACGGCGCCGCCGCTCTCGCCCTCGTCACCCGCGTGCTGTGCCGCGACGCCGGCACCGTGGTGATCGCGCGCGGCGAGCTCGTGGAGATCGGGGACGGCTTCCGGATCCCCGAGCTGATGGAGTCGGTCGGCGCCCGGCTGCGCGAGGTCGGCACGACCAACCGGGTGCGTCTCGAGGACTACGAGCGGGCCGTGGACGACGACACCGCCTTCGTCCTCAAGGTGCACCCCTCCAACTTCTCCGTCCGCGGCTTCACCTCCGCCGTCCCCGCGGCGGAGCTCGCGACCCTGGCCGCACCGCTCGTCGTCGACATCGGCTCCGGCCTGCTGCGGCGCCACCCGCGCCTGCCCGACGAGCCCGACGCGACGAGTGCCCTCGAGGCCGGCGCGGACCTGGTGACCGCCTCCGGCGACAAGCTGCTCGGGGGTCCGCAGTGCGGGCTGCTCCTCGGCCGCTCGGCGCTCGTCGAGCGGCTGCGGCGCGACCCGTTCGCGCGGGCGCTGCGCGTCGACAAGCTCACCCTGGCCGCGCTGGAGGCGACGCTGGCCGGACCGGTGCCGCCCGTCCCCGCCGCACTCGCCCGGCCCCTCGCCGACCTGCGCGACCGCGCGGCGCGGATCGCCGCGAGCCTGCCCGAGCGCCTCGGCGCCGAGGTCGTCGAGAGCGATGCGGCGGTGGGCGGCGGCGGTGCGCCCGACGTCGTGCTGACCAGCGTCGCGGTCGCGCTGCCCGAGTCGTACGCCGTCCCCCTGCGCGCGGGCGACCTCCCCGTCGTCGGCCGGCTCGAGCGCGGGCGGCTGCTGCTCGACCTCCTCGCCGTCGACCCCGCCGAGGACACCGACCTCGTCGAGGCCGTGCGCCGCGTGGCGGGGCCAGGCTGATGGGGCAGGGCTGATGCACGTCGTCGCGACCGCCGGCCACGTCGACCACGGCAAGTCCGCGCTGGTCGAGGCACTCACCGGCACCCACCCCGACCGGCTGGCCGAGGAGCGGCGGCGCGGCCTGACGATCGAGCTGGGCTACTGCTGGACCGAGTGGCCCGAGACCGGCGAGGTGGCGTTCGTCGACGTGCCCGGCCACGAGCGGTTCCTCACCACGATGCTCGCCGGGGTCGGCCCGGTGCCGGCCGTGCTCCTCGTGGTCGCCGCCGACGACCCGTGGATGCCGCAGGCCGCCGAGCACCTCGCCGCCCTCGACGCGCTCGGCGTACGCCACGCGGTGGTGGCCGTCACCCGCACCGACCTCGCCGACCCGCACCCGGCGACGGCGCGCGTGCAGGCGGAGCTGGCCGGCACCGGGCTCGCGGGTGCGCCCGTGGTTCCGGTGAGCGCGCGCACGGGCGCAGGGTTGGACGACGTGCGAGCCGCGCTGGTCGCCATGGTGCGGGCGCTGCCCGTGCCCGACCCGGCCGCCGACGTGCGGCTGTGGGTGGACCGGCGCTTCAGCGTGCGGGGCGTGGGCACCGTCGTGACGGGCACGCTGGTCGCCGGCACCGTCCGACGCGGCGACGCGCTGGCCCTGGGCGGCACGACGTTGCGGGTGCGCGAGGTGCAGGCGCTCGGCCGCGACCGCGAGGCGGTCTCCGGGGTCGCCCGGGTGGCGCTCGCCCTGGGCGGCCGCACCGACGACCTGGCCCGCGGCAGCGTGCTCGTGACCCCGGACGCGTGGCACCACACCGACACCTTCGACGTGCGGTGGACCGGGCCGGGCGAGCCGCCGACCTCGCCGGTGCTGCACATCGGGGCGGCCGACGTGGAGGTGCGGTTCCGGCCGCTCGGTCCGGGGCTGGCCCGGCTCTCGCTGTCGCGTCCCCTGCCGCTGCGGATCGGCGACCGCGCGCTCCTGCGCGACCCCGGCCGGCGCGAGGTGTGGCGCACCGACGTCCTCGACCCCGACCCGCCCCGACTCCGCCGCCGGGGTGCGGCCGCCCGTCGGGCCACGCAGCTGGTGGGTGCCGGCGGCACGCCTCGGCTGGCCGACGAGGTGGCGCGGCGCGGGATCGCCCACGTCGACCACCTGCGCCGGTTGGGGGTCCCCGTCGAGGGCGCCGACGGTCCGTGGCTGGTGGACCCCGGCGTCGCCCGGGCGCTCGCCCAGCGCCTGCCCGCCCTGGTGGCCGAGCACGCGGCCGCGCACCCCCTCGACCCGGCGGTCCCGCTCTCCGTGCTGGCCGCGGGGCTGCGGCTGCCGGCACCCGAGCTGGTGCGCCCGCTCGTGCGGGCGCCGCTGCGGGTGGTGGACGGTCGGGTGGTCGGCGAGGTGACCGGCCTGCCCGACGGCGTACGTCGCTCGGTGGAGGCGGTGCTGCGCGACCTCGCCGCAGCGCCCTACGCCGCGCCGACCGCCGACCGGCTGCGCGACCTCGGCCTCGACGAGCGTGCGCTGGGGGCGGCCGAGCGCAGCGGGCTGCTGCGCCGGGTCGGGCCCGGCATCGTGCTGGCGCCCGCTGCGGTCGACGGGGCCGTCGAGCTCCTGCGAAGCCTCGAGCAGCCGTTCACCACGAGCGCCGCACGCGAGCGGCTGGGCACGACCCGGCGCGTCGCGCTGCCGCTGCTCGACCACCTCGACCGCGCCGGGCACACCCGGCGCCTGCCGGACGACCGGCGCGAGGTCGTCGCCCGGCAGCCGGGCTAGGCGACGGACCGCTCGGGCTCGCAGGGGACGAAGTCGACCTTCTCGCGCACGCCGCAGTCGGGGCAGCACCAGTCGCTGGGGATGTCGGCCCACGCGGTGCCGGCGGCGAAGCCCTCGTGCTCGTCGCCCGCTGCGACCTCGTAGACGTACTCACATCCCGGGCAGCGCGCGGCGAGCACCTCGGCCGCCGGGTCGAGTGCGCTCGCGGCAGTGGTCCCCTCGGGGGTGCGCACTCGACCCGGCGCGGGGTAGCGGGCGAGGTACGCCGCGCGCTTGCGCGGGCTGATGTTCGCGAGCGACACGTCGCCGCCGAAGTGGTCGACGACGCGCTGGTCCATCACGCGCCGCCAGACGGGCGGCACGATGGCGAGGACGATCATGCCGGCGTAGCCGGTCGGCAGCACCGGGCTCTCCTCGAAGTCGCGCAGCGTCTGGTAGCGCCTGGTCGGGTTGGCGTGGTGGTCGCTGTGGCGCTGCAGGTGGTAGAGCAGCACGTTGGTGGCGATGTTGTTGGAGTTCCAGCTGTGGCTCGGCAGGACCCGTTCGTAGCGCTGGCGGTCCCCCTCGCCGACCTTCTGGCGCAGCATCCCGTAGTGCTCCATGAAGTTGACGACCTCGAGCAGCGAGAAGCCGACGACCGCCTGGACCAGGAGGTACGGCAGCACCTCGAGGCCGAACGCGGCGACGACCACGGCCCACAAGACGATCGACATCAGCCACGCGTTGACCACGTCGTTGTCGAGGCGCCACGGCCCCTGCTTGCGACGGGCCAGCCGGCGCTTCTCCAGGCGCCAGGCCGACTTCAGCGACCCGCCGACCGTACGCGGCCAGAACTGGTAGAAGCTCTCCCCCAGCCGGGCGCTGGCCGGGTCCTCGGGGGTGGCGACGCGGACGTGGTGGCCGCGGTTGTGCTCGATGTAGAAGTGGCCGTAGAAGACCTGCGCCAGCGCGATCTTGGACAGCCAGCGCTCGTTGGCCTCCTTCTTGTGGCCGAGCTCGTGGGCGGTGTTGATCCCGATGCCGCCGATGCACCCGATGGAGATCGCCAGGCCGAGCTTGTCGAGCGTCGACAGCGGCATGTCGGCCAGCACGCCGAACGCGTCCCAGCCGCCGACGACCGCCATCGCGGAGAGGAATCCGACGTACTGGATCGGCAGGAACAGGTAGGTGATCCAGCGGTAGTACCGGTCCTGCTCCAGCGCCTCGATCACGTCGTCCGGCGGGTTGGAGCGGTCGAGGCCCGCCACCAGGTCGATCGCCGGCACGACGCCGAGGATCACGATCGGGCCCACCCAGAACCAGGTCGACCAGCCGGTGGCGACGTAGCCGCCGAAGGCGACGAACGCCAGGCTCGGCACGACCAGGCCGATCAGCCACAGGTAGCGCTTCCGGTCCTTCCAGATCTCCGTCGTGCCCTCGGGCACCGTGCCACTGGGGGTGAGCCTGCTGGGGACGCGTGTGGGGTAGCCGGCCATCTGCCTGACCTCCTGCTGTGGGTTTACAAGACCATAGGATCTGTAAACCACTTTGACAAGAGGTGTGCTTCTGTCGATCGGTCAGCCGAGGGCGGCACGCACCCGTTCCGCCCGGGCGAGCGCCACGGCGTGGGCCTCGGGCTCCGCGACCGACAACCCGGTCAGCAGCCGCAGCGCCTCGTCGGCCCAGGCTCGTGCCCGTGAGGGGTACGACGCTGCGTGCCGGTCGGCGCACGCGACGAGGATCCCGGCCTGGGTGCCGCCGAAGCCGCTGGGGTTGGCCGCCAGCGCCAGGCTCCCGACCGACTCCGCCTCCTCGGACAGCGTGAGCGCCTCCGGTTCGAAGCCCGCCGCGGCGGTCGCCTGCGCCAGGGAGTCGAGCGCGTGGGCGAGCCACGGCGCGTGGGTCGCGTCGTGCGCGAACAGCCGGCGCAGCATGTCGACCGCTTCGCGGCCCGCGACGACGCCCGCCTCGGCTCGGCCGCAGGCCGCGAGCATGTGGCAGAGGGTGCCGAGGGCGGTGGCGAGCGGCCGCGCCTGGACGTCGGGCTGGTCCGCGTGCAGGCGTCGGCGCAGCTCCACGCACCTGCTGGCCAGGACCTCCGCCTCCGCGTGCCGGTCCAACCCGTCCAGCGCGACAGCCTGGTTGTTGAGGCTCTCGGAGAGCTCGTGGAGGTCGAGCGGCGTCCGAGCGGCGAGCTGCTCGCGCAGGTCGAGCGCCTCCTGGCCGGGCGCCTCGGCATCGGCGGGATGGCCGGACTCGAGGTGCATCAGCGACTGGTTCGCCAGCGCCCGCGCCAGGTCTGCCGTCGGCCGGTCCCCGCGAGCCACGGCGGCCCGCACCTCCGTGACCGCCGCCTCCTGCGCTGCCAGGGCGTCGCGCCAACGGCCGTTCATCCGCAGGAGCACCGCGAGGTTCGACAACCCGTCAGCGAGGGAGGTGTCCCCCGGCGCCGAGCCCGACCGGCGGGCCTGGGCTCCGCGCACCAGCTCGGTGGCGGCGGCGAGGCCCTCCTCGACCCGGCCGGCCTCCAGCAGGGTGGCCGAGCGGTTGAGCAGGGCACGGGCGCGATCGGGCCAGGGCAGTCGCGCGCGCATCGCGAGCACCTCGGCGCTGAGCGCATCCGCCTCGTCGAGCCGGCGCAGCCGGTTCAGGGCATTGGCCTGCAGCTCCAGCGAGTCCGAGAGTCGCGCGAGCTGGTCGCCGTCGATCGAGCCGAGGCTGCGACGAGCGTCGATCGCCTCCCCCGCGACCCGGATCGCCTCGTCCCAGCGGCTTGCGTCGTAGAGCACCGAGGCCCGCGTGTGCAGCAGGTCGGGCACGACGTAGGCCGCCATCCCGAAGCGCACCTTGCGCGCCACCGCCTCTGCTTCCTGCACGGTGGCGAGCGCCTCGTCGAACCGACCCGAGCAGCTCAGGTCCTGCGCCAGCCCCTGGAGCATGCGCACCTTCGCGAGTCGTCCCACTGCTGCCTCCCCCATGAACGCCCCCCGGCAGTCACGTGATGAGGAAGGCTAGCGGCCCCGCTAGGGTCTGTGGCATGGATCACCCCTTGGGCATCGACTTCGGCGGCACCGGGATCAAGGGCGCCCCGGTCGACCTCGAGCGGGGCGACTTCGCCCACGACCGGGTGCGCATCGACACGCCCAAGCCGGCCGACCCGCAGTCCGTGGCGAAGGTCTTCCAGCAGATCGTCGACAGCTTCCCGGCGTCCTCACGCCCGGTCGGCGTGACCGTGCCCGGCATCGTCCGCCGCGGGGTCGTGCTGTCGGCCGCCAACATCGACAAGTCGTGGATCGGCGAGGACGCCGACGCGATCTTCACCGAGGCGCTCGGCCGCGAGGTCCACGTCGTCAACGACGCCGACGCCGCCGGGTTGGCCGAGGCGGAGTACGGCGCCGCGAAGGGCCGCAAGGGCCTGGTGATGGTCATCACCCTCGGCACCGGCATCGGCTCGGCGATGATCTGGGACGGCCAGCTCGTGCCCAACTCCGAGATGGGCCACCTCGAGCTGGACGGCGCCGTCGCCGAGGTCACCACGGCGACGAGCGCCCGCGAGCGCGAGGGGCTGACCTGGGAGGCGTGGTCGGAGCGCCTGACGGCGTACTTCCGCCACCTCGAGCGCCTCTTCACCCCCGACCTGTTCGTGATCGGCGGCGGGGTGAGCAAGTCGTGGGAGAAGTTCGGCCACCTGATCGAGGTCGAGACCGAGATGGTCCCGGCGACCCTGCAGAACCGCGCCGGCATCGTCGGCGCCGCCCTGGTCGCGCACCGCAAGGCGGGCAGCGAGGACTGACGCCGGCGGCTCAGGCCTCCAGCACCCGCTCGAAGGCCGCGGCGGCTCCCCGGAGATAGCGCTCCACCACGGCTCGCTCCTCCTCGGTGAAGCCGCGGTCGAGCTGGTCGAGCGAGACGAACATCGGCAGCAGGTGGCCGACCACCTCGCGCCGGCCCGACTCGGTGAGCACCAGCTCGGTACGCCGTCGGTCGGCCGCGTGCGGACGTCGCTCGACGTGCCCTCGGGAGACCAGGCGGTCCACGATGCCGGTCGCCGCGGCGGTCGAGACCTCGAGGCGCCGGGCCACCTCCGCCGGCCCGATCTGCTCGCGGCTGAGGTGCTCGAGGGTGACGAGCTCGGTGTCGCTGATCCCGGCGCGCCGGGCCACGACGTGGTTGACCCGGGCTCCGGCCGTGACCAGCTCACGGAGCGCGGTGAGGGTGCCGGACTCGTCCCAGCCGCTCGGCGGGGACTGCCCTTCCCGGGATGTCGGCGTCACCGGGACCTCCTCGTGTCCGTCCTTCGTGTCAAAGGTCTGTCCCACCTTGCGCCTTCTCACCCTAGTCGCTAACTTACTTAGCAATCCGTTTCGTGAACGACCAGATCGTAGGAACTACCGTGCCCGGTCACCAGTCCCCCGCTCTCGCCCGCTTCGTCACCGGTCGTCGTACGGCATGGCTGGTGGCGCTCGTGCCGCTCCTCCTGGCCCTCGCGGTCCTGGCGCTCGTGCCCGAGGGCGAGCGCGAGGTGTCGCCCACCGACACACTTCCGGCCGGGGCGGACAGCACCCTCGCCGTCGAGCTGGCCGACCGGCTCCCGGAGGACGAGGGGCAGGTGGCCATCGTGCTCTGGGCGGCCGACTCCGGGGAGCTCGACCAGTCCGTGCAGGTCGAGCTCACCCAGCAGGCGGTGCAGCTGCTGGCGCAGGCCGACGGCGGCGGCGAGGGCGACCAGCAGAGCGGGCCGCCCACGGACGCGGGTGGTGGCTCCAGCGACGGTCCGCAGTCCCCGGTCGTCGTGGCCGAGGACGGCACGGCCGCCTTCCTCCCCCTCCCGGTGACCTCGTCGTCCGCCACCGACAACATCGACAAGGTCGAGGAGCTGCGCGACCGGCTGCGCGCCGACGCCCCCGACGGGGTGAGCGTGCAGGTCACCGGCCCGGCCGGCATCCAGGCCGACATCGGCCAGGTCTTCGACGGCGCCGACCTGCGCCTGCTGCTCGCCACCGCGGGCGTGGTGGCGCTGCTGCTGATCATCACCTACCGCAGCCCCGTGCTGTGGCTGGTGCCGCTGACCGTGGTCGGCATCGCCGACCGGCTCGCCGCCATCGTGTCGACCAACGTCCTCGAGGTCGCCGGCATGGCGTGGGACGAGTCCACCGTCGGAATCCTCAGCGTGCTCGTGTTCGGCGCCGGCACCGACTACGCCCTGCTGCTCATCTCGCGCTACCGCGACGAGCTCAAGACCACCGACTCCCGGCACGAGGCGATGGCGCACGCCCTGGCCCGCACCACCGAGGCCGTGCTCTCCAGCGCGACGACCGTCGTGCTCGGCCTGCTCACGCTGCTCCTCTCCGCCATCCCGACCACCCGCGGCCTCGGCGTCGCCTGTGCGGTCGGCGTCGTCGTCGCCGCGGCCTTCGCGCTGGTGGTGCTGCCCGCTGCGCTCGTGCTCTTCGGCCGCTGGGTCTTCTGGCCGCGTGTCCCCCGCCTCGGTGACACCGTGCTGGTCGACTCGCGTGGCGTGTGGCGGCGCGTGGGTGACGCGGTGGCCAGGCGCCCGCGCACCTTCGTCGTGGGCACGCTGGCCGCCCTCGCGGTCCTGGCCGCGGGCACCGCGTCGATCACCACCGGGCTCGACCCGGCCGACCAGTTCCTCCAGCGGCCCGAGGCGATCTCCGCCGCGGAGCGGCTCGGCGAGTCCTTCCCGGCCGGCACCAGCGACCCGGTCCAGGTGGTCACCCGCTCGGCTCCCGAGGAGGTGCTGTCGGCCGTGGAGGACGTCGACGGGGTCGCCTCGGCGCGCGTCACGACCAGCGCCGACGGAATCGCCCGCATCGACGCCGTACCCGACGCCACCCCGGGCAGCGACCGCGCCCAGGCCGTCGTGGCCGCCGTCCGCGACGCCGTCTCCGGCTTCGACGACACCCACGTCGGCGGCGGTGACGCCGAGGCGATCGACGCGGCCGACCACGCGGCCAGCGACCGCCTGCTCATCCTCCCGCTGATCCTCGTGCTGGTGCTCGGCGCGCTGCTCCTGCTGCTGCGCTCCGTCGTCGCCCCGCTGCTGCTCGTGGCCACGGTCGTGGCGACGTACGCCGCCAGCATGGGCGCGTCGTGGTGGCTCTTCCGCTCCGTCTTCGGCTTCGAGGCGATGGACACCGGCGTGCCGCTACTGGCCTTCCTGTTCCTGGTGGCGCTTGGCGTCGACTACAACATCTTCCTCGTCACCCGGGCGCGCGAGGAGGCCCGCGAGCACGGCACCCGCACCGGCATGCTCCGCGCGCTGACCGCCACCGGCGGGGTGATCACCAGCGCCGGCATCCTGCTGGCGGCGGTGTTCGCGGTGCTGGGGGTGCTGCCGCTGGTGGTGCTGGCGCAGCTCGGCGCGATCATCTTCGTCGGCGTGCTGCTCGACACCCTCGTCGTACGCACGGTGCTGGTGCCGGCGCTCGCCCTGACCCTCGGCGAGAGGTTCTGGTGGCCGCGGAAGGTGACGGCCTGAGGCTCAGGACTCGCGGCCGCTGATCGCCGCGGCGACGCGCTTGGTCACGTCGGGGTGGAAGACGCTCGGGATGATGAAGGCGGCGTGCAGCTCCTCGGCGCTCACGGTGTCGGCGATCGCCTGGGCCGCCCGCAGGAGCATCTCGGTGGTGACCTCGTCGGCGCCGGCGTCGAGGAGGCCGCGGAAGACGCCCGGGAACGCGAGCACGTTGTTGATCTGGTTGGGGTAGTCCGAGCGGCCCGAGGCCACGACGGCTGCGTGCTTGTCGGCCTCCGCCGGGTCGATCTCCGGGTCGGGGTTGGCCAGCGCGAAGACGATCGGGTCGGCCGCCATCGTGGGGATCCACTCCGGCTTGAGGATGCCGGGAGCGGAGACGCCGATGAAGACGTCGGCGTCGACCAGGACGTCCTGGAGGCTGCCGGTGGCCCGGCGCGGGTTGGTCGCGGCGGCCAGCCCGGCGTGGGCGGCCGAGAGCGACTCGTCGTCCGCCGAGAGAGCCCCCTCGCGGTCGACGACCACCACGTCGTGCGCCCCGGCGGCAAGCAGCAGCGTCACGATCGCCGTACCGGCCGCGCCGCCGCCCGACACCACGATCCGCACGGCGGGGAGCTCCTTCTCCACGCAGCGCAGCGCGTTGGTCAGCGCCGCCAGCACCACGATCGCGGTGCCGTGCTGGTCGTCGTGGAAGACCGGGATGTCGAGGGACTCGCGCAGCCGCGCCTCGATCTCGAAGCAGCGGGGAGCGGCGATGTCCTCGAGGTTGATGCCGCCGAAGCCCGGCGCGATCATCTCGACCGCGCGCACGATCTCGTCGGTGTCCTGGGTGGCCAGGCAGATGGGCCAGGCGTCGATGTCGGCGAAGCGCTTGAACAGCGCCGCCTTGCCCTCCATCACCGGCAGCGCGGCACCGGGTCCGATGTTGCCGAGGCCCAGCACGGCGGAGCCGTCGGTGACCACCGCGACCGAGTTGCCCTTGATCGTGAGGCGGCGCACGTCCTCGGGGTTGTCGTGGATGGCCATCGAGACCCGACCGACGCCCGGCGTGTAGGCCATCGACAGGTCATCACGGGTGCGCAGCGGGACCTTCGAGGTGACCTCGATCTTGCCCCCGAGGTGCAGCAGGAACGTCCGGTCGCTGACCTTGTGGACCGTCACGCCGTCGACGGCGTCGACCGCGGCGACGAGCTCCTGGGAGTGCTCCGCGTCGGCCGCCGAGCAGGTCACGTCGACCACGAGCCGGTCGTGGCGCGAGTCGGTGACGTCGATCGCGGTGACCACGCCCCCGCCCTGCGCGATCGAGGTGGCGACGGCGCCGACGACGTGGTGGTTCGGGGCGGTGTGCAACCGCATGGTGATCGAGTACGACGACGCGGTGGCTGCCATGTGCCTGACCCTCCCCTGCCGCCGGGGTTACGGGCAAGTCACCTCGGTCTAGGCTCGAGTTGTGGACACAGAGTTCGTGGACAACCCCGACCGGCACCGCTTCGAGCTCCGCTCCGGCGAGGGGGTGATCGGGTTCATCGACTACCAGCTCAGCTCCCAGGCGATCGTGCTGGTGCACACCGAGGTCGACGAGGCCCACAGCGGCGAGGGGCACGCCGCCACGCTGGCCCGCTCGGCGCTCGACGAGGCCCGCTCACGCGGGCTGCGCGTCGTGCCCACGTGCCCCTACGTGGCGTCGTACATCCGCAAGCACCCGGAGTACGCCGACCTCGTCGAGCGGCACCGGGACCTGGACCGCACCTAGCTCAGAGCGCCTTCTCGATGTCGCCGGAGAGCTTCGCCGGCTCGGTGGTCGGGGCGTAGCGGTCGATGACCTTGCCGTCGCGGCCGACGAGGAACTTGGTGAAGTTCCACTTGATCTTGTCGCCGAGCAGGCCGCCCTTGGAGTCCTTGAGCCAGTCGAACAGCGGGTGCGCGTCGTCGCCGTTGACGTCGACCTTGGAGAACAGCGGGAACGTCACGCCGAAGTTGCGCTCGCAGAAGTCGGCGATCTCCGCCTCGTCGCCCGGCTCCTGGTTGCCGAACTGGTCGCACGGGAAGCCGAGCACGACCAGGCCCTGGTCGGCGTAGGTGTCGTGGAGCTGCTGCAGGCCCTGGTACTGGCCGGTGAACCCGCACTGCGAGGCGGTGTTGACGACCAGCACGACCTTGCCGTCGTACTGCGAGAGGTCGGTGTCCGTGCCGTCGATGGCGGGCGCCGAGAAGTCGGAGAGTGTGGTCATGGGCCCGAGTCTGCCAGTGAGCCGGTCACGTGCTGGGTACACCAGCGGGGGTTACGCGGCCCCTCTGGCGGCGCTACCGTGCGAGACCGGAGCCGTCCCGGAAAGGCCGTGGGCGGAGCGCCGCTCGTCTGGAGGATCTCCATGCGCACAGCCGTGATCACCTCGACCGTCGCCGCCGCCACCGCGGTCTGCCTCGGGATCGTCGCACCGTCCTCGGGGACCACCAGGGCCTCGTTCGGCCCGCCGGAGCCCGACCCGGCAGGTGTCATCGACCTGCCCGCCGGCTACGACTACACCGTCGTCGCCCGGGACTGCGTCGACCAGGTCACCTCCACCGAGTCCGGTGCGAAGTTCGCGATGCCCAGCGACTTCGACGCCAACATGCTGGTCCGGGGTCGGGGCGGCCGTGTCCAGCTGCTCAGCGCCCACGAGCTGACCAAGCCGGTCGCCGGCGACTACCAGGGCGACGCCGGCAAGTGCGCCGTGCCCGAACAGGCCACGACCGACGACGGCGACAGCAACGGGTGGGGGTCGGTCACGCGGCTCACGCTCGGCCGGGACGGCACCACCGTCCAGAAGTCGGAGGTCATCACCACCGGGTTGCACAACCTGTGCGCAGGCGCCTCGACCCCGTGGGGCACGTTCCTGGTCAACGAGGAGTTCCCGTTCGTCAGCGACCCCGCTCGCCGCTCCGGCTGGGTGTGGGAGGTCGACCCGCGCACCGGTGAGGCGACTCGCGCCACGGGGATGGGCCGGATGAGCCACGAGCAGGAGGTCCGGGTCAACGGCGCCTGGTACATCACCGACGACCGCGGCAACTACCAGTTCCTCTACAAGTTCGTGCCCGACCGGCAGCGCGACCTCTCGAGCGGGACGCTCTACGGCCTGGACTACGACCACGCCACCGACACCGGCACCTGGGTCGAGATCGACGACCCCGCCAACGCCGAGGCCGAGATGGTGGCGAAGGTCGGCGCGCCGGACGCGACGAACGCCTTCTGGAAGCACGAGGGCATCATCCGCGCGAAGAACGGCCACGGACTCGTCTTCGCCGAGTCCGCGTCCGGCAGCAACCCCGGCCGGGTCTGGCACCTCGTCGACGGCCGTGACGGGCTGCGCGGGTCGGTGCTGGTGGAGGGCGACTTCGCCAGGATGAGCCGCCCGGACAACGTGCGCTACGACAGGCGGGGCAACCTGTTCATCTTCGAGGACAACGGCAGCGCGCTGGCCAACCCCGCGACAGGTGGGAACAACCAGGTCTACGTCCTGCCCAAGGGGGAGTCGGGCGCGGAGAGCCTCGTCCACTTCGCCACCATCCGCGGTGGCGGTGAGGGCACCGGCCCCCAGTTCAGCCGCAACGGCAAGCTCCTCTACCTCTCCATCCAGGACCAGGAGCAGCCCGACGGTTCCGAGAGCCGCGTGATCGCGGTGCGCATGCGCCCCTGACCCGGTCTGTGACGACGGCTCACGCGTCCGGTTCTACCGGTGCGCCGGGCGCGAGGGCCTCGCCGAACCGTCCGCCGAACGCCCACTGCGACAGCGGCCTGCGCAGCCGGTCGCGGTGGTCGCGGGCCGCGGTGCGCTCGTCGACGTCGGCGGGGTCACCCGGCACGCCGACCGCGATGCCGGTGAGCAGCTGGTGCGTGGGCGGCAGGTCGAGGGCCTCGGCAAGGGCGTCGTGGTCGAAGCCGGCGAACTGGTGGGCGTGCAGCCCCATCGCGCGGGCCTGGAGGGTGAGGTGCGCGGCGGCCTGCCCGACGTCGTGGAGGGCATGGTCGCTGTACGCCGGCGCGTCCGCCTCCTCGCCGGTGCGCACGTGTGCCGCGGTGACGAAGACGACCGAGGCCCGCGGGACCCAGCCGGAGTTGCCGCGGCTCAGCGTGGCGACCAGCCGGTCGTGGTTGGCGGTGCCCGGGACGCAGACGAAGAACAGCCACGGCTGGCTGTTGCCCGCGCTCGGCGCCCACTGCGCGGCGCGCAGCAGGGTCTCGATCTCGGAGGGGTCCAGCCGGTGCGCGTCGTCGTACACGCTGGCGCTCCAGCGCGAGCGCATCGGCTCGGCGAGGCCCTCGGCGCTGGGCTGCGGCGCTTGGCGATGATCGGGGTCGGTCACGCCGAGGAGTATCCCCGGCCGTCCTCCCACCCCCTCAGGGACGTGGTCGCGGAGGTTCCCCCGTGCCTAGGTTCGAGGCGGTCCACCTGTCGGGAGATCTCCCGTCAGGCCCCCAACGGAAAAGGACGATCCCGGATGTCTTTGTGGGACAAGATCAAGGATGCGCTGACCACCGACGACGCCGAGGCGGCGGAGGAGGCACGCAAGGAGGCCGAGGAGGCCCAGGCCGAGGCCGACAAGGCCAAGGTGGAGGCCCAGGCCCGCGCCGACGAGGCGCGTCGCAAGGCCGACGAGGCCGCGTCCAAGGCCGGGCTCCCGACGGCCACGGACGAGGAGAAGGCGCAGGCCGACCAGGCTCGCCAGGACGCCGAGGCCGAGGCCCAGAAGGCGCAGGAGGAGGCCGCCGAGGCCGACCGCAAGGCCGACGAGCGCGCCCAACGCGCGATCGAGAAGGCCAACGCCCGCCGCGAGAAGCGCCAGGAGGCCCGTGAGGAGCGGCGCGAGGAGCGCCAGGAGGCCCGCCAGGAAGCGCGCCAGGAGGCTCGTCAGGAGGCTCGGGAGGCCGCGCACGAGGAGGTCTACACCGTGAAGTCGGGTGACACCCTCTCGGAGATCGGCGCGCGCTACGGCGTCGACTGGCGCGAGATCGCCCGCGTCAACAACATCGAGAACCCCGACCTCATCTTCCCGGGGCAGAAGTTCCGGATCCCCAAGAAGTAGTCAGTCCTCCAGGGCGTCGAGCTCGGACAGCGCTGCCTCCCAGCGCGTCCGGCGCTCGGCGCCCGACTGCTCCCACCAGGGAGTCCCTCGCTCGCCCAGCCCCACCTTGGCGAGCTGGACCCGGTGGCGAGCCGCCTTCTTCGCGGCGTCGTCGCCGGCGTTCCTGACCCCTGACCGACCCCGTCCCAGGTGGGACTTCAGTCGCGCGAGCTCCTCGCCCGGGACCGCCGGGTCCGTACGCCGCCAGCGCCGGCCGTCGACCACCAGCCACTTCTCGTCGTCCGTGGGGTCGCTCGGCTCGGCCATGCCGGCGAGCATGCCACCGGCGCCCGGGCAACGACGAGGGCCCCGGCGGTGGCCCGGGATGGTCAGGCGGGCACCTTGGGACGGATGTTCTGGTTGCCCGTGAAGAGGTTGCCGGGGTCGTACTCGGCCTTGATCTGCTCCAGGCGCGCGTACTTCTCGGCGCCGAAGGCCGCCCTGATGCGTTCGTCACCTTCGTCGCCGATGAAGTTGAGGTAGACGCCACCAGTGGTGAAGGGGGCGTTGGCCCTGCGGTAGTCGCGTACCCAACCGATGTTGGCGGCGTCGTCCGCGGGATCGTCCCAGGTGGCGAAGGGATGGCTCACCCAACGGGCCGAGCGCTGGCTCAGGGGTGTGGCGTCAGCGTCGACGCGAGCGAGGGCGCCGCCCCACGGGAGCAGCAGGTGCTGGGTCATCGGCGAGGCGCGGTGGGCGCCCGCGTCGAGGAACACGTCGAGGGCCTCGTCGGGGAAGGTGTCGTGGTAGTCGGCGCTCCAGTACTGCCGGAACCCCGGCGGGTCGTCGATCATCGACTGGAGCGTCGCGTAGGGCATCGGGCCGACCAGGTCGACCTCCGGGGACAGCTCGCGCATCACCTGGACCACGTCGGTGCCGGTGGCCTCGTCACCGTTCCAGCAGACCGCGATCGCGATCAACGGCTGGCCCTGCAGGTGCTCCGGGATGAAGGGCTCCGGCGGACCACTGAGCATCACCAGGGCGGGGCCGAGCTCTTCCGGCGCCTGGTCCGCCCAGTCGCGGAACGCTCGTGACACCTCGGGGCCCCGGGCGGCGGGCCACGCCATGAGGCCACCGATGATCATCGGACCGACGGGGTGCAGCTGGAACTCCAGCGCCGTGACGACGCCGAAGTTGCCGCCACCGCCCTTGCTGGCCCACAGCAGGTCCTGGTGCTGGGTGTCGTCGGCGCGGATCTCGCGACCGTCGGCCGTCACCAGCTCGATGGCCAGAAGGTTGTCGCAGCTCAGTCCGTGCTGACGCTCGAGCCAACCGGAGCCGCCGCCGAGGGTCAGCCCTGCGACGCCGGTCGTGGACACCCTGCCACCGGTGGTGGCCAGTCCGAACTCTTGTGCCGCCGCGTCGAACTCGGCCCAGGTGCATCCGCCGCCCACTCGGGCGCGTCGCTCCGCGGCGTCGATGTCGATGGCCTTCATCGGCCGGACGTCGATGACCATCCCGCCGTCGTTGCTGGACAGCCCGGCCACGGAGTGCCCACCGGAGCGGACCGCCACCGGCAGACGATCACGTGCCGCACGCTCCAGGGCATCCTTGACGTCCGCGGAGCCCTCGCACGCGGCGATGACCCGCGGTCTGTCGTCGATCATCGCGTTGAACAACCTGCGCCGCTCGTCGTACTCGGCCGATCCCGCGTCTATCCACCTCATGGTCGTGCCTCCTACCCCCACGCACCGCCCACGTTCCTCCGAAGCCCACCCCAGCGGTGCCCTCGCGCGACGATTCCCGCAGATAGGGGACGTCGGCTGCGATCGCTTGACCGTGCCCTGGCGAGGGGGCATGGCCGGGAACGGAAAAGGCCCCAGGTCAGAAGACCTGGGGCCGCCGTGCGCGAGGGGGGAGTTGAACCCCCACGTCCTTTCGGACACACGGACCTGAACCGTGCGCGTCTGCCTATTCCGCCACTCGCGCGAGAAGCGGGCTCAGGCTACCCCACGCCCGACGCGCCCTCCCAATCGGGCGGCAGGGCCACTGGGACACCCATGTGTCCGCTGGGACACCCGTATGCGGGCACTCGAGCGGACACATGGCCGCTCGAGTCGCCCAACAGCGGGGCGGCACCGTCGCGCCCGAGCAACCGGCCGGTACGCTCGCTGGCACCGGTCGGGCGGTCGTTGATCCCTGCCCACCACGACGATGCGACCCGAGCGCAAGGAGAGGAGGCTGAGGATGAACGCCCTGCAACGCTTCGAGCAGCGCCTCGAGCAGGTCATCTCCGGTGTCTTCGCGCGCGCCTTCCGCAGTGCCGTGCAGCCCGTCGAGATCGCCGCCGCCCTCCAGCGCGAGTGCGACAACAACGCCCAGGTGCTCAGCCGGCAGCGGCGTCTGGTGCCCAACGACTTCCACGTCGAGCTCTCCTCGACCGACCTCGACCGCATCGTCGGCCTCGGTCGCGCGCTCGAGCAGGACCTCGTCGACCAGCTGCAGGACCACGCCGACGCACAGGGCTACGTCTTCACCGGTCCCATCTCGCTGGCCTTCGAGTCCGCGGACGACCTGACCACCGGCCGCTTCCGGATCCGCAGCAAGGCGCAGGCGAGCGTCACCGACAACGACCAGCGCACCCGTACGCGCTCCTCCCACGCCACCCTCGAGGTCAACGGCACGCGCCACCCGCTGCGCCCGCCGGGCCTGGTGATCGGCCGTGGCACCGAGGCCGACCTGCGCATCAACGACCCGGGCGTGAGCCGGCGCCACCTCGAGCTCGAGGTCAGCATCGACGGTGTCGAGGCGGTCGACCTCGGCTCCACCAACGGCATCCTCGTCGACGGCACGAAGGTCGGCCGGGCGCGCCTGCGCGACGGCTCGACGATCAAGATCGGCCACACGGAGATGACGGTGCGCATCGACGGCGGCCGCGACGAGGCCGGGGGCTGGAATGTCTGAGCTGACCCTCTTCCTCATCCGGGTGGCGTTCCTGGCCATCCTCTGGATCTTCGTCCTCTCCGCGATCTCGGTGATCCGCTCCGACATGTTCGGCGCGCGCGTCCCCGAGACCGCACGCGCAGGCGCGCCCGCGCCGGCCCGCAAGGGCAAGGCCAAGAGCAAGCCACGCCGCGGCGCGCCCACCCACCTGCTGGTCGTCGAGGGCGAGAACCCCGGCACCCGCGCCGAGCTCGCCGACGCACCCCTGCTCATCGGACGCGGCAGCGACGCGGCGATCAAGCTCGACGACGACTACGTCTCCACGCGCCACGCCCGGGTCGCTGCCAGCGGCGACGAGTGGTTCGTGGAGGACCTCGGCTCCACCAACGGCACCTACGTCGGCCCGGTCCGCATCACCCAGCCCACCACGATCGGCCTCGGCGTCCAGGTCCGTGTCGGCAAGACGATCCTGGAGCTGAGGAAGTGATGTACCTCCACTACTCGGCGATCTCGGACGTGGGCCGCGTGCGGCGCGAGAACCAGGACAGCGGCTACGCCGGCCCCTGGCTGCTGACCGTGTGCGACGGCGTCGGCGGTGCCGTACGCGGTGACCTGGCGTCCAGCACGGCCGTGCAGGCACTGCGCAAGCTCGACCAGGAGCCCGACGACGACCTGCTGGGCCAGCTCGCGGGAGCCGTCCACCGCGCCGACGACCGGATCGCCGAGCTGGTGGAGGAGGACCCCGGCCTCAACGGCACCTCGACGACCGCGACCGTGGCGCTGTTCGACGGCAGCCGCTTCGGCATCGGCCACATCGGCGACAGCCGTGCCTACCTCTACCGCCGCGGCGAGCTGCGCCAGCTCACGCACGACCACACCTTCGTCCAGTCGCTCATCGACGAGGGGCGGATCACCGAGGAGCAGTCGCGGACCCACCCGCACCGCAACCTCATCCTCAAGGCCCTCGACGGCATCCGCCACGAGGAGCCCGACCTCTTCGAGTTCCCCGCCGAGGTGGGCGACCGGGTCTTCGTGTGCAGCGACGGTGCGTGCGGCACGCTCAGCCACGACCGGATCGCCGACATCCTGTCGAGCGGCACCCCCGACTTCGCGGCGGTGGAGCTGGTGCGCGCCAGCCTCGAGGCCGGCAGCACCGACAACGTCACCTGCATCGTGGCCGACGTCTCCGAGGAGCCGCCCGGCGAGGACCTGGTCCCGCTGCTGGTCGGCGCCGCGGCCGACCTGCCGCGCCGGATGCCGCTCGCCGGCGCCGTCGGCGGCCTGTTCCGTGGCCACCGCTCCGGTGACACCGGCGAGATCCCGCCCGTGCCCGGCGATGTGCCCGAAGGTGCCTTCGCGGCCGACCCGATCGACCCCGAGGCCGTCCGCTACGCCCCGCGCCCGCCACGCCGCTACACCTGGCTGCGGCGCGCGATGGTCCTGGCGATCGTGCTCGGCCTGGCCTGGATGGTGCTCGCGGCGGGCTGGTCGTGGAGCCAGCAGCAGTTCTACGTCGCCGACCACGACGGCAAGGTCGCCATCTTCCGCGGGATCGACGCCGACCTGCCCGGCATCTCCCTCTCCCACGCCTACGAGGTGACCGACGTCGACCTCGACCGGCTCAGCGACATCGACGCCGAGACGGTGCGCGAGGGCATCGAGGCCGACGACATCGACGAGGCGAGGCTGACCGTGGACAACTACGCCGCTCGCCAGGACGTCAGCTGACGGGCGGGCTGCGATGAGTCAGACCGGAACCCTCATGGGCTTCGTGCACCGGCGGCGCCGGGGCGCGGAGCTGTTCCTGCTCCTCCTGGCACTAGCGGTCGGGATCGGCGCCTACGCCGCGGTCGGCCTCGGGGTCGAGGGGGTCGTCCCCGCCGACCTGGTCGGCTACGGCGGCTGGCTGACCGCGCTGATCGTCGCGGCGCACGTGACGGTCCGCCTCGTCGCGCCGTACGCCGACCCGGTGCTGCTGCCGCTCGTCGCGGCGCTCAACGGGTTCGGGCTCGCGATCCTGCGCCGGCTCGACCTCACCTACGAGGCGCAAGGTGTCGACCAGCACACCTTCGCCCGCCAGCAGCTGGTGTGGATGACCCTCGGGGTGGTGCTGTTCATCGCGACGCTGTTCTTCCTGCGCGACCACCGGGTGCTCCAGCGCTTCACCTACACCGCAGGGCTGTTCGGCATCCTGCTGCTGGTCCTGCCGTTCCTGCCGGGCATCGGCCGCAACATCAACGGCGCCCGGATCTGGATCAACGTCGCCGGCTTCAGCTTCCAGCCCGGCGAGGTGGCCAAGGTGCTGCTGGTGATCGCGTTCGCGGGCTACCTCGTCCTGCACCGCGACGCCCTCGCGCTCGCCGGGCGCCGGGTGGTCTTCATCGACCTGCCGCGCGGGCGCGACCTCGGCCCGATCCTGGCGATGTTCGGCGTCTCGATGATGATCCTGGTGCTCCAGAACGACCTGGGCTCCTCGCTCCTGTTCTTCGGTCTCTTCCTCGCGATGCTCTACGTCGCGACCGAGCGACCGGGCTGGCTCGTCGTCGGCGCGCTGCTGTTCGCGGCCGGCGCGCTGGCGGCGTACTCCGCCGTCGGCAACGTGCAGCGCCGCTTCAACTTCTGGCTGCACCCGATGGACTACTACGACGCGAGCCCCGGCAGCTACCAGCTGGTGGAGGCGCTGTTCGGCATGGGCTGGGGCGGGCTGATCGGCCGCGGCCTCGGCAACGGCTTCCCGGAGCGGGTGCCCTTCGCCTACTCCGACTTCATCCTCTCCACCATCGGCGAGGAGCTCGGCCTGACCGCGCTCATGGCGATCGTGCTCTGCTACGGCCTCATCGTCGAGCGCGCGCTGCGGATCGCGCTCATCTCGCGCGACGGCTTCGGCAAGCTGATGGCGGTCGGCCTCGGCGCGATCTTCGCGCTCCAGGTCTTCGTGGTCATCGGCGGCGTCACCGGCCTCATCCCGCTGACCGGCCTGACCACTCCGTTCCTGTCGTACGGCGGCTCGTCGCTGGTGGCCAACTGGGTGATCATCGCGCTGCTGCTGCGCGTCTCCGACCAGGCCCGCCGCCCGGCGCCGCGACTGGACCCGGTGGACGACTCGGGCGCGGACAGCGAGCACACGCAGGTGGTGAAGCTGAGGTGAACAAGCCCATCCGCGTCGTGTCGGTCTTCTGCCTCGTGCTGTTCCTCGCGCTGCTCGTCAACGCGACCTACCTCATGGCCGTGCGCTCCGACGACCTCTCGAAGGATCCCCGCAACCGCCGCATCATCACCGCCACCTACTCGCGCGAGCGCGGGGCGATCCTCGTCGGGAAGGACGCGATCGCGCGCAGCGTGCCGTCCGACGACAAGTACAAGTTCCAGCGCACCTACACCCAGCCGCTGAAGTACGCCCCGATCACCGGCTACTTCTCGTGGTTCAGCCAGACCGGCGTGGAGCGCTCGCAGAACTCCGTGCTGGCCGGCGACGACTCCCGACTCTTCGTGACCCGGCTGGTCGACATGCTCAGCAACAGCGACCCCAAGGGCGGCAACGTCCAGCTCACCGTCGACGCGGCCGCCCAGGACGCCGCCTGGGCGGGCCTCGAGGCGCTCCCCGGCGACGCCCAGGGCGCGGTCGTCGCGCTCGAGCCCACCACCGGGCGCATCCTGGCGATGACCTCGACGCCGACGTTCGACCCCAACGAGTTCGCCTCGCACGACTTCGAGGCCGTCGACCAGCTCGGCCGGGAGCTCAACGCCGACGAGCGCGAGCCCCTCATCAACCGCGCCATCGGCACGACCCTGCCGCCGGGCTCGACGTTCAAGTTGGTGACGGCGGCCGCGGCGATCGAGTCGGGCGACTACGACGCCGACTCGATGGTCCCGGGCGGCTACAAGTTCAAGCTGCCGCAGTCCGACACGTCCATCGGCAACTACGACGACGGCAACTGCGGCGGCCGGCGGATCACCCTGACCCAGGCGCTGCAGGTGTCCTGCAACGTCACGTTCCTCACCCTCGCCAACGAGCTGGGCACGGAGGCGATGGCCGACCAGGCCGAGAAGTTCGGCTTCAACTCCACCTCGCTCGAGGACCTCGGTGGCCAGGCCAAGTCGCTCTACCCGCGCGACATGGACGCCCCCCAGACCGCGATGTCGGGCATCGGCCAGTCCAGCGTCACGGCGACCCCGCTGCAGATGGCGATGGTCGCCGCCGCGATCGCCAACGACGGCGACGTGATGCGCCCCTACGTCGTCGACGAGGTCCGCGCCCCCAACCTGTCCGTCCTCGACCGCACCGACTCGCAGAGCATCAGCAAGGCGATGTCGAGCACCACCGCCGAGGAGCTGACCAAGATGCTCGTCGCGACGGTCGCCGACGGCACGGCCGCACCTGCGCAGATCCCGGGCATCGACGTCGCCGGCAAGACCGGCACCGCCCAGTCCTCGGGCGACCGGCCGCCCTACGCCTGGTTCGTCTCCTTCGCACCCGCCGACGACCCCCAGGTCGCCGTCGCCGTGCTCGTGCAGTCCAGCGACACCTCGCCCGACGAGATCGGCGGCGGAGCGCTGGGCGGACCGATCGCGAAGGCGGTCATGGAGGCGGTGATCAACCAGTGACCGCGCTGACGCCCGGCGGCCACGTCGACGACGCCCGTCGCTACGTCCTCGAGTCGCGCATCGCGACCGGCGGGATGGGCGAGGTCTGGTCGGCGCGCGACACGGTGCTCGACCGGCCGGTGGCGGTCAAGGTGCTCAAGACCGAGTACGCCGACGACGCACTCTTCCGCACCCGCTTCGAGACAGAGGCGCGCCACGCCGCGGCGCTGCACCACCCGGGCATCGCGTCGATCTTCGACTACGGCGAGAGCTCGCTCGACGACGGCTCGACCACCCCGCGCCCCTACCTCGTCATGGAGCTCGTCGAGGGACAACCCCTCTCGGCGCTGCTGCGTCCCAGCGCGCCCCTCGACCCGGCCGTGGCGCAGGACCTCCTCGCCCAGGCCGCCGACGCCCTCGGCGTCGCCCACGCCGGCGGGATCGTCCACCGCGACGTCAAGCCCGCCAACCTGCTGGTCACGCCCGACCGCCGGGTCAAGGTCACCGACTTCGGCATCGCTCGCGCGGCGGAGGGCATGGCCCTCACCGAGACCGGCCAGGTGCTGGGCACCCCCGCCTACATCTCCCCCGAGCAGGCCGAGGGTGGCACCGCGACGGCCGCCTCCGACGTCTACTCGCTCGGCGTCGTCGCCTTCGAGTGCCTGGCCGGGCGCAAGCCCTACGTGGCCGACTCCCCGGTCGCCACCGCGATCGCGCACCTGCGCAACCCGGTCCCCGAGCTGCCAGAGGCGGTCCCGTCCGACCTGGCCCGGGTCGTACGCCGGGCCCTGTCCAAGGACCCCGGCGAGCGGTTCGCCGACGGCGCGGCCTTCGCCCGCGCCCTGCGCGAGCCCGGCGGCGTACGCCCCGCAGCCGCCGTGGCCCCAGCCGCCGCGTCGACCACCCAGGTGATGCCCGCGACGGCACCCGCCCCCGCGGCTTCCCCCGCGCCCGCACCGGCCGGGAGGAGCAGGTCACGTCGTACGACTCCGTGGCCGCTGCTGCTGGGCCTGGCCGCCGTCGCGCTCGCGGTGCTCCTCGCGGTCTGGCTCGGCTCGCGCGGCGACGACACCCCGAGCGGCGACACGACGCCGTCGCAGACCGGCCGCAGCCAGACCCCCACCCAGACCCCCACCCAGACCCCCACCGAGACGTCGCAGACCCCGACGCAGACGCCCACCTCGGAGCCGGCACCGGAGCCGGCCACCGTCGAGGTCGACCCGGGCGACTACATCGGCCTCAAGGTCAAGGACGTCGAGAAGCGGCTGCGCGAGCTGGGCCTCGAGCCCGAGCTCGTCGAGCTGGACAACACCGGCGAGGCCGAGAAGGACACCGTGGCCGACGTGGCACCGAGTGGCACCCTCGAGGAGGGCGACACCGTGACGGTCAGCTTCTACGGCAAGCCGCCCAAGGGGAACAGCACGCCCAACGGCAAGCTCACGGGCAACGGAAAGGGCAACCAGGGATGACCCAGTCGGAGCCGACACTGATCGGTGGCCGCTACGAGCTCGGTGAGCTCCTCGGACGCGGCGGGATGGCCGAGGTCCGCAAGGGCAAGGACCGACGGCTGGGGCGCACCGTGGCCGTGAAGCGGCTGCGCACGGACCTGGCCAGCGACGCCACCTTCCAGGCCCGCTTCCGACGCGAGGCGCAGTCCTCGGCCTCCCTCAACCACCCCGCGATCGTCTCGACCTACGACACCGGCGAGGAGATGGCCACCGACGGCTCCGGGGTCGCGCAGCCCTACATCGTCATGGAGTGCGTCGAGGGGCGCACCCTGCGCGACATCCTGCGCGAGGGCCGCAAGATCCTGCCGGAGCGGGCGCTCGAGATCACCGCCGGCGTGCTGTCGGCCCTCGACTACAGCCACCGCGCCGGGATCATCCACCGCGACATCAAGCCGGGCAACGTGATGCTCACGCCGTCCGGCGACGTGAAGGTGATGGACTTCGGCATCGCGCGGGCCATCTCCGACGCCTCCAGCACGATGACCCAGACGGCCGCGGTGGTCGGCACCGCGCAGTACCTCTCCCCGGAGCAGGCCCGCGGCGAGACCGTCGACTCCCGCTCCGACGTCTACTCCACCGGCTGCATGCTCTACGAGCTGCTGACCGGCCGGCCGCCCTTCGTCGGCGACAGCCCGGTGGCCGTGGCCTACCAGCACGTCCGCGAGCCGGCCGCGCCGCCGTCGGACCTCGACGACCAGCTCGACCCCGAGATCGACGCCATCGTGATGAAGTCGCTCGCGAAGCGCGTCGAGGACCGCTACCAGAGCGCGGCGGCCATGAAGGCCGACATCGAGCGCTACCTCTCGGGGCACCCGATCCAGGCACCCGCCGTGGTGCCGCCTCCCGCCGACACCCACTACGTCGCCTCCGTCCCGCCCGGCGAGGCGACGTCGACCATGGCCGCGGCCCCGGTCGGTGGCCCGCCGCCGCGTCGCGACGAGCCGTCGCGGAGCAAGGCGGGCTGGTGGTTCCTCGGGGGCTTCCTCGTCGTCGGCCTGCTGCTGCTCGGCGCCTACCTCATGAACGACGTCCTCTTCGACGACGCACCCCAGCGCGTGGCCGTGCCCAACCTGGTCGGCCTGACCGAGGACGAGGCGCGGCTGGAGATCGTCGACGCGGGCTTCCGGGTCGGGCAGATCCGCCGGGAGACCTCCGAGACCGTCGAGGCCGACCTCGTGATCTCGCAGGAGCCCAACCGCGACGTCTTCGCCGACCCCGGCGACTCGGTCAGCTTCGTGCTCTCCCTCGGCAAGCCCGAGGTGGAGGTCCCCTACGTCGTCGGCACGCTCCGCAAGGACGCCCGCGCCGCGATGCTCGAGCAGAACCTCAAGGTGCGCTTCCAGGAGCAGGACTCCGACGAGCCGGTCAACCAGGTCCTGAGCACCGACCCGCCGGCCGGCACGCCGCTCGCCGAGGGCACCACGGTGACGATCGTGTTCTCCGACGGCCCCGAGAAGGTCCCGGACGTCCGTGGCCTGAAGCAGGCCCAGGCCGAGCGGACCATCCGCGAGGCCGGCTTCGTCCCGGACGTACGCATCGACGCCGCCTCCGTCGAGCCCAAGGGCACGGTCGTGGACCAGATCCCCGTGGGCGGCACCGCCGACCAGAACAGCACGGTGACGATCTTCGTGTCCGCCTACGAGGAGCCGCCCGCCCCCACCGAGACCCCGACGGTGCCCCCGACCGAGACCCCCACCGAGACGCCGACGCTGCCGACCGAGAGCCCGACCACGCCGCCACCGAGCGGGCGCGTCAAGCCGTAGCCGGCTCCCCTGGTCGAGGAGGGCGCCTCGGCGCCCGTCACGAGACCTACTCGGGGATCGGCGTCGCGTAGGTGAGGTCGAGCAGGCCCTGGTAGGCCGGGGCGACGGCCGAGTCGAGGGCGGTCATGTCCCAGAAGACGCCGCCGCCGGGGATCGTCGTGTAGTCGCGGTAGGTCGCGAGGATCGGGTCGGTGGTGAGCTCCGCCGTCATCCGCGCCTGGTCGCCGATGCCGACGATCACGTAGGGCGGTGAGTAGGGGATCCCGTGCAGCGTCACCTGGTTGCCCTCGCACTTGATGCCCGTCGTGGAGATGAGCCGCTGTCCCTGGATGGTGACCGCGACGGCGCCGGCGTTCCACATGGCGTTGGCCACCGCCTGGATGTCCTGCTGGTGCACGACGAGGTCGTTGGGCTCGCCCTCGTAGCTGAACCGGGCCTCGATCGACGCGTCGTCGAGGGTCACCTGGACGGCCGGCCCGCTCTTCTCGGTGAGGCCGGCCGGATCGACCAGCGTGGCGATCTCGTCCTGCACCCGCGCGACCGAGCGGTCGCCGAGCTGGGCGCTGAGCGTCTCGACCTCGGCGTTGAGCGCGGCCGCCTCGGCGGTCAGGTCCGCGGCCTCGTCGCGCTCGGCACGCACGACCGACGCCAGGTCGGTCAGCCGTCCGGCGCGCAGGTCCGTGCCGTCGCTCTGCTCCGCGCTCACCGCGAACAGCGCCCCGCTGAGCAGCACCACCACCGGGGTCGCCACGCGCCAGACACGGCGGCGCCCGGGGCGCACGTCGGTCTGGGAGGCCATGGCGACTACGCTAGCCCCCCGTCGGGCGCTGCGGCGCCCGTGGCCGGCGCCAGAGCGCGCCGGAGCACCGCACCAGCCAAGCCCCAGGAGCAGCAGTGTCGAAGTCCCAGACGGTCACCACCGACGAGAAGGCCGCGACCTTCTCCGCCAGGTTCCTGATCGCCCTGCTGCTGATCGTGGCCGGCATCGGCTGGCTGGCCTTCTACTACGCCCAGGCCCGCGGCAACCCGCTCGCCTTCCCGCCGGTGGAGGGCTCGCCCAAGGCGGTCGCCGACCTCGGCCGCTGGAACTACCTCATCGGCTTCGGCCTGCTCATGCTGGGCCTGATGGTCTCCGCCCACCCGTCCACCCCGCTCGGGCGTGGCCGCGGTGTCGTGGTCGGCATGCTGGGCTGCTTCCTGATCGGCCTGCTCTGGATCTGCACCTTCTACGTCTTCTCCGACGACCTCTCGAAGCTGTGGATCTTCAACGACCTCGGCCAGTGGAACCTGGTCGTCGGCATCGCCTTCATGGCAGTCGGGTTCAGCTTCGCGACCAAGTGGGAGTAGGTTCTCCCTCGGCCCGGTGATCCGGGTCCACCATTCGTCGCCTCGAGCGGTGAGTGAGGCGCCTTCCTGGGGAAGGGAAGGCGTCTCTCTCACCGCTCGAGTCGATTTCGGGGCGCGTCCCCACATTGGGGTAGAGCGGGCCACCAGGGCGCCGGCCAGCGGGCTCGTTCGTTCACACTGTGCATAACCCCTGTGGAGAATTACACGCGTGTAGTTATCCACAGCTGTGTGCACACCTGTGGGTAAAGAATGGCGGCTCGGGGGTGGCGGCATACGCCATCCGCGGCCGCCACCCTGGCGGCGTACGACGACCGGGAGAGCCTGCGGCACGTCGTGTGCCGCCACCCTCACGCGAACGTACGTCGTGTGCCGCCACCCTCGGCGGAAGCGGGCGGCGGGCCCTCAGGCGAGGGTGCTGACCCGCAGCGCGGTCAGCCCGAGCAGCACCAGCGTGACCAGCGCGAGGCCGCCCCACTGGACGAGCGGGCGGTGTTCCTTCGGCGCGTAGGCGATGAGCGCGGCCGCCACGACACCGCCGAGGAAGCCCCCGAGGTGGCCCTGCCAGGAGATCATCCGCCACCCGACGACGGTGATGACGACACCGATCGCCAGGTTCTGCATCAGCCACTGGGAGTTCAGGCGGGCCTTGCGGGCGGCGACCAGCAGGGCGCCGAGGAGGCCGAAGAGGGCCCCCGAGGCGCCGACCGTGGAGCCGTACTGGCTGCTGAGGAACAGCACCAGCACCGACGAGGCGAGCCCGCTGACGAGGTAGACGGCCAGGAAGCGGGCCCGGCCGATGATGCCCTCGAGCGCGGGCCCGAAGATGAACAGGGCGAACATGTTCATCGCGACGTGCCAGATCTCCACGTGGGTGAACACGCTGGTGACCAGCTGCCACCACGCCCCGTCGTCGACGGCGGGCAGGAAGGTCGAGCCCGTCGACTCGCAGACGCGCCGCTCGATGTCGTAGAGGTAGCCGTCGCCCGGCGAGCACAGGCCGTTGGCCCGCAGCGCGAGCAGGTCGGCGAGCCGGGACTTGGTGCCACCCGTCGCCGCGATCGCGAGCCAGACGAGGGCGTTGATGCCGATCAGGACGTACGACGTCAGCCGCGGGTCGGCGCTGCGCTCACCGCCGTACAACGCCCGGTTCTGGCGCGAGCCCTTGCTCGCCTCCCGGACGCAGTCGGGGCACTGGAAGCCCACGGCGGCGTCGCGCATGCAGTCGGGACAGATCGGCTTGTCGCACCGCTGGCAGCGGATCCAGGTCTCGCGATCGGGGTGCCGGTAGCAGGTCGGCACCCCGGTCGCGGCCGGGCCCTCGGAGGGCTGGGTCATGGGTGGTCGATCAGGGTTGACTCAGTCGGTCGTCAGGACGACGCTCAGCGCTCGATCGTGACCGACTCGATCACCACGGGCTCGGCGGGCCGGTCCATCGGGCCGGTCGCGGTGGTGGCGATCGCGTCGACCACGTCGCGGCTGGCCTGGTCGGCGACCTCGCCGAAGATCGTGTGCTTGCGGTTGAGCCACGGCGTGGCGCCGACGGTGATGAAGAACTGCGAGCCGTTGGTGCCCGGGCCGGCGTTGGCCATCGCGAGCAGGTAGGGCTTGTCGAAGACGAGCTCGGGGTGGATCTCGTCCTTGAACGTGTAGCCCGGGCCACCGGTGCCGGTGCCGAGCGGGCAACCGCCCTGGATCATGAAGCCCTCGATGACCCGGTGGAAGCCGAGGCCGTCGTAGTACTTCTCCCCGGAGCGACCGGCGTCGTCGCGGTAGTCCTTGGTGCCCTCCGCGAGCCCGACGAAGTTCTCGACGGTCTCGGGCGCGTGGTGGGGGAACAGGTTGACGACGATGTCGCCCCGGTTGGTCTTGAAGGTCGCCTGGGGGTCGGCCATGGGATCTGCCTCTCGGGTGTCTGTCTCTGCAGGTCGCAGTGTGCGCCTCGATCCTGCCACGCGGAGCCCACCCCCTGCCCAGGCAGGGCGTCCGGGCGTCCACCCACCCGGACGGGGCTGGTCGGCTCAGGGTGGGCATGGTGAGATGGAGTCACACCTGAAAGAGGAGGTCACGCATGCCTTTCGGCCGCAAGAAGTCCCTCATGGACCGCGCCCACGACTACGTCGAGCAGCTCTCGGACCAGATCACGGAGACCGTGATCCCCCAGCTGGAGTCGGCGTGGGAGCAGGCCGTCGAGAAGGCCGGACCCGCCATCACCGACGCCCGCGAGAAGGCCACCCCGCTCATCGCCGAGGGTCGCGCCCTCGCCGCGGAGAAGGCGTCCGTGGGCGCCGCGCTGGCGGCGGAGAAGGCCACCGAGGCCCGCGAGAAGGCCGCACCGCTCCTGGCCGAGGCCCGGGCGACCGCGGCCGACAAGGCGTCCGTGGGCGCAGCCCTCGCCGCCGAGCGCGCGTCGGCCAGCCGCGACCTGGCCGCGGCCAAGGTCAACGAGCTGCGCGGCGTGGAGCCCGAGCCCCGGGGCGGCAAGCTCAAGAAGGTCCTGCTGCTCGGCGGGCTGCTCGCCATCGTCGGCGTCGTCGCCAACAAGCTACGCGCCAAGCAGGACGACAGCGCGCACTGGCAGTCGACCTACGTCCCGCCGGCCCCGCCCGCGTCCCCGGCCCCGTCCGCGCCCACCTCGTCCGCTCCCGCTGCCGCGCCGGTCACCCCGGCGACGACGTCCGGTGACC
This sequence comes from Nocardioides sp. N13(2025), assembly GCF_051912545.1. Lineage (GTDB taxonomy): Bacteria > Actinomycetota > Actinomycetes > Propionibacteriales > Nocardioidaceae > Nocardioides. Next base: position 3,618,715 of record NZ_CP196809.1, on the reverse strand, counting down.
CGCTCACCGACCCGCTGCCGGAGGAGACGATCTCGTCCGACGACGTGGTGACGGCGGACGCCCCCGCGACCGAGGACATCGGCGGCGGCGCCCCCGGCGAGGCCATCAGCGACAGCGTCGAGGAGCCGTCCGAGGCCACCACCCCGGACCAGCCCGCGGAGATCATCGACATCGACGACGTGCCGCACAAGAAGTAGCCGCACTCCGGCGCACCGGCTTCGGGCGGTGTCCCAGCCACGTTCCGTACGACGCGGAGGTGGCTGGGGCACCGCCCGAGTCGTTCAGCGGACGTCCGAGGGTCGGTTCTCCTCGACCCACTGGTCCACGCGCTCCCACCAGCCGTAGAGCCAGTCGATCCGCTCCTCGCGGCCGGACGGGATCTCCTCGCGCGCGACCTGCCACCAGCGCATGGTGATCTGCTTGTCCATCGGCAGCGAGCGCCAGAGGTCGCTGACGGTGACGAGGTGGTCGAGCCCGGTGTGGGCGACGACGAGCACGTCGGCCTCGGGAGCCGCGTCGAGCGCAGCCAGTACGCCGCCGGGCCGGGGCGCGAGGACGTGGGTCATCTCCTCCGCGCGCACCGCCATCCGCTCGAGGCCGAGCTTGCGCAGCCGCGCGATCGCCCGGTCCCGACGCTCCGACGTGAAGTTGCCGCCCTCGGGGAAGATCACGAACGCGTCGTTGTGGTCCAGGCCCGTCGCGAGGGCGGCGATCTGCGACTCGAGGTCCTCGCCGGCCTCGGGGTTCGGCGAGATGAACCGCGCCGGGATGCGGCGCAGGACGACGTCGATCGCCGGGTCCCAGGCGAGGGTGTTCTTGAGGACCACGCGCGGCTCGCGGTGGTACCAGTGCAGCAGGGCGTACATCAGGGTGAACGAGTCGCCCGGCCCGGCGTGCCGGCACATCACCAGCACCGGTCCCTCCGGCACCCGCGGCGGGTGCGGGCCGTCGGTGCGGATCCGCAGCGCCAGCACGCGCCTGGCCTCGCGGAAGAACACGATGAGCGTGCCCTGCACCAGGTCGTAGTGGATGCCGGCGAAGTAGGGCGAGCGGATCCGCCAGCCGAAGCCGCTGGCGATCCACAGGCCCAGCAGCACGGCGAGCAGCAGGGTCTCGAAGCTGAGGTAGACGATCACCACCCACAGCAGGCGGAGCGCCCGCCACCGTCCCGGCAGGACCGGGGACAGGGCGGCGGCGGCGAGGAGCCAGACCGGCAGCGTCACCCACAGCACCACGGTCAGGGCGATCACCGCGGGTGCGACGACCAGGCGGCGCAACGCCCAGACCATGGGGGTGCTCACGACGTCGGGTCCGTGCCGGGGCCGAGCGCCTCGTCGAGGTAGGTCCGGGAGGCGTCGTACGTCGCATCGATGCGCGCTTGCACGCTCCTGCCGGACGGATCGAGGAGGGCGCGGTGGGCGAGCAGCGAGTCGTCGCGGGGGGACGTGCCGGCCGCGGGCAGGACGTGCGCCTCGACGCTGTCGGGGATGGTGGCCATGTCGCGCATGAAGCGGTGGCGTCGCGCCACCTCGAAGCTGACCCTGGCGACCTCCCAGGGCTTGGTCGGCGCGGTGAGCGGCCGGTCGATGCGGCCCACCTGGAGCACGAACACCCGGGTCGCGCCGAGCTCGACCGCGCGGCCGACCGGGATGGAGTTGACCAGCCCGCCGTCCAGGAAGTGCTCACCGTCGACCTCCGCGGGCGGGAGCAGGCCGGGCACGGCGGCGCTGGCCAGGATCGCGGGCACGATCGGGCCCTCGCTGAACCAGTGCTCGGCGGCGCGCTCGATGCTGGCCGCGCAGACCGAGAACCGCACCGGCAGGTCCTCGAAGCGCGCGTCCCCGAGCTCCTCCTCCAGCCGCGTGCGCAGTGGCGTGGAGGAATAGATGTGGGTGCCGGTGGACACGGCTCGCCGCACCGTGCGCAGCGGCCGGTCGCGGTAGACCTCACGGCTCTGCGCGGTCGCGACCCACAGCTGCGTCAGCCGGTCGATCACCGCGAGCTCGGGCTGACGGGCGACGAGTGCGCCGTTGAGGGCGCCGACGCTGGTGCCGAGCACCAGGTCAGGGACGATGCCGCGCTCCAGCAGCGCGCGCAGCATGCCGACCTCGACGGCGCCGAGCACGCCGCCCCCGCCCAACACGAACGCGGTCGTCATGCTCGCGACCCTAGGCGAGCTCGGGGTGCTCGGCCCGCACCCGCTCGGTCGCGCGGTGCTCGGCCCAGAAGGACAGGATCGGGATGGTGCCGCACACCAGCGTCACGAGGGTGAAGGGGAAGTCCCAGCCGGCGCGGCGCGAGAGCAGGAACGCGCTGAAGAGGAAGATCATGTAGAGCCAGCCGTGGGCGATGCCCAGGTAGGTCGTGATCATCTCGCCGAGGTTGTTGGCGTCGGAGCCGGTCGACACCCACATCGGCGTGCTGTCGAAGAGGCCCCACATCGGGGACCCGTCGAAGTTTGCGAGCGGGACGCCGACCAGGATGAGCACCACGAGCAGGACCCCGACGACGGTGGCCATGACGCGGTAGGCGGTGAGGTTGCGTGACACGGCCGCCAACCTATCCGGCACCACCTATCCGGCCGCCCGTTGGTCGACGTCCACGGCCTCGGGTGCGGTCGCGTCCTTGCGCCAGCGCCACCAGATGAAGGCGGCGAACGCCCCGAACACCCACCACTCGACGGCGTAGAGCAGGTTGCGCACGCCGGTGAAGCGGCCCGGGTCGGGCAGCGCCTTGAGCTCGGCGGCCTGCAGGCCGCCGGTCGGCTCCTGGCTGACGAGGTAGGCGGAGTAGAGGTCGACGTCGACGCGCTGCACCGCGTCGGCGACCCGGATCTCGGGGAAGACGTCGTCGTCGGGGTCGTCGTCGGTGACCAGGGTGCCCTCGGGCGCCTGGAGCCACCCGGTGACGTCGGCTGCGCCCGTCGCGGCGAGCTGCGACTCGTCCGGCTCCGCCGCCCAGCCTCGTACGACGAGCACGGCGGCGTCGCCGGTCTGCAGCGGGCTGACGGCCCAGTAGCCCGTCTCCCCGTCGTGCTCCCGGTCGGCGACCCAGAAGCCCCCGTCGAGCCACTCGCCGCTCACCTCGATCGGGCGGCCGAGCTCGGGCGCTGGGAACGGGTCGTCGCTGCCCATCAGGTCGTCCAGCGGCACCGGCGCGACCCCGGACAGGTCGCGCGCCTCGGCGTCGCGGTGCGCCTGCCAGGCGTCGTACTGCCACAGCCCGAGCCGACCCGCGATGCCCACGAGCACCAGCGCCAGGACCGCGGCGCCGAGGTCGGTCATCAGGCCGGGTCGGCGGGGGGCGGTCACGGCCCCGATTCTCCCAGCCCGCACCCAGCCGCCCGAATCGGACCCGCGCCGGTGCCGGCACGTGCGAGCATCCCCGCGTGAGTGTGTTGCTCAGCGCCGTGGCGGTCCGCAGCGAGGACGCCGAGGAGGTGGTCGACGTCCTCCTCTCGCTGCTGCGCGGCGTGGGTCACCGGGTCGAGCCGGTGACGGGGTTCGGCCCCGCGCAGCCCCACGGCGACCCTTGGGACGTCCTCGTCGAGCAGCCGGTCGGCGGCTGGGTGACCCTGGTGCCGCACTACGTCGTGCCGTCCGACTCGCTCGCGGTGGAGCTGACGCGCCGGCTCGGCACCTGCGCCTCGGCGATCAGCATCTACGAGGACGTGCTCTGGACCCACCAGCTCGTCGACCGGGGCGCGGAGCTCGACCGGTTCGTCAACCTGCCGGGCTACTTCGGCCCCGGGGAGTACGACGACACCTGGGCCGGTGACGCGCCGCTCGTCGCGGCCACCGTCGGCGTCGGCCCCGCGGAGCTGGCGCCCTACTTCCGCCAGGTCTCCGACAACCGGGCCCGCACCCGGTGGCTCCGGCCGCCCAAGGCCCACGCCAGCGACGGCCACCACCTGCTGGACGGCTGGGTCGTGACCGACCTGTGGCGTCGGATGGGCATCACCTGGGCCGAGCCTGGTGCGACCACCACGAGGGTCCCGCTCGGGGAAGCGGGGACGACCGCCCTCAGCGAGTGGCTGCGGGCCGTCTAGCCAAGCTCGTCGCGCCGCCGCGTGAGGTACGCCGTCTCGGCACCGTTGCCGGCGAGCGCGATCGCCCGGTCGTACGCCATCCGCGCGTCGGCACTCCGGCCGAGCCGTCGCAGGAGGTCGGCCCGGGTGGCGTGGAAGGCGTGGTAGCCGGCAAGTGGCTCGGCGAGCGCGTCGACCTGGGCCAGCGCGACGTGCGGGCCGTCGAGCTCCGCCACCGCGATCGCCCGGTTGAGCGCCACGATCGGGGACGGGTCCAGCGCGGCGAGCTGGTCGTAGAGGGCGACGACCTGTGACCAGTCGGTGTCGCGCGCGTCGCGGGCGTCGGTGTGAACGGCGTTGATGGCGGCGAGGACCTGGTATCGGCCGGGGGGCTCTCCCGAGGCCAGGCGGTCGCGGACGAGCGCGTGCCCCTCCGCGACGAGCGCGCGGTCCCAGGAGCCGCGGTCCTGCTGGTCGAGGGTGACCAGCTCGCCCTGGGTCGAGACCCGGGCCGCGCGTCGGGCCTCGATGAGCAGCATCAGCGCCAGCAGCCCCGCGACCTCGGCCTCGTCGGGCATCAGCTCGCGCACCAGCCGGGTCAGCCGGATCGCCTCCCCGGTGAGGTCGGCGCGGACCGGGTCGGTGTCGGGGCTGCTGGCCAGATAGCCCTCGTTGAAGACGAGGTAGAGCACGGCGAGCACCCCGGCCACCCGGTGCGGCAGGTCCTCCGCCTCGGGCACCCGGTAGGGGATGCCGGCCGCCTTGACCTTGCCCTTGGCGCGGGTGATCCGCTGCGCCATCGTGGTCTCCTGCACGAGGAACGCCCGCGCGATCTCGGCCACCGTCAGGCCCCCCACCATGCGCAGGGTCAGCGCGACCCGGGCGTCCATCGCCAGGGCCGGATGGGCGCAGGTGAAGAGGAGGCGAAGGCGGCCGTCCTCGATCGCCCCGACCGGGTCGGGTGTGGAGTGGAGCATCGTGCTCGCCTCCTTCTGCTTGTCGTCCCGCCTGCGCTCGCGCCGCAGCCGGTCGAGGGCCTTGTTGCCGGCGGTGGTGGTCAGCCACCCGCCCGGGTTGGCAGGTACGCCGTCGGCACGCCACCGCTCGACGGCGGTCGCGAACGCCTCGGCGGCGGCCTCCTCCGCGATGTCGAGGTCGCCGAAGCGCCGCGCGAGGGTGGCGACGACCCGGGCCCACTCGGCGCGGTGGACCCGGGTGATGACCTCGTCGAGGTCGTCCACGACGACGGCCTCAGGCGATCCCGTCGAAGGGGCGGACCTCGATCTTGCGGTTGCA